>NZ_CP045480.1:6470227-6790455 GCF_009429145.1 Amycolatopsis sp. YIM 10 | reverse complement strand
TCGAAGTCCTGCCGCGTCATCAGGTACGTGGCGTTCGGGAAGGTCGGCACCCAGGTCCGGCCGTCGAGGTAGGTGTTCCAGCCCACGTGGTCGATGTGCAGGTGCGTGTTGATGACGATGTCGACGTCATCGGGCCGGACTCCGGCGGCGGCGAGGTTGTCCAGGAAGTTCGTGTCCAACCGGCTCCAGACAGGCGCGTAGGGGCGGTCCTTGTGGTTGCCGACCCCGGTGTCGACGAGGATGGTGCGGCCCTCGCTACGCAGCAGCCAGGTCTGGATGGCCGAGACGCACTCGCCGGACTCGGGGTCCAGGAAATCCGGGGAAAGCCAGCTCTGGTGCTCGTCCCAGGCGCCGTCGGGGCTTCCTGGGAAGAAGTCCGCGGGGCCCATCTCGACCGAGCCGTAGTACTCCTTGACACGGGTGACGGTCACGTCGCCCAGCCTGATCTGATCCATGATCACTCCTCGTGAGTCGCCGGCAGCCGCCCTGACCAGGTCGAGCCTGATCGTGTGCCCGCGCGCCGACCAGCCCCGCGTTGTCCTATCCCCCGGAGGGTCTGGCTGGGCGGTGCCGGGCGCGTGGATAGTGGAGTGATGAACGGACCAGGCCCGCTCGGCGATTTCCTGCAAGCACGGCGGGCCAGGCTGCGCCCGGAAGATGTGGGTCTCCGCGACCTCGGGCCGCGCCGGCGGGTGGCGGGGCTGCGCCGGGAGGAGCTGGCGCAGCTGGCGGGGGTCAGCGTGTCCTACTACACCCGGCTCGAACAGGGCGTGTCCCGTGGCGCCTCGGCGGAAGTGCTCGAGGCGATCGCCGGCGCCCTGCTGCTCGACGAGCACGAGCGGGAACACCTGGAACGCCTCGCCGAGGCCTCCCGCCGGGTGTCGCGGGCTCGAAGGCCCCGGCCGGAGAAGCTCACCGACGAGACATGGGACCTGCTGCGCGCCTTCGACGGCGTCCCGGCGCTCGTCCTCGGCCGGCGCACGGACGTGCTGGCGTGGAACCCACTGGGCCACGCCCTGCTCGCCGGCCACATGGACCCGCTGAGCCCGGAGGACCCCGCGCGCCGCCCGAACATGAGCCGGATGCTGTTCCTGGACCCGCACTGCCGGGAGCTCTACGGGGACTGGCGGCGCAAGGCGCGCGCCGTCGTGGGCAACCTGAGAATCGCCGTCGGCCGATACCCGGAGGACCGGCTGCTCACCGAGCTGATCGGCGAGCTGACGATGAAGAGCCCGGAATTCGTGGCGTTGTGGGGCGACCACCGGGTGACGCCGTGCGACGCCGCCACCTACGAGCTGCGCCATCCGGTCGTCGGTGCGGTGACCGTCACCCAGCAGACCCTCGTCCTCGCGCGTTCGCCGGGGCAGTCCGTCGTGGTGTGCACGACGCCCGCCGGGTCACCGTCGGAGGCGGCACTGGCCCTGCTGCGGCAGGCGAGTGTGGTGGAGCGGGCCGGCCGGAGCGGTGGACCGGCCCGGCCGGACCGCTCCACCGCCGCCCGGTGACGGGCAACCCCCGGTGCCTCGTCACAGCTGTCCGCCACCGGGGGTCACGCGGACCGATTCCGGCAGCCGGCGCCATTCGAGATCGGCGGGATCGGCCGCGACGAGACTGGGGGAGCGGGCGACGAGGATCTTCCGGGCGATCGGCTCGAAATCCCCGCGGAAGCTGGGGGCGTGCGGTTGAACCTGGATCCGAGGCGCCGAGGACCGCTGCGGGTCCAAGACCACCGTCCGGGGCGCGGCCGCCGTGGGCTACCTCGCCGTGGAAGTTCTGACCGCCTGCTTTCCGGGCACGGCCATCGCCCGGTGGAGCTGGTCCGCGTCCCATGCGGGTTCCCGCAGGTCGAGCCGATTCGAGGCCCGGAACCCGTCCATCGCCAGGTACACGTGCCGCCGCCACATCAACGGGGCAACGTGCCGCGTGGCCTCGGCGACTCGGCCGCTTGCCCAGAACAACAGGAAGAGGTCGGCGCCGGTGACGTCCGAGCGCACGACATCGGCTTCCTGTGCCCGCTCTAGAACGCGTTGTGCGAGTGCGCAGATCTCGCTGTGCAAGGCCTCGGTGCGGTCGTCGCCCGGAAACCGCTTCGCCAGGAAGTCGCCGAACGCCCGATCTTCGGCCTGGGCCGAACACAGGACTTCCAGCAGGCTGCGAAACGCCTCCCACGGGTGCCCCAGTTCGGGCAAGGTCCGTACCTCGTCGAGCAGGTGGCGCAGCTTCGGTTCGAGAACGGCCCACAGCAGGTCCAGACGGGTCGGGAAGTGCCGGTAGAGGGTGCCGGTCACCAGTCCCGCCTCCCGTGCGATGCCGTCGAGGGCGGCCTCCGCGCCTCGTTCGGCGAACGCGCGCCGGGCGCACTCGAGAAGTCGCTCGCGGTTGCGGTGGGCGTCCCGGCGAGTGGGCGGTGGGTTCTTGCTGGCGGGCATACGGGTCACCCTAACAAAATGTGACATGTCTCAACTTTGAGAGTGCCCTCATCTTTCAGTACGCTCAGCAAGTATCGAAAATGAGAGCACTATCATTTTGAGATAGGAAGTGACATGGCGAAGCTCGGCGGGAAGGTCGCGGTGATCACCGGGGCGACCTCCGGACTGGCACTGGAGACGGCCAAGTTGTTCGTTGCGGAGGGTGCACACGTGGTCATCACCGGCCGGTGCCAGGACCGGCTGGACGCGGCGGTGGCCGCGATCGGCCACGATGTGACCGGTGTGGTCGGTGACGTCGGTGAGATCGCCGACGTGGTCCGCCTGGCCGATGTCGTGGCGGCCGAACTGGGCAGGGTCGACATCCTCATCGCGAGCGCCGGCGTCTGGACTTGGAACGAGGCGATCGGTGAGGTGACTGAGAAGTCGTTCGACGCCGTGTTCGGGGTGAACGTGCGCGGGACGTTCTTCACCGTGCAGAAGCTCTTGCCGTTGCTGTCCGATGGCGCCTCGATCGTGCTCATCGGGTCGGGTGCCGCGGAGAAGGGTGATCCGGGAACGACGGTCTATGCCGCGAGCAAGGCGGCGCTGCGGTCGTTCGCCCGGACGTGGACCACCGATCTGAAGGAGCGGGGGATCCGCGTCAACGTCCTCAGTCCCGCCGCGATCGATACCCCGGCGTTCGCCGACCTCCCGCCGGGATTCAAGGACCAGATCGCCGCGCGGGTACCCGTGGGCCGCCTCGGCGCCGGGCACGAGATCGCTAGCGTGGCGCTCTTCCTCGCTTCCGCGGACTCGAGCTTCGTCAGCGGGATCGACCTCCCCGTCGACGGCGGAATCGGCCAGATCTGACCACGGACGACGGTGTGCTCGCGTCCGTCCGCGGGAGCGTTCCCGGTCGAGGATATGGCGGTCCCGGCGGCGGAGAGGTCGCCGTCTTTGCCGGGGGTACGGCGTCGGAGCTTCGTAGCTGTCGGCCGAAGTCGCGGCAATTCAGCACCGACCGGCAGCACCCGTGATCAGCGCTCGACCGGGTTCGTGCTCCGGTCGCGGGTGAGGCGCTGCGTATGTAGTGCGGCGCAGCTTTCCTGCCTCGTCCCGCAAGGGCTCACTCGTGAACTCGTAGCTGCGCGGCACTTTGTACGGCGCGATGCGGCTGCGCAGGTAGGACGTCAACGCGCACCAAGCTTCCAGGTGGCGAGGGCCGCCTCGACGAACCCGAGCACCAGCCAGGTGCCGCTCACACTGGTGACGGCGTCCCCTGGTAAACGGAATTGTAGAAGGTCAATACTGGTGGAGCGTCGGTGGCTTCGCGGCCGCTGACGATCGGATCTTTGACGTGGACGAGCGGCACCAGTATTTCCGAGGCGGACGAATTGCGGAGAGTGGGATGACCGGGGACCAGGCTCACGGTGTTCGTGAGATCGCGCTGCCCGACGGTTCGTGGGGCTGGTTGGTCACCGGTTACGACGCCGCCCGGCAGGCGCTGTCGGAACGGCGTCTGTCCAAAGTCCTCACAGCCGGGGAGGTTGGTCTGACGCCGGAGCTCACCAGTGCCATGCTGCGCCAGATGTTGTTTCTCGACCCACCGGACCACACGCGATTGCGTCGGCTGGTCTCGGCCGTGTTCACCCCGCGCCGCGTCGAAGACCTGCGTCCGCGCATCGACCAGATCGCCACCGGGCTGCTCGATGCGATCACCGTCCACGAGACGGTCGATCTGATCGAGGTGTTCGCCAACCCGTTGCCCCTGCAGGTCATCTGCGAGCTGCTCGGTGTGCCGATCGAGGATCGCACCGCGTTCCGCGACTGGTCCGCGATCATCGCGGCCGGCCCGGCCCGGCAGGGCGAGCTGCCCGACGCGCTGGCCGAACTCCTGGTGCGGATCCGGGCCATGCTGGCCGACCGCGCCGCGCGTCCCGGCAACGACCTCGTGAGTGGTCTGCTCGCGGTACGTGATGAGGGTGATCGGCTGTCCGAGGACGAGCTGACGTCGATGGTGTTCATGCTGGTGATCGCTGGTTACGAAACCACGGTCAACCTGATCGGCAACGGAGTGGTGGCACTGCTCGAGGACCGGGGCCGGTGGATCCGGCTCCGCGGCGAGCCCGAGTTGCTGCCGACCGCCGTCGAAGAGTTCATCCGGTTCGAGCCGCCGATCGCCATCACGACGCAGCGCCGCGCCACCGCGACCTTCGAGCTCGGTGGCCAAACCATTCCGGCGGGTTCGCTGGTGTTGGTCAGCCTGGCGGAGGCCAACCGGGACGCCACCCGTTTCCCGGACGCCGACGAGTTGCGGCTGGACCGGCCGCGCACCCAGCATCTGGGTTTCGGGTACGGCATTCACCACTGCATCGGCGCCCCACTGGCCCGTGTGCAGGCACAGGTTGCCTTCACCGCGCTGATGACCAGGTTCCCTGATCTGGACCTGGCGGTCTCGGTCGGTGACGTCGCACGGCGATCCGACTTCCAGCGCGGCGTCACCTGGCTGCCCGTCCGCCTTCGTGGCTAGTATCGATTCCTGTTCAGGCCCCTGGCTGCCGGGGGGTCTTGAAGATCGCGGAGGCGGTGGCGACGGTCAGGTCACCACTCGTGGGTTCGCCCGCGACGAAGGCGATGGACCGGGTCCGGCGCTGAACCCAAGCCCGGCCGAACAGCGGGAGGCCATGCCTGGCGCCACCGGAGAACTGGGTGGTCAGCGAGATCGTGATCGTGTGTTGACGAGCCGTCGCCAAGCCACCGTCGGCCGAACTCGCCAGGACCTGCTCGGTGGTGCCATCCAGGGTGTAGTCGAGCAGGGAGATCGGAACGCCACCGTGCACCGTCCCGTTGGGATTGCTGTGCTTGATCGTCATGGAGCGGCCGGGCGAGGGACTGTAAGTCAGTTTGTGGGCGGCGCTGGTGGGGTGTTCGTTGAAGAACACGGGCCGAGATGACCGCTCCGATCGCGCCGACTGTCCATTTAGGTCTGGGCGAAGATCGAATAGGGGTAGAAGAAATAAACCTAAGGAGTCGATCATGGTCTGGGCTCGCTGTGCATCGGCTACGGCGGCCTGGAACTCGGCGGCTGAATCGCCTGGGTCGCCGACCCCAGCCCGCTCCCGCGTGGCGCCCTGATCAGGGTTGACTCATTTAACAAAGTTCGGGCAAGGTGGACAACGGTAGGGTTAACTTAGTTCAGGATTGTGTATGTTATGCGCGCTGTAGTCGTCAGCTCTCCGGAAGCCGCACTTCGGCGTGAAGCAGCCAGACGCGATCCGGTTCCACGAACGCGAGGGTTACCAACGGAGCGACGGTTGCGGGCCTTACTTCGGTCAGCCGCTGGCCAGGTGCTTTGCCCGTCAGTTCCGCTGATGGGCGAAGCAAGGACCATCGTCCACGGGAAGCGCAGGACTAGCAGTCCGGTGCGCCGGCAGCCCGCGCCGTGCTCAAGTCTCTATGCCTGGAGCCTGGCGTCGACCGGCGTAAATTTTCGATAAGACCAAGTTCGGATCGGGGCGCCGTTTAGCGGAACGCCCGATAATATGAGAGGTGCTCGGTGGATCGACTCGACGTGCTTGTCGGCGGAACGAAAATCGCCTATCACTGCCGGGATATGTGGCCGTACTTACCGGCTTCATGCGGGAGCTCGATATCGCCGATGCGGTTGTCGTCGGTTGGAGTCTGGGCGGGCAGATTGTCATGGAGGCAGCGCCCGAGCTGCCCGATGCGCTTGGTTTCGTCGTTTTCGGTGCTCCACCTGTCGCGACGCCGGGTCAATTGGCAGAGGCGTTCTTGCCGAGCCCAGCTATGGCCGCGCTGTTCAGCGACCAGGTCTCCGAGGCCGAGGCGAAGGCGGTCGCCGGGTGCTTCGTCGCGTCCGGCGTGTCGTTCGATGTCGGAGAGTTCGTTTCCGACATTCTCAGCACGGACGGTGCGGCCCGCACGGGACTTGGAGCCAGCCTCGGAGCGGGCCGTTTCGCAGATGAAGTCGCGATCGTTTCGGCTCTGGAGCAGCCTTTGGGTATCGTGCACGGCGAGGCTGAGCAGCTGGTTAGCCTCGCCTACCTGCGCAAGCTGGACTTTCCCGCGCTGTGGCGTGGCGAGGTCCAGGTGATCCCTGATGTCGGCCACGCATTGCATCAGGAGGCACCTCGAAAGTTCGCTGCCTTATTGGGAGAGTTCGTCGGCGAGGCTGCTCACGCCGACGAGCTGGCCGCCGATGAGTAGTTCCAGGGCCGGGCCGAGCAGACGTGTCATGTTCACCGTGCCACCGCCTCCGGGAATGATCGCCAGGTGGACTCGGGCTGGGCCTGACCCGATCTGCCGATCGCGGCGAACCGTGATCGCGCTCCGCTCCGGTGAGCTGGAGGGCTGTTGCCAGCGCGTCGAGCACTTGTGGTGACGGGCGGGAGGCGCGTGCCTGTTCCAGCCGTTCGTAGTAGCTGACTGACACTTGTGCCCGGGCTGTCACCTCCTCGCGGCGCAGGCCGGGGGGCGCCGGGTGCGGTGCCCTGGTGCGTGCGCTCTTGCGCCGCAAATGTCATCCAGATGTCCTCTTCGGCCAACACCCCGTGGATCACGAACACGACCCCAGCGACCGGGTGTCATCAACGCCACTCATTACGCCTTCGAGACGCCCTGGGTCATATCGCTCCACTTCGGACAATGATCGCCGCCACAGTTGACACCTTAACGATGTTCAAGGATGCTGGGCGTTGAACTTCGTTAAGGAGATTCGATGACAGCGCTGCTCGTGGGCCTCGGCCGCACCGGGCATCTGGAACTTGTCGAACAGCGCGAGCACGAATGGATCGCCTCGGTCGACGGCGCCGCCCCGGTCATCCTCGGCGCGATGGGTATCGAGATGCTGCTCGTCGGGCCTTACGAGAAACCCCCGACCCCACGGATTGAGAACCTGGGACCGATCCCAGACGAACGGTTTGACCTGATTCGCCGCAACATCGCCGTCGTCCGTGAGGCGGCCGGCAGTAGCGTGCAGATCCCGGAGGCCGCCTGATGAGCCTCCTCGCCAACACAGTCCCGACTGCGCGACCCCGACTCGGCGCTGCGCACGTCCCCCATCGCGGTGGACGGGCACACGATGGCCCCGGACCGCCTTCTGCGCTACCTGCAGATCAAGGTGCGCCATCTGATCCAGGACCACGACTGGGACAGCCGGCTGGGGGCGGGTCCGATGGAAACCGTGGCGCGGGCGGTGATGAAACCCGTGGCGCAGCAGGAAACACGGGGTGCCTGGTATCGGGAGTGGTTGCTGACCGCGGTGGACGGGACCACCTTCACCGTGCCCGACACCGACGACAACGAACGCGAGTTCGGCCGCCCGGGTTCCGGCCGTGGCGAGGGCAGAACGGCGTATCCGCAGATCCAGGCGGCGTGTCTGGTCGAGGTGGGCACGCATGCGGTCTTCGACGCCCGGATGGACGCCTATGCCGCCGGGGAGGCGATGCTGATCGAGGAGATGTTTCCCTCGCTGCGGCCGGGCATGCTGGTGTTGGCGGACCGGCACGTCTACTCGTTCCGGCGCTGGCTGGCGGCGGCGGCCACGGGTGCGGATCTGGCGTGGAGTGTCGGCGAACCTGGGGCTGCTGCCCGCGCAACGCCTGGGCGACGGGTCTTTCATCGCTGAGATCACCCCGCCGAAGTCCTCGGGGCAGGGGCCGTTCCGGCTTCGGGCGATCGAGTACACGCTGCCCGGTTCGCAGGAGGTCTACCGGTTGGTGACCACGGTCCTGGACCCGGTGCGGGCTCCCGCGGCAGAACTCGCCGCAGTCTATCACCAGCGCTGGGATATCGAGGGATTCTTCAAGCAGGTCAAGAGTGTCCAGCTTAACGAGGAGAAGATCTTCCGGTCGAGGTCGCCGGAGGGGGTGCGGCAGGAGTTCTGGGCACATCTGGCGGTGCACTACGCCACGATGTGCGTGCAGGTGGACGCCGCCGGTCAGGCCCTGCTGGAGCCTGACCGGCTCTCCCACAAGAACACCGTGCGTGTCCTCCGGTCCCGGATCTGGCGACCGGAGTCTTTTCTCCCTGCGCCACAATGATGATCACTACCGGCTGCTGCTGGCGGACGTCATCGCCGGGATCAACCCGCAACGCCGGGACCGACGCTATCCCCGTGTGGTCAAAAGGAAAATGAGTAACTTCCCTGTCAAACGGGCAGAGCATCGACAGCAACACAAGGCCAGCAGGCCACCGACCTCAACAATCGCCATTGTCCCGCCCGCCACGACCGGACACCGCCGCCGACCAGCCGAGATCACCTAATCGACCGGCATTGCGCCTAGCCCAAGAAGTGCCGCCGCACGCGTAGTTACCCAAATGGCTAACCGGATCACGCTCAGTGGCGCTACTGTGACAAGCGTAGGCGGTCTGAAACTGGGCTGATGGGTGCATCGCGGTCTCCGATTGGGCTCCGTTGCTCCCAGAGTACCCGATACGCCGCGACACTGCCCGACATCAGTGCCCGCGAAAAATGCCGCCTGACCTGCACAGATTAGCCCTGGGTGGAACTATGCGACACTCGTTGACACGGCATACCCGGGGATTAAAAGTCCGCAGGTGCTTTCGGGGCGTGGTGCTTGGCTGCGAAGCGTCGGACGCACTCATTACTGCGGGTAGATTTCCTATCCCCTCGATCGATGTTTGGGATGTGGCTCGCGCATACAATTTGCTTGTCACGTGACGGCGGTTGCCTGCTTGAGTTCAGCGTTATGGAGGCGGCCGGATGCGCGCCATTCTCTGAGGAGACGGCGCCCATAGTTGTGCGTGCCTGCGACGCGATCCAGTTCGGCGCCGGTCGGGGTGCGGCCCTGCTCCTGCTCAGCGAGGTAATGCGCCCACATGCGTTCCTCCGCGGTGGTCGGTGCCGAGGCGGATGTTTCCTGATCCGTTGCCGCGGCACTGATGTCCGGTGTGTGGTCGGGTGATGTTTGGTTGGCACGATGGCGTTTGAGGGCGCGGTTCAGGAGTTCGACGGCGAGGAGCAGGGCCAGGGGAGGGCAGGCGGCGACCGCGATGGCGAAGACGCTGAGGTTGGGTGCGGCGGCGATGTTGGCGCACAGTGAGAGGCTGATGCCGAGGGTGAAGGCGAGCCAGGCGGCCCACCGGCCGGTGTGGTGTGCGGGGCCTTTCCAGAGTTCGACGGTGGCGATGATGAGCAGGCCGTCGACGATGAGGGGCCAGATGGCGGCGGTGGTGTGGTCGGAGCCGAAGCGGAGGGCGAAGTCGCGGCCGTGGCGGTAGGAGGCGTAGGCGGCGCCGAGGGCGACCAGGGCGGTGCAGAAGCATTGCACCCAGAGGGCGAGGTCGCGGCGGATGGTGTTGATCATCGGCTGCTCGCTGGCCGACGGCGGGTCTTGTTCAGCGGGACGTTCGCGGAAAGCTGCAGCTCACGACGGGTGCGACCACGCGTAGATGCTCCACGTATCCCGTCAGGGGTTCGAACCCACGCGCTCGTGGTCGATCTTTGGTAGCGAGGTGCGGCCTTGATCGCGTTTCGTGCGAGATTGCTGCGAATCAACTGGGGGTCGTGTTGTGCATGGTTCGGGGTAGGCGATTGCGGGTGTCTCGGTGCTGCTCGGCGGTCTCGGCCACTTGGCGGGACCGAGACTGAGCGAGACTGCATGTCTCGTTCGATGGGCTCGCATGGCGTCGCTGCGTGGGCTCGTCTGGGGGCAATTCGTGAATATTTCATCTGGGGCAGGGCGGGAACGAGACCGGCGCCGAGACCATGCTCAACCGTGTCTCGGTCCACAAACGTCGTGCGAGGATGACGGCGAGAAGCTGGCCGGAAATGCGTGCTCGGTGCCCGTCTGGTGTTACGATCAACGGTCTGAACATTCCAGTAGCCGCCGCTTTACCGGCTACGTCACTCGAGCGGGTGGCAAACCGGGTGAGGCATTGCGGAGCCGTATCGCCGTCGCTGTTGACGGGTTGGTTCGCTGGGCTGTGTCACAATCCGCGGAGGACGGCAACACGAATGACGCTCGATGAGAACCTGACGGTCAACCCGGTGGCACCGGCGCTCGCCGGGCGGGCAACCGGGTTGCTGGGTGCGGTCCCGGTGTCGGGGCCTTCCGGGCTGTCCGACTTCGCGGTGTCTCCACTCGGTATGCCCACTGCGTTGTTGCGGGACGAGGTGCGGGTGGCGTTCATCGGCCGGACGTCCACCGAAGATCAGCAAGACCCTCGCCAATCACTCCTCCGTCAGCTGGCTAACTGCAAAACCGCTGTCCCTGAATCGTGGGTGGTGGTCGCTCATTTCTATGACGTCGAATCTGGGCGCATGGATTTGGAGGCTCGTGGGCGCAAGTCCGACTATGAGAAGTTTGATATTCCCATTGCGCGCGACGGTGGAATCGCTGATTTGCTAGCCGAAGCCGCGAACGCGACGCGCCGATTCGATGTTGTCATCTGCGAGAGTGTGTCGAGAATTGCTCGCCGTGCTTTCGAGGGCATCACGGTCGAGCGTGCGCTGGAGCAAGTCGAGGTTTCCCTGTTCGCGGCGAATGAGCCCATCACCCTTACCGGCAGTCGCGCGCAGCGGGTTCTGCAGCGTCGCATCAACCAGTCGGTGGCCGAGTACGAGGTGCTCAACACGCTCGAGCAGTCCTGGGGCGGGTTGTGCACGCACGTGCGGGAAGGCTGGAACATCGGCAAGCCGTGCTACGGCTACCGGGCCAAGACCTTCCGGCACCCCAATGCTGCCAAGGCGGCCAAGGGGCTGACCAAGACCCGGCTCGAGCCGGACGGTGTGCGCGCCGAGACCGTCACCCAGATCGCGATGTGGCGCTACCACGAGGGCATCAGCTACGACGCCATCGCCGACCGCCTCAACGCCGACCCGGACAAGTACCCGCCGCCCGAGCCACCCAACAAGGCGCGGGCGCGCGGTGCGTGGGGCAAGACGAGCGTCTACGAGATCTTGCGCAACCCGAAGTACACCGGCTACCAGGTCTACAACCGCCGCGCCCGGCGCTCGCGCAACGGCAAGGTCAACGACCCGATCAAGTGGGTGTGGTCGAACGAGCCCGCGCACGAGCCGCTGATCGCCAAGCAGATGTACGACGAGCTGAACGCGCGCCGGGCGGCCAAGCGTGGTTCACGTGACGGGAACGCCCAGAGCGCCCATCCGGCGGCGCGGCGGACCAACGTGCTGCGGGGCATGGTGTTCTGCGGCTGCGGCCGGCGCATGTTCGGCGACGCCGCTCACCGGTTCGTCTACTACAAGTGCTGGCCGCGGAACAACAACCGCGGCAGGCCGGACAAGTACGAAGGCCACCCGAAGACTGTCTACCTCCGCGAAGACGCCCTGCTCGACGCGATCGCCCGGTTCTTCACCGACCGGGTGTTCGGCGAGCAGCGGCGCGCGATCCTCGCCGTGGACCTCGCGGGGGCCGACGATACGGCGCATCGTGAACGTGAGGCGAAGCGCACTCGGCTGGAGCGAGCCGTGGCTGAGGTCAACAGGCAGCAGCGGTCGCTGCTCGGCCAAGCTCGTCAGGGCGACCCGGACGACCCGTTCACCCAGGCGCTGCGCGGCAGCTACAACGACCTGGAGACGGACAAGAAGACCGCGGTGGCCGAGTTGGTCGCGCTCGACGCGGACGCCGGCGACGGAGCCGCTCCGCCGAAGCCCGATGAGCAAGCCCTGCTTGACGCCTTGCCCTACCTCGCGCTCAACCTGGCCGCAGCACCCCACGCGCTGCTCCGCGACCTCTGCGAAGCCACCAGCCTGAGCCTCCGGCTCCAAGGCGGGGGAGACGAGGTCGCCATCGAGATGCGGCTACCAGCCGATGACCTACCCCAGATCGCCGACACGGCGGAAAGGATCACCGAGAACATGGCATCTGCACACGAAGTGCCTGGTCAGCAGACCAGGCGAGGAAGTGTAGATGCTGTAAGTGCCCCCGGTGCGACTCGAACGCACACTGGACGGATTTTGAGTTGGCTCGAGGATCTAGCACTGCAGCTGTACTGCGGTTTTCGGGGCAATTGTGGGTGCGAATGTGGGACTGAAGGCAGTCGAAGAGGCGAGTTCGCACCCAATCTCGCACCCGGCAACTGCCTGGTTGCCTAGCCCGGGGCGCTTCCGCATACGCCCGAGCACACTGCTCCAATCGAGTGAGCCAGTAAACGATCTGCCCTAAGTCATACGGCTCGACTGCCGGTCGTTTGGGGTTGGATAGATCATCCAGCAGTGCAGTTGTGATGTGCCTGAACCCCCGTCAAGGGCCTAAGCATGCCAAGCTTAATGCGTGCCCCTTGCTGTAGCCTCGGCTGGACTTGCTCTAGGTGTGGTCCTGTCTCTGTTTGCTTGCCGACTTACCTGGAAGCTGGATCGGGGGGTCGCGCTGACGTTGGCAGTGACGATTTTCGCCTGTTCCGTAGCTTTAGTTGCTTTTCCACTTGAGAAGGTCTACTCGGCTGCATTCGATGCGGCGGCGCAAGCGCCTGCGGGAGGTGGTGGCAATAATCCTCCGCCGGGCGAGGGGTCGGAAAATATCGGATTTGGTGAAGCCTGGGGGCCGGAAAGGCAAATATATACTGATGAGAGTCCCGCTCGGGGCCCAGTGTTGAACTCAATTGTGAACAACAAGTTTATCGGAGACGAACGCGCCTTTATGGTCTTTAAGAATGAACAGTTGGCCGATCGGGACGGTTATTGGGAAAGATCGGGAGCCGTATTTCCTGGCAATACTTATGTCTTTAGGATCTACGTCAACGCGGCCGGCGCGGACTACCTTACGTCGGCTGATCTTCGAGATGTGGTCGCGCATGTTCAAATCCCCGCGCAGGTTGGGGAAAGTTCCTCCAAATATGCCGCCGATGCGGAGCAGTACTGCGGATTTCTATCCTCCTCTAATGCTCACCCGACTCAAGTTTGGTCTTGCGGCGTACTCTTCGCAAGTCAGCAAGTTCGAGTACTTCCGGATCCCTTCTCTGTCGAAATCTACAATAATCATTTCGGCACGCCGTCGGGAGGGCATTATGAAGCTGGCGCTTCGATATTCACTGACCAGGGGCAAAAGTTGGGCTATGATAAAATGGATGGTTACGTCCCGTCGGGCTATAAGTATGCGCTATATCTCTATTTTAGAGTGCGCGTCGAGCAAGTGTAGAGAGCTTTCAAAGAGAGGGCGATCATGAGATGGACTGAATTCCAGTGACTGTCCCATGCGTCTAGACTGCGTCAGTTCAAATGGGTTATTCCCATGGATCGTATTCTTCTTTCTTGCCGTATCGACCCTATGTCGACAGCCATCGCGGCAGCTATCTCTACGTGGGTTGTCGCCTCCTCCTGATTTCCATTCTCAACGAGGCATTTTGCCAAGTCTATCCGAAGTGAATTCTCGGCGCGGCGGGACTCGTCATCAAGTCTGCTGAGACTTGATTTCAAAATATCCTCCGCCATTTGTGGCGAAAACTGCGTGACGGCGTGACCTCGCCAGCGCTCGAGATGCGCGGCGTTGAGTAGAACAAAAGGAACTGTGTCTGTTGATTTCTCGAGTATGTTTGAGGCGCGGTCAAAGGCATTAAGGCTCCTTGTGTGATCACCGTTGAATGCCAGAGCTTCACCGTACGATGCGGTCAGCCATGCTTGCAGCTTCGAGTTGGAACTGCCGAATCTTTTCAGCGAATTTTCTAGAATGAGAACAGCTTCGTTGGTCTTGCCAAAATCAAGGAGCATGGTGGAGCGCTCGGCTTCGGCGTGGACTTTGAAAGGCAGTTCATCAGAATCGTAGGCGGCGAGGCGTGCTAACTCGTAGTACTGCCAAGCTTCAAGGGGCGACCCTAAATCCAAGGCTTGCCAT
The DNA here is from genome assembly GCF_009429145.1 of Amycolatopsis sp. YIM 10. GTDB lineage: Bacteria > Actinomycetota > Actinomycetes > Mycobacteriales > Pseudonocardiaceae > Amycolatopsis. The sequence continues at coordinate 6,776,213 of NZ_CP045480.1, read as the reverse complement.
CCGGCGAGCGTGCCGAATTCGGACATGAGTGAAGCTAGTCGTTGACGCACTACTGGGGATAGGCTGTATGTCATCAGCTGAATAATCTGATTGAGTTTCTGTATGACCTCCTCGTGTGTGTTCGCGGCGCCAATGCGGCCGTCCAATCGTCGTATTGAGTCGAGTTGTTTCTGGAGCAATTCCACTGTGGTGGAGTCTATTTTCTGGGCTGAGGCGAGACGTGCTCGCAATTCCCGTTCGTTGTCACCCGGTGTTGCCCGGGGCAAGCGGAGCAGTTCGGCCATGGCGAATCCGAAGATCTGCTCAAGTAGGCGAGAGGTCGCGGGGCGCGGTCGGCCAAGCCTGGTGCCATCTGGTCTGCGGCCTGACATCAGTCGTTTGAGGTTGCGTTCGCTGAGGGTGCCGGGCTCGTTGTGGCGCCGAGCGAACTCCTCGGCCCACTCGACGAACTCGGCGAGCGTCTGGTTTCGCTCCCAGATCAGCTGTTCAAGCAGCGTGCGCGGCTCGCGTCGCCGCGGAGCGCCTTGGCTGGTCACCTCGTCCTCCCGTGGTTCGAATGGCCCGCTAATGGCCCCCTTGTGGCCTTCGCTGAAATGAGCGTACATGACAGGCTGATATCGGCCCAAGGTCGTATCGGCGCTGGTCAGCGCTCTCAGGGAAGAGGTAGGAAGTGGGGCACGAACGGCAGCGACCCGGCTATGCCGGCGGGCTGTACGTCAGTTGGCACAGGTGCGTGGTCGACGGCTACGACCACGCCGTGACCGACGAGCAGTTCGCCGCCGGGCGGAGTGAGCGGCTCGGCCGGTACGAGTCGGTGTGCGGGCACGTGGTGGACGTGGCGCCGATGCTCTGGTCACCGGGCGAACCGTGCACCCGCTGCCTGCTCTACCTCGAAGCCCGCGACGGCCTGCGGACGGTCGCGCGCCGGATGCCGCCGCGACGTCACCGCAAGCCCGGTCTCTGGCGTCGACTGTTCAGCCGCTCCGAGGCTCCGGCTATTCCCGTGCCGCGTCGAAGCGAAGGCGCGGCATCCCCCGACCGGGGTGGCCGGTCTGGACGTCCGGCAGGGACGGGTTCGACCTCCGTCTCTGCCGGACGTCATCACTGGCGGGGCGGCCGGTGACGGTGCGCCTGTTCCTGGCCCGCCCGCTCCCCGGCACGGTCGGCGAGACGCGTCGTGTCTGCCACCTGTTCCCGGTGCCTGACGAGGAGACGACGCAACTGGTCGCCCTGTGCGGTGACGAGTTCGGCCCCGGCGAGCTGGAGCAGCTCGACCGGCCTGCGGGCATGCCCTGTGAATCCTGCTTGAGTCGTGCTCCGCGCGACCGGCCGGAGGTCGGTGGTGCCTGACGACACCATGCCGGAGTGCGACCCGCTGCTTGAGGTCCCACTGCGGCTGTACCTGCTGTGCTGCCTGACCGACGCCAGATGGCAGAGCATCGCCGAGGTAGCCGGAGCGCTGGACGAGCCCGTGGCGTCCATCATCAGCCACGTCAAGACGCTGAAGTGGACGGAGTACCTGGAGACGAAGGGCGAGGGGTGCGGCCTGGAGATGCGGCTCACGGATACCGGGGTCGAGCAGCTCGGCGCCCACGTTGCCGCTCTTGAGACGGTGGTCGGCAAGGCGGCCCGGCTGTCGGCGAAGGTTCGACGCCGATGCCAGCCAGCGGAGACGGTTCCGGTGAAGGCGGAGGACCACACCTGGTTCCTCAAGCGCGCCGAGGTCCGGTTCGCGGAGGCCGTCGGCGACAACGTGCGGCTGCACACGCCGACAGGAGTTCACCTGGTCCGGGTGCCGATTTCCCGGCTGACCCGCGCTTGGGAGCCCGCGTTCGCGCGGGTGCATCGCAGCTACCTGGTGGCCGTGGACGCGGTCGGCGCACTCCATCGGATGCCCGATGGCGGGACGATGATCCAGACGGACTGCGGGCTGGTGCCGGTCAGCCGACGCCGTCTCCCCGCCTTGCGCGGAGAACTGCTTCGGATGGCCCGATAGCGCCCGCTGTGACGGGGAGGCCGTCACACGGAATGCCCGTCACAGAGCAGGTTTGCGCAGGCCAGAGCATGAATGTGCCCGTCACGCCGGATGTGACGGCGTGACGGGCACGTGACGGGTCACAAGACGCCCTCGTCACGGACGCGGCGCAGGTCCGCGGTGAGATAGCCGCGCACCTGCCGCACTCGGCCATCTGCCTCGGTGATCCGGTCCCGGACCGACCGGCAACCGAGGTCTCCCATCTGCGTTCCGAAGCTTGTCGCGTCGACGTCGAGTGCTTCGACCAGTTCGGCCGACGGGACGAACTCTCGCCGGTCGATGTCCGGCCCGAGGTAGTCCACGACGGACGCGAGCGGTTCGGGCAACGTGGGTGCCGCCTGTCCTGCCCCGATGGCTTTCGACACGTCTGCCGAGTCGAGAACCGGCGTCGTGTCCTCTCCGGCTGCGTGCCCGGTCAGCGTTCCCGCCTCCTCCCGCAGTGCCCGGCCGCGCTGGCAGATGGTCTGCCAGTCCTCGTTGGGCATGTAATAGGTCCGCACGGTCATCGCGAGCACGTCCGCGCCCGCATCGGTGTCGCCGTCCGGCCGCAGAATGCCCACGCCTTTGTGCGACGGCAGTAGGCGGCTGGAGTCGTAGCCACGGGTGTTCATCTGCTCGCCGAGCACGATGTTGCTGTCACGCCAGTCCATCACCCGCAGCGCGAACCGCGAGCCGAGCACGGCCCGCAGGCCGGACGGTATGGTCCTGGAGTCCGGCCGTTGTGTGGCCAGCACGAGCACGATCCCTGCGGCTGGCCCCTTCTTCGCCAGCCAGGTCAGCAGTTCGCCGATGTACTCGCCCGCGGTCAGCGTTTTCCCTTGTACTTCAACAGGTGTCCGGTCCTCCAACGGCACCTGTACCTCGTCGATGAAGATCGCGGTGATGGGCATGTTCAGCGAGATGTCACGGGACATCTGCGGGGTGACCTTCGATTCCGGGCACGTCACGTCGTCGAGGTCGCGCATGCGCCGGTACCGGCTCTGGACTTCGCCGACCAGTTCCACGAGCCAGTCCTTGAGGCCGAGGACGTGTTCGACGTCGTCGCCGGATATGAACCGGTGGGCAACCTGAGCGGCAGCATCCCAGTCCTTGCCCGCCTTGAAGTCGGCCACGTACAGGCGGACCCAAGCGTCCAGGATCAAGCCCGCGGCTGCCAATCGTGCCGCGAAAGTCTTGCCCTGCCTCGGGATCGCACCGACCAATAAGGACGTCCACACCAGAGGCAACGAGATGCGACGGTCACGAGCGTCCCGGCCGAACGGCACCGGTCGCCATGCGTCCCATGACTTCACGTCCAGCAGCGGCGTCGCCAGCGGCGGTGACGCGTACGGGTCCTCGTCGGCGACCCACATCGACACCCGGCCCGCGTGTCCGCCGTTGCCGCGCACGCGTTCCACGATGAGTTGCACCTCATCGACTGCCAGGGCCGACGCGAGCGCTTCCCGGTTCTTCACCACGTCGGCGGCCTTGCGGGTCGCGGGCAGATCGACGATGACCGACCAGCCGTCACCGACCCGGGTCGGACGCTGAACGAGCCGCAACAGCTCGTCCTTGCCGATCAGCTTCGCGTCACGGAAGGCGTCCACCAGGACTTGCGGGTCCATGGTCCACGTGAGCGTGCGTGGTCCGGCCAATGTCGGCTTGCGCCCTGGGCTGCCGTCCTTCCGGCGTCCCAGCACGGCCAGAGCGAACGCCAGCACTCCGCCCGGGATCCACAGTGGACGCGGTCCGTAGAGCAGGGCGACCAAACCGCCGGTGACGGCCACCGCGACGACCACGGCGCCCGTCACCCGCCAGCGGAACAGCGTCAGTTCCCGGATCTCGGTGAACTTGTCCGCGAGCTTCTCCGATCCTTCGGCGGCCTCGCGGTAGTCCCGCACGGTGACCCATCGACGCCACAGCCGAGCACCGGTCACCACTCCGCGCGCGACCGCTCCGGCGAACCGCCACGGCATCCGCAGCAGTCCCACGACCGCGTCCTTGGCGGCCTGCCGCGCCTGCGCCGCGTCCTTGAACGCGGCCGGTACGCGCGGTGATCGCAGCCACCACGTCTTGAACCGTCCTTTCCGTGAGCGCGGTCGCGGCTGCGGCAACGTGTCGTCCACCAACTCGCCGTCGAAGACCGGCCCGGCCTTCTCGATGTCGGTGTTCATGACTGGCCCTCCTCTCGGGAGAGCGCGGCGGCCAGGCGGGAGGACAAGCCGCGGGAACATCCGGTGGCCTGGCGAACCCATGCCGGAGTAATCACCACACCGGGTGTCCATGCCTTTCGTGCCTCGGCGAGGTAGTCCGCGAACAGCTTGCGACCCTTCGCTTTTCGACGGGCAGTGCGTCGGGCCGGTTGTTCGTGAACGGCTCGCTGAGCAGCGTCCGTGAACGCCACGGTGACCGCTTCCGTGAGCTTGTCGCGAAGGTCGGTCACGGCCTCGGCCGCCACGAACACGATCAGCGGCGGTACCGAGTGCAGCACCACGCCGGAAAGCGACCCGGCCACCCATGATGCCCACGTGTTCATCACGTAGGTGGCCGCGAGCGTGAACCACTTCGCCGTCCGCGTCCACGGGCCGGTGGGCACCTGGTACCGCGCGGTGACCTGCTCGGCCCGCAAGATGGCTAGCAGCACCAGCGACACCATGGGGTCGAGGAACCAGGCCGCGAGCCACGGCAGCGACCACGCGGCGGAACCGGCCGCCGCGAACCACTGCACGTTGGTCATCGTGAACGCCAGCCCGAGCACGATCCCGGTCCAGCACAGCCGGTCCACCTGCGCGCGAACCCGCTCCACCCGGAGCGCCACCACGTCGGGATGGGTCTGGTGTGCCCGCACCTCCGCAGCGGCGGCCGCGTCCTGCGCCAGCTGCTCGGCGCGGGTAGGCGGGGCGGGTGGCCGCTCGGCGGCGGCCACCCCTTCCGTCCTCTCTGTCATCGCCGACCACCTCGGCGAGGCGTCCCATCTGCCGCCACGACCGTCAGTGCCCGCGTCAGCACGTGAGCCGCGATCAGGTCCGGGATGGCCAGCGTCACGAGCAGCAGCGTCGTGTTGCCGGGGTGGGTGATGACCAACCACTGCACTCCAACCAGTGCCGCGCCCAGGAAGAGGACGCGACCGGCCAGGGAAATGGCCCGGACACCGGCCCGCGCGGTCTCGGCAGCGCGGCGCGCCTTCTTCGCGCCGCGCCGCCAGACCAGGAACACCACGAGCAGCACGCCGAGACCGGCGAGCACCTGTTCGGGCGTCAGGTTGATCGTCATCGCTGCTCACCGCCTCGCCGGACGCTCCAGGTCCGGTAGATCACCCGCCGGTCGGTGTCCGGCAGCGCGCCCCACACGCCGACCGTGAAGGCACCGGACGTGCGGAGTTCCAGTTCCAGGCACTCATCGGTGACCGGGCAGCCCGCGCACATCCGCGCGGCCAACTTCCTGTCCGGCGTGTCCTCGCCGGACAGTTCCGGCATGTCCGTGCGGTTGAAGGCCCAGAAGCACAGCCCTTCGCGGGTCACGTACTCGGCGAGCACGTCGTCCGGGACGGCGGCGTAGCGGTCGAGGCGGTCAACGATGGCTTCGCAGTCGTCTCGGTTCACCACGGCGCACCCCCGGTCACCCGGGCCACCTCGCGGGCGGTTCGCCGCTCGGCGGCCATCTGGGCCGGGTCGACCCGGCCGCCGGACTCGGCGGCATCGGCGATGAGCCGATCCAGCGCGACGGCGGGCACGACGTACCGGCTCCGCACCTTCACCGCCGGGAACGCGTCTTCCCTGATCGCTCGGTAGAGGGTGGAGGCATCGACTCGGAGAAGCCGGGCGGCTTCTCGAACTGTGTAGAACACCGGGCGACCGGCGTTCGGCATGGAGGTATCCATAGAAGAATTCCCAATCGACTATTTCAGCCGAATATTCAGGCTGAAATCAGCGTTCAAAGACAAAATGATGGTCCAGAAGCGCGACGCGAACCTGATCTCCGCCGCGCGAAATGACGTAGGCGCTAATGTCGGCGCACAGGCGGACCACGGAGGAATGGGTGTCGGAAGACTGGGCGGCGGTCGCGAAGGCCATCAACGAGCGCGTGAACGAGCTCGGATGGCGCCAGCGCGAGTTGGCCGAACGCTCGCAGGTCTCGCAGGCCATTGTCCGCGAAATCCAGCGGAACACGGTGGAGCGCAAGCGAAGTGAGCGCACGCTCGAAGCGCTGTCCGTCGCGCTCGGCTGGCACCCGCAGCATCTGACTGCCGTGCTGCACGGCAGGATTCCGCCAGCTGTCGGGGAACCCCGCGAGGACATGGACGACGCGGTGTCCGCGCGCCTGGCCGTGATCGAACGGCGCCTCACCGATCTCACGGAGCAACTCGCCGAACTGCGCGCCGACGTCGCGGTTCTGATCCGGCGCGGTGGTGGCCCTGCCGCGTAGCCCGGTCGAGAACGGGCGGGCGGTCCGCGGGGCCGACCGGGGGTGCTTCCTGGCGTTGTCCATGACACCAAGAAACGGCATTCGGGGCGCGGTTCACAGACGGCAGTAGTTGACACGCGCCGTGTTATTCCGTGTTATTTTCGCTGGTGATCAGGGGTTCGGGGGGACTCATGAGAAAGGTGAAAAGCCCGCTGCAAGCGGCTCGCCATGAGGCTGGATGGAGCCAAGAGAAACTGGCGAAGGCCATTAATGCCCGCTGCCCGGCGTTCGGCTTGGCGGTGCTGCCCGTCGCCAGCCGGAAGGCCGAGATATCCCGGTGGGAAAACGGCCACGTCCTGCCCGAACCGGCGATGCGGCGGGTGTTCCGGGAGATCTACGGCCGCACCGACGAGGACCTCGGTTTCCCGTCGAGCGTCGACGGCCGCCCGCTCGGTGAGGAGCTGGTTGAACGCCTGGTGATCGCCCGCAGGGTGGACCCGCAGACGGTCGAGTTGTTCCGGCGGGAAGTCGACGGGGTCCGGCACGCTGACCGCCGGTTCGGCTCGGCCGAGCGGCTGGAACGGCTCCGAGGCCAGATCTCCGAACTCGACGACCTGATCAGGCACACGCTGCTCCAACGCCACCGCGCGCCCCTAGCCGGCGTGCTCACCGAGGCATCCACGCTGGCCGGGTGGACCTCGCTCGACATCGGCTCGCTCAAGCAGGCGTGGGCGCACTACGAACAGGCCAAAGCCGCGGCGCGGGAAGCTGAGTCGGCCGCGCTGCTGGCGCACGCCACGGCTGAACAGGCGTTCGTGCTTATCGACGCGGGCAACGTCGAGGACGCGGTCGAGTTATTCGCCGAAGCACGCCACATCGGCAAGCGAGCACCTCGGTTGCTCCGCGCTTGGCTCGCCGCAGCTCAAGGCGAGGGACACGCCATCTCCGGCGACGGGGACAACGCGCTGCGGTCCTTCGACGAGGCCGACGAGCTACGACCGTCCGAGGTGGTCCACCCTGAGCTGCCGTTCCTCTTCCTCGGCGGTACTCACCTGGACCGATGGCGCGGGAACGCGCTGGTCCACCTGGGCGCGGAGGAGGCGATCAGTCACCTTGAGGGTGTGATCGATGGCGTGCCCAGCGAGTTCGTCCGCGCCCGCGCGTCGGCCTGCGTCGACCTCGCGCTTGCCTACGGCGCGGCGGGGGATCGGGAGGGCGCCGAGACCTACGCGCGGCAGGCTCGGCAGCTCATCTCCCAGCTTCGCTCCGCGCGGCTGCGCCGCAGGCTGGAGCGTCTCGTGCTGCCTCAGTCCTCGCGTAAGTTGAGGTAGTAGAGCAGGGACACCAGCGTCCCGGAGCCGAGCAGCTCTTGCCGCTGGGCCAGCTCGTTCACCCGGGACAGCGGCACCCACTCGACGCGCCCGGCTTCCTCGGTGTCAGTCGGGTCGCCGATGTGCTCGGCCTCGCGCCACAGGTACACGTCCATCGGGGCGGTTACCTGGCCGGGCAGCGGCTCGAAGCTCACGAGGTGCTCCGGCTTGCCGACCGGGCGCCAGCCGCTCTCCTCGGCCGCCTCACGAGCGGCGGTCTGGGCGGCCTCCTCGCCGTCGTCCACCATGCCGCCGAGCAACTCGTACCCCCACTGCTTCGTGGCGAACCGGTAGCGCCACAGCATCAACGCCTCGTCCCGCTCGTTCACGATCAGCGCGATGGCGATCCGCGCGAGGTGCACCACGTGGTACTCCCAGCGCTCCCCGTTGGGTGCTTGCACGTCGGTCAACCCGACCTTCACCCACCGGTTGTCGTACACCAACCGCTCACCGAACGTCTCCCACGTTCCGATCTCGTCCACGCTCACAGGTTAACCGGTCTCTGAGCTAGGCTTGCCGCCCACCGTCGAAGATCGAATCGTCTTTTTCGTAGTATCCGACGATTTTGGCGGATTCGTCCTGGATGATTGCGACAGTTTGCTTATGGCGGTGACTGCTTCGAAAAGTTCGAATTCGTGCTGATTCCCCGTCTGAGAAGGCGTGACTTCCATTTCTGGTTATGAGTCGCACTTGCTCGGGTAGTTCGATCAAGAAACCGCCCTGTATGGGGTGTGTTTCTAGGACGTCATCGGCAGCGATGTCGGCGGAATCTAGATTCTTGAACCTTTGGTTGGGGTCGATCGACACTTCTTTGCCGACCGAGCTTTTTAGGCTTACTACTCTAATGTGCCCATTGATTGAAATGATTATCTCTGAGCCCGAATTGCCAAGCACTCGAGCGTCGTCTGGCGTTCCCGGGTATTTGATACGAGACGCATTGATGAAATCCGCAAGTGTTAGCCTGGAATGTTGGTCCTCGTAGCCGACAACTGTGGTGTTCTCATACTGTAGAGCATCGCCTGAGTGCTTCTCGACCTTGGCGCGCAGGAAAGTAGGGGTTGCGCCGCTCTCGTAATTTAGAAGGTCTCGGCCAGCATGAGAGGCGGAGTATGAAACGTCGGCAATCTGGCGAAAATTGGCCTGCTTGAACCCGGGACTCTCGAATCGGTCCTGGCTAAATGCGATCTTGCTAAAGTGTAACCCCTCTTCCTCTGCGGATGCGTTTATTGCGGCGTAGCCCACGGTTAAGCAGGTGACCCGGTGTTCAAGTTGTCGATCCAATTTGTATGCGCGTTCGCCAAACTTTGGATGGATGTACGACTCTAGTAGTCCATCGATAGTGCCAAGGTAGAGGCGATTGGCATATATCGAGGTGTCCAGTACTGCGCCGTCGTATGCTTCGGACGTTCCTTTTCGAAGAAGTTCACGTGGGTACTCGATCGATACCGATCCTTCCTCGCCAAAGGGGCGTAGGAATACTGATTCCATATCAGGTAGGCGCATCATGAGGCGAGATTGCTCCCCTGCTTTCCAGTCGTATCGGAATGACAGGGTTTGCAGAAGCAGTGACTTCCCGAGCGAGTAATGTTTCGCAGTGAACTTGACTATATCGTCCAGCTTCGCGTAGTAGATCGTGCCGGTTCGATCCCAGAGGTACATTTTTTCTTTGTAGAGCCAGAGGTCGCGCCATTGGCCTGGAACGGTCAGGTTGAATGTTAATAGACGCGACATATTCACCATCGCCTAGTTAGGATGCGCTGGCGCTCGGTGTAGGTGATCTGTCCTGATTTGAACCAAGCTTCTACGAGTTCATCGGGTGGAAATTTCCGACTAGGCAATGATTTTCTTCCGTGAACCGGATATCCGTGATGTGGATCATTGTGATTGACTGGGCACTCGAAGTAAGCTAACCGCTCTCCTCGGGTGCCGAAGGGGGTTACTCTTCTGCTGGCTACGGACCAATGGTTCCCTTTGTTATCTATCCAGCCGCTAGCTTCGGCTACACAGAAAACGTGACATTCACTACTGGGATCAATGCACCATATTGAAGCGGGGTTCTTGGTGGATGATCTTGATTGGTGTTTGTAGGTCGATAAGTAACCCGTGTCTAAGCAGGAGGAAAATAGCAATCCGCTGGACGATGTGTTCACCTTTTTGCAAGATCTTGGTGTTGTCATCGCTCCCCCTCTCGGTGACGAAGTCGCTCTCCGGCCTTCTGTCGCCCGATCTTCAGGCATCGTTAGCCTTCGAATGCTAACGATCTCATATCTAGTCGTCGACATGAGGGCTCCTGCTGGAATCGCGCAGGTCAAGTTTGGGCAAACGGGTGCCGAGGATTTCGGCGGCTTTGCGGTCGGTGGCGGCGACCCATGCGGCGTAGACGCGCAGCGTCGTAGCGCCGCCTCCGCCGTGGCCGAGGCGGCCTGCGACGGTTCGCAGGTCGATTCCGGCGGACAGCAGTTCTGTGGCGCTGAAGTGGCGTAACGCGTGTAGGTGGGTCTTGATGCCGAGGCGGGTGGCCATGTCCTTGTATCGCTGCGTCACGGCGTTGGGGGAGTAGGGCTCGGAGTGGTCCGGCGTCTTGCTGCCCGAGAAGACGAAGAGGTCTTCGTGGAACTTGGCGCCCAGGTCCTTGAGACGTCGTTCGACGCGCTTCCGGTGCTCCCGGAGCAGGGTGACGGTCTCGGAGTCGAGGGCGATGCGGCGGTTCTGGTGGGTCTTGGTGTCCTTCTCCTTGCCGCCGACCCAGTTGTAGCGCAGGTCGATGACCTCGGCGTCTAGGTCGACGCGGGAGAAGCGCAAGCCAACCAACTCGCCACGCCGGACGCCTGTCGTCATGGCCAGCCAGACGAGGGTGCCCCAGTCGGCATCCATCTTGAAGGCGGCTTCGACCAGGCGTGCTGCCTCGGCGGCGGTGGGTGGGTCCGGCTCCGGGGCCTTCTGCTTGGGGCGCCGGGCGATGAGGGCCGGGTTCTCGTTGAGCCAGCCCCAGCGCTTCGCGGCGCCGAATGTGCCGCTCAAGATGGCGTGGATCTGGCGCACCGTGGACGCGGCCATGGGGCGGCACTTGTGCGCGCGGCATTCTGCGGCTTGGCAGTCGTGGTCCAGCTCGTCGGACTTGTGCTTCTCGATGAACGGCTTGCCGTCGCACCGCGCACGGCAGCGGCGTAGTTCGTTGTAGAAGCTTTCCAGGGTGCGAGCGTTGACCTTTTTGGCGGGCTGCTCGCCGAGGGCTGGCTTGATGGTCCTCTTGATGTAGCCCTCGTAGGTCTTGCGAGTGCTGTCTTCCATCTCTGTCAGGCGCATCCACTCGTCCAGGGCATAGGACAAGGTGACCGAGGAACTGGGCGCCCGCTGCTCGTCGGCTTGGGTGAGCAGGCGGTTCAAGACCTTCTCGGCGCGCTTCTGGGCCGCTTTATCCGTGCCGTCGACCTTCTCGCGCAGGTAGGAGCGCTTGCCGGTGACCGGGTCCGTGCCTGCGTAGACGACCACGCGCAGGCTGCTCCCGCGTTCCTCGATCCGGCCCCGTGAGCGGCCTTCCACAGCACGACTCATAGCCGTGAGTGTACTCGCACCCACGGCTGCACCCATCGACCAACAGTGTTGATCTGTCTTCAGTTGTAACGCCTGGTCAGGCGTGGTGCCCCCGGTGCGACTCGAACGCACACTGGACGGATTTTGAGTCCGCTGCCTCTGCCGATTGGGCTACGGGGGCGGCGCCGCCAGACTTTACGGGATCGGGCGGGGGCGGGCGCAACAGGGTTACCAGTGAGGCCGATGGGGTGAAAACGCACTGTGCGCTGAATCATGTTAAACCTGCGTGACCTGCCTACACACGTGGTGAACGCCATCTCTCAATCGGTTCCGCTGCCGGTAGGCTCGGGGACCGCGGCAAGCCGCACTTCCACCCCTTCGAGCTCGCAGGAGGACACCGGTGACCGAACCGGCTGCCGAAGCCAACGGCGTCGCCACCGCCCCACAGCGTCGAGTGCTCGTCGCCGAGGACGAGGCCTTGATCCGCCTCGACCTGGTCGAGATGCTCCGCGAAGAGGGTTACGAGGTGGTCGGCCAGGCCGGCGATGGCGAAGAGGCCATCAAACTCGCCACCGAACTCAAGCCCGACCTGGTCATCCTCGACGTGAAGATGCCCAAGCTCGACGGCATCGAGGCGGCCTCCAAGATCACCGGCGACCGCGTCGCGCCCGTGGTCATCCTGACCGCCTTCAGCCAGCGCGACCTCGTCGAGCGCGCCCGTGACGCCGGGACCATGGCCTACCTGGTCAAGCCCTTCGCCAAACGGGACCTCGTCCCGGCCATCGAACTGGCCGTCAGCCGGTTCGCCGAACTGCAGGCGCTCGAGTCCGAGGTGGCCGGGCTGACCGACCGCCTGGAAACACGCAAGGTGATCGATCGGGCGAAGGGCCTCCTAATGAGTGAACAGGGCCTTTCCGAGCCGGATGCCTTCCGGTGGATCCAGCGGACCGCGATGGACCGCCGGACCACGATGAAGGCCGTGGCGGAAGCCGTCGTTCGGGGGATCGGCTGACCGCTGCCCGCGCGGCGGGACGGGCCAAGACTGGGCAAATTGTCACTTGTGGTTACCACCCGTTCGTTGCAACCCGATGATCGGGTATAAAGCCTCCGTTAACACCGGTGACCACCGTCACGATGTGGAAACAACCAGCTTCGTGACGCTGTGCAACGCGGCGAGGGGCGACTAGGTTCAGCGCCCAGTCAGGTCCAGGACGAACGACCGTTCAGGTGGTTCGTCGGCATTTGGAGGAACGAGTGTCAAGAGCACGACTCACGCGGGTTTTGGTGCTGGCAGCGACCGCATCGCTGGCCCTGGGCGCGTGTTCGGCGCGTACCGACGGCGGGTCCAACGGGGACACCCCCACTGCCCCGCAGGCCACCGCTCCCGCCCAGGCCGCCGACGCGGCCGACCCCAAGGGCGACGGCAAGGCCACCTGCGCCGCCGGCACCGCCATCGCGTATGCCGGAACCATCAACGGTGAGAACGCCGCGCTCGGCCAGAACATCCTCAACGGCGTCAAGGTCGCGGTGAACCGCCACAACGAGGCGAACCCGGGCTGCAAGGTCGAGCTCAAGGAGTTCGAGACCGAGGGCACCCCGGACAAGGCGCCGGGCATCGTCACCCAGATGGTCAACACCCCGCAGATCCTCGGCGTCATCGGCCTGCCGTTCTCCGGTGAGTCGAAGGCCGCCGGCAACATCTTCAACGACGCGGGCCTGGTCTCGATCACCCCGTCGGCCACCGGCCCCGGCCTGTCCCAGAACGGCTGGAAGACCTTCTTCCGCGGCCTGGGCAACGACAACACCCAGGGGCCGGCCGCCGCCACCTTCATCACCAACGAACTCAAGGCCGAGAAGGTCTGCGTCGTCGAGGACGACTCGGAGTACGGCATCGGCCTGGCCAACGCCATCAAGGGCGCGCTGGGCAGCAAGGTCACCTGCAACGAGAAGGTCAAGTCGAAGCAGATCGACTTCGCCGCCACGGTGAACGCGGTCAAGGGCGCCGACCCGCAGGCCGTCTTCTACGCCGGTTACTACCGCGAGGCCGCGCCGTTCGCGCAGCAGCTCAACGACGCCGGCGTGACCGCCAAGTTCGTCGCGCCGGACGGCGTGAAGGACGACGAGTTCGTCAAGGGCGCCGGTGACGCCGCCGCCAGCGCGTACTTCACCTGCCCGTGCGTGCCCGCGGACCAGTTCACCGAGTTCACCAACGCGTTCAAGGCGCTCTCGGGCAAGGACCCCGGCACCTACGCGCCGGAGGGCTACGACATCGCCACGATCCTGATGAAGGGCATCGACTCCGGCAAGACCGACCGCGCCGGGCTGCTCGACTACGTGAAGAACTACGACGGCCAGGGCCTGACCAAGAAGTTCAAGTGGGACGCGACCGGTGAGCTGGCCGGCACCACCGTGTGGACCTACAAGGTCGAGAACGGAAAGATCGTCCGGAACACCGAGATCAAGTAGCAGAGCCGCTCTCGGCAAATCGATTTTTGTAACCGGGGTGTGCGCGCGACGGTTAGATCCCGTCGCGGGCACACCCCGGAACCACATGGAGAACGAGTGTGTCCATAAACCACGCACTACCGCTGTTCCTCGCGCAGGAGGACAGCTGGATCAAGTTCGACCTCGGGGCGCTGGGTGACCAGTTCTGGACCAGCACCGTCGAAGGGCTTTCCCAGGGCAGCATCTACGCCCTGGTCGCGCTCGGCTACACCCTGGTCTACGGGGTGCTGAAGCTGATCAACTTCGCGCATTCCGAAGTGTTCATCTACGGCGCCTACGCCACCTGGTTCGTCTTCTACGGCCTCGGTTTCCGTCCCGGCGCCACGCCCGACCTGCCGGTGATGGAGCTGATCGGCTTCCTGTTGCTGGCACTGGTCGCCGCGATGGCGGTATCCGGCGGCACGGCGGTGGCACTGGAAAGAGTCGCCTACCGGCCACTGCGGAAGAAGGGCGCGCCACGGCTGGTCTTCCTGATCACCGCCATCGGCGCTTCCTTCGTGCTCCAGCAGCTGATCTTCATCTGGCGCGGCGGCAACGCCGAGCAGGCGATCCGGCTGCTGCGCCCGCAGGAGGTCTTCGAACTCTTCGGCGCCAGCGTCACCAACATCACCATCATCATCGTGCTCGCCTCGATCCTGATGATGGTCGGCATCGACATGTTCGTGAACCGCAGCCGCCTCGGCCGCGGCATCCGCGCGGTCGCGCAGGACCCGGACACCGCCACGCTGATGGGCGTGAACAAGGAGCGGGTCATCGTGATCACGTTCCTCATCGGTGGCCTGCTGGCCGGCGCCGCCGCGTTGCTGTACATGATGAAGAACCCCCAGGGAGCGTCCTACCAGGGCGGCTTCCTGCTCGGGATCAAGGCGTTCACCGCCGCCGTGCTCGGCGGCATCGGCAACCTGCGTGGCGCGCTGCTCGGCGGCCTGCTGCTCGGGCTCGCCGAGAACTACGGGCAATCCCTGTTCGGCGGCGAGTGGCGCGACGTGGTCGCGTTCGTGCTGCTGGTGCTGATCCTGATGTTCCGTCCCACCGGCATCCTCGGTGAGTCTCTCGGGAAGGCACGGGTATGACGACGCCAAACACCGCAAGCCGCCGCTCGTTGGGCGAGTGGTGGAGCAACCTCTCGCGGCCGCAGCAGTGGCTCGTGCTGATCCCGGTGGTGGCGCTGGTCTACGCGCTGCCGGTGCTGAACCCGCCGATCATCTCCACCGAACCCGGGTTCGACTTCCAGATCGCGATGTTCGAGGTGGCCCGCTACGCGCTGGTCGCCATCGGCCTGAACGTGGTGGTCGGCCAGGCCGGCCTGCTGGACCTGGGCTACATCGGGTTCTTCGCCATCGGTGCCTACGTGGCCGCGCTGTTCACCAGCCCGGACTCACCACTGCAGAAGCTGCCGTTCCTGGCGGTGATCCCACTGGCGATGGCGATCACCATGGTCTTCGGCGTCATTCTCGGCACACCGACACTACGACTACGTGGTGACTACCTGGCCATCGTGACGCTGGGCTTCGGCGAGATCGTCCGCCTGATCGCGGACAACGTCGACCCGCTGCGCGGGCAGTCCGGCTTCCAGGGTGTCGGGCATCCACCCGGCACCAACGCCGACGGCAGCGCGTTGTTCAACAACACCGACGGCACGCCGTGGTACTGGCTGACCGTCACGGTGATCATCCTGGTGCTGTTCCTGGTCGGGAACCTGGAGCGCAGCCGGGTCGGCCGCGCCTGGATCGCCATCCGCGACGACGAGGACGCGGCGTCGATCATGGGCGTGAACACGTTCAAGTTCAAGATCTGGGCGTTCGTCATCGGCGCGGCCATCGGCGGGCTCTCCGGCGCGCTCTACGCCGGGCAGATCGGCTTCGTGAACAACCAGAAGTTCGACGTGGTCACCTCGATGCTGTTCCTGGCCGCGGTGATCCTCGGCGGATCGGGCAACAAGGTCGGGGTCATTCTCGGCGCGGTGGTGGTCGCCTACGTGCC
The DNA here is from genome assembly GCF_009429145.1 of Amycolatopsis sp. YIM 10. Lineage (GTDB taxonomy): Bacteria > Actinomycetota > Actinomycetes > Mycobacteriales > Pseudonocardiaceae > Amycolatopsis. Next base: position 6,760,403 of record NZ_CP045480.1, on the reverse strand, counting down.
GCTGCGCTTCCTGGTGATCGCCGAGTACAAGTTCCTGATCTTCGGCCTGGCGCTGATCGTGCTGATGATCTTCCGCCCGCAGGGCCTGCTCGGGGCGCGCCAGCGACTGCTGACCTACGGCAGATTGGCCTACCAGCGCCTGCTGGGCAAGGGTGAGCAGGTGTCCAGCGACACCGCGCTGGTGGTCGAGAAGAACGGAGGGGCGAGCTGATGACCACACCGGACAACCCCTCGGACAGCCCCCGGAACGGGGACGCCGGGCCGGAGGTCGTCGCCGAAGGCGGCATCGTCGCCGAACTGGCGCACATGACGGCCGAGGAGCGGGCCGCGCACGACGCGGAGGTCGCCGAGGTCGTCGCCCCGGACCGCGACATCGCCGTCGACGTCGGGGAGACCCTGCTCGAACTGCGCGAGCTGACCGTGCGCTTCGGCGGCCTGGTCGCGCTGGACGGCGTCTCGTTCAACATCAAGCGCGGGGAGATCCTCGGGCTGATCGGGCCGAACGGCGCCGGCAAGACCACCTGCTTCAACGCGATGACGGGGGTCTACCGGCCGACCTCGGGCCAGGTGCTGCTGGAGGACAGGCCGCTGGGCAAGGTCTCCAAGCACGGCATCACCCAGCTCGGGATCGCCAGGACCTTCCAGAACATCCGGCTCTTCGGCGAGATGACCGCGCTGGAGAACGTGGTCGTCGGCACCGACGCCCGGCACCGCACCAGCGTGCTCGGCGCGCTGCTGCGCCTTCCCCGCCACTTCAAGGAGGAGAAGGCCGCGGTCGATCGGGCGATGGCGCTGCTGGAGTTCGTCGGCATCGCCGACCGCGCCGCGGACAAGGCGAGGAACCTGCCCTACGGCTACCAGCGCCGCCTGGAGATCGCCAGGGCGCTGGCCACCGAGCCGAAGCTGCTGTGCCTCGACGAGCCCGCCGCCGGGTTCAACCCCCAGGAGAAGGAAGAACTCATGGGGTTGATCAAGAAGATCCGCGACGACGGCTACACCGTGCTGCTCATCGAGCACGACATGAAGCTGGTCATGGGCGTCACCGACCGGATCGTGGTGCTGGAGTTCGGCAAGAAGATCGCGGACGGCAGCCCCGCCGAGATCAGGGACAACCCCGCGGTGATCGCGGCGTATCTGGGGGTGCCAGACGATGACGTTGCTTGAGCTCTCCGGAGTGTCCGTCCACTACGGACGGATCAAGGCGGTGTCGGAGCTGACGCTGACCGTGGCCGAGGGGGAGATCGTCACCCTCATCGGCGCGAACGGCGCGGGCAAGTCCACCACCATGCGCGCCATCTCCGGGATCCGGCCGCTCTCGGCCGGGTCGATCTCCTTCGCCGGTGAGGACATCACCAAGCTGCGGGCCGACCTCCGGGTGGTCCGCGGCATCTCGCAGGCGCCGGAAGGCCGGGGGATCTTTCCCGGCATGACGGTGATGGAGAACCTGGACATGGGCGCCTACGCCCGCAAGGACCGGAAGAAGCTGCAGCCGGACCTGGACCGGGTGTTCGAGCTGTTCCCCCGGCTGGCGGAGCGGCGGACGCAGGCGGGCGGCACGATGTCCGGTGGCGAGCAGCAGATGCTCGCGATCGGGCGCGCGCTGATGGCCAAGCCGAAGCTGCTGCTGCTGGACGAGCCCTCGATGGGGCTGGCCCCGCAGTTCATCCAGCAGATCTTCCGGATCATCACCGAGATCAACAAGCAGGGCACCACGGTGCTGCTGGTCGAGCAGAACGCCCAGCAGGCGCTTTCGCGCGCGCACCGGGCGTACGTGCTGGAGACCGGGCAGATCACCAAGACCGGCACCGGCCAGGAACTGCTGGCCGACCCGTCGGTCAAGGAGGCCTATCTCGGCGTCGGCTGACCCTTCGCGCCCCCGTCACAACCGCGGGTTGTGGCGGGGGCGCGAACAGCTGTTGGACCTCCGGCTCCGGAGGCTGTTTCCTATACATATCAAGGAAAACAGCGAAGGAGAAACAGCAATGACCACCTCGAACGCCGTCCAGGGTGTGGCCGCCGGTGTCCCGTTCGTCGCGCTGCCACCCGCGGGGGAGCGACCGGCGCCGCTCGTGGTCACCTGGCACCTGATGGAGCCGCCCGCCTCGGAGGCGGCGATGGCCGAAGCGGTGCCGATGCGGGGACTCGACGCCTGGCGCGTCTACTTCGGACTGCCGATGTCGGGCGACCGGCTGCCCGAAGGCGGATTCGACGAGTTCTTCCGGCGAGCCGGCGAGGACTACGTGCTCCAGGTGATGGAGCCGGTCACCGGGCAGGCGGCGGACGAGTTCCCGGCGGCGGTCGCCGAGCTGCGCGAGCGGTTCGCCATCACCGACGGCCCGATCGGCGTGGCCGGCGGCTCGGCCGGGTCGACCGTGGCGCTGGAGGTGCTGGCCCGCGCCGAGGTGCCGATCGCGGCGGCCGCGGTGGTCAGCCCGGTGGTGCAGCTGGCCCCGGCGGTCGGCCGCAACGAGCGCTTCTACGGCATGAGCTACCCGTGGACCGACCGTTCGCGCGCGGTCGCCGACCACTACGACTACGTGAGCCGGGCAGCCGAACTCGGGACGGACCTGCTGCTGGTTGTCGGCGAGGCCGACGACGTGGCGTTCCGGGAGCCGTCGGCGGCACTGCACCTCGCGCTCGGCGAGTCCTCGAAGCTGGTCACCGTGCCGGGCATGGGGCACACGATGGCCGAGGAGGACGGCACGCCGAACGAGCACGCGGCGGTGGTCGACGCCGAGTTCACCGCGTGGTTCAGCGCCCGCCTTTGATGGTGCCTTCGGGCAGCCAGTCGCGGTCCGGGTCGTAGGAGCACCAGCCCTCCTTCCGGCTGAGCAGGCTCATCAGCTTGAGCAGCCGGACCAGGGCTGGTGACTCACCGCCCCGGCGCCACACCACCGACCACGGGTAGAGCGGCGACGGCGCGAACGGCAGGCGGCGCAGGTTCAGGTCCGACGCCAGCTCCATGTCGGCCCCGGCCAGCGTCACCCTCGGCCTGCCGTACCGGGTCTGCTCCAGCGTGTGCCGCAGGTCGAAGCTGACGCCGGAGTCGTCGATGGGCACCGACCAGCCGCCGAAGCTGGCGCGCAGGAAGGCGCGGAACTCGCCGGGACCGGCCAGCGAAGGCAGCCAGATCCCCTCATCCCGCAGGTCCTCGACGCGGACGGCGTCACCGGCGGCGAGCCGGTGCTCCGGGGGCAGCAGCGCGACCAGAGGTTCCAGCCGGACCAGGCGCTGCGCCAGCCCGGACGGCAGCTCGCGGCCCGGTTCGCCGGCCCAGCCGAAGGCCAGGTCCAGCTCACCGGCCAGCAGCGGCTCGAAGCTGTTCACCAGGCCCTGCCGGGTGCTGCGCTCGACCCGCAGGTCCGGATCGGCCATCGCGCACCGGCGCAGCACGAACAGCGGCGAAAGCCGGTGGTCGATCACGTCGACGCGCAGGCGCGGCCGCTCGCCGGTGGCCGCGACCACCGCCTCGTCGTTCAGCTTGACCAGCTCGCGGGCCAGCGGCAGGAACCGGCGGCCCGCGTCGGTCAGTTCGACGCCGCGGTTGGTGCGCCGGAACAACGCGCCGGGCAGCGCGTCCTCCAGCTTGCCGATGCGCTTGGACAGCGCCTGCTGGGTGAGGAACAGGCTCTGCGCGGCGCGGGTGAAGTTCTGGTGCTCCGCGACCGCCACGAACGCGCGCACCTGCCCCAGGTCGAGGTCCATGACCAGGGAATCTACCCAGCTCAGGACCCCGGCGGGCGCTCACGGACGGCGCAGGTCAGGCGGGCGGTGCAGGTGCGCTTGCCGGCGTCGTCGGTCAGCACGATCTCGACGGTGATCGTGCTCCGGCCGACGTGCAGCGGCACGGCCACCCCGGTGACCAGGCCCTCGCGCACGCCGCGGTGGTGCGTGCACGACAGCTCGAGGCCGACGGCGGCGCGCTCGGGACCGGCGTTGACCGCGGCCACGGTGGAGCCAAGCGCCTCGGCGAGCACCGCGTTGGCGCCGCCGTGCAACAGGCCGTACGGCTGCAGATTGCCCTCGACGGGGATCGTGCCGACCACGCGTTCCTTGGTCACTTCCAGCAGCTTCATGCCGACCTTGTCGTTGAGCTGCTGCTGCGCCCACCGCGGATCGATCTGGAACTTCTCGGCGGTGATCGCCGCCCCCTGCTCGGGCACCCGTGCCTCCTTAGAGTGTCGGGGTCTCACCCTAGACTCGCTCCCGTGAGCCCAGCCGAGAACACCCAAGTAGCGAACGACACACCCCGCCTGTTGCTCATCGACGGGCACTCGATGGCGTACCGCGCCTTCTTCGCGGTACCCGCCGACCGGTTCCGCACCACCACCGGCCAGGTCACCAACGCGGTGTTCGGGTTCACCTCGATGCTGATCAACCTGCTGCGCGACGAGCAGCCGACCCACCTCGCGGTCGCGTTCGACCTCTCGCGCCAGACCTTCCGCTCGGAGGCCTACGCCGACTACAAGGCGGGCCGCTCGGCCACCCCGGACGACTTCAAGGGCCAGGTCGACCTGGTCAAGGACGTGCTCGGGGTACTGGGCATCCCGATCCTGACCAAGGAGAACTACGAGGCCGACGACATCATCGCCACGCTGACCACGCAGTCGGAGGCGCTCGGTTACCAGGTGCTCATCTGCACCGGCGACCGCGACGCACTGCAGCTGGTCACCGACGCGGTCACCGTGCTCTACCCGCGCAAGGGCGTCTCGGACCTGGTGCGCTTCGACCCGGCCGCGGTGTCGGAGAAGTACGGGCTCACCCCGTCGCAGTACCCGGACTTCGCCGCGCTGCGCGGGGACCCCTCGGACAACCTGCCCGGCATCCCGGGGGTGGGGGAGAAGACCGCGACCAAGTGGATCCAGCAGTTCGGCTCGCTGAACGACCTGATCGACCGGGTGGACGAGGTCAAGGGCAAGGCGGGTGACGCGCTGCGCGCCCACCTCAGCTCGGTCGCGCTGAACCGCCAGCTCACCGAGCTGGTCCGCGAGGTGCCGCTGGAGGCCAGCCCGCCGGAGCTGGAACTCAAGCCGTGGGACCGCGACGCGGTGCACCGGCTGTTCGACGAGCTGGAGTTCCGCGTGCTGCGGGATCGGCTGTTCGCCACGCTGTCCAGCGCCGAGCCCGAGGCCGACGAGGGCTTCGAGGTCACCGGCGCCGCGCTGGAGCCGGGGCAGGTCGGCGGCTGGCTGGCCGAGCACGCGGCCGCGGGCACGGTGACCGGGCTGTCCTTCCGCACCACCGGTGCCTCGGTCACCGCCGACGTGCTCTCGATCGCGTTCGCCGCCGAGGACGGCGCCGGTGCCTACCTCGACGTGTCCACTCTGGACGAAACCGACGAGAAGGCGCTGGTGGCCTGGCTCGCCGACGAGAAGGCGGGCAAGAGCGGGCACGCGCTGAAGGTGGCCGTGCACGGGATGCTCGCCCGCGGCTGGCGGCTGTCCGGGCTGCGCACCGACACCGAGCTGGCCGCGTACCTGGTCCGCCCCGGCCAGCGCTCGTTCGAACTGGACGACCTGACCCTGCGCTACCTCAGCCGCGAGCTGCGCTCGGACGCCGACGAGGGCGACGGGCAGCTCTCGCTGCTCGACGGGGCCGAGGGCGCCGACGCCAAGATCGTGCAGGCCGAGCTGGTGCGGGCGCGCGCGATCGCCGAGCTGACCGGCGCGCTGCACGAGGAACTCGGCAAGATGAACGGCACCAAGCTGCTCGACGAGATCGAGCTGCCGCTGTTCGAGGTGATCAACGAGCTGGAGGCGGCCGGGATCGCGGTCGACATCGAGCAGCTCACCGAACTCGAGGCGCACTACGCGAGCCGCGTGCACCAGGCCGCCGAAGCCGCCTACGAGGTGATCGGCAAGCAGATCAACCTCGGCTCGCCGAAGCAGCTGCAGGTGGTGTTGTTCGACGAGCTGCAGATGCCGAAGACCAAGCGCACCAAGACCGGGTACACCACCGACGCGGACGCGCTGCAGACCCTGTTCGAGAAGACCGAGCACCCGTTCCTGCAGCACCTGCTCGAACACCGCGACGCCACCCGCCTGCGCACCACGGTGGAGGGGCTGATCAAGTCCATCGCGGACGACCGGCGCATCCACACCACGCTGTACCAGACCATCGCGGCCACCGGGCGGCTCTCGTCCACCGAGCCGAACCTGCAGAACATCCCGATCCGCACCGAGGAGGGCCGCCGCATCCGCGACGCCTTCGTGGTCGGCGAGGGTTACAGCGACCTGATGACCGCGGACTACAGCCAGATCGAGATGCGGATCATGGCGCACCTGTCCGAGGACGCCGCGCTGATCGAGTCGTTCCAGTCCGGGTTCGACTTCCACGCGGCCACCGCGGCGAAGGTGTTCGGCGTGGAGCCCGGCGAGGTCACCGGCGCGCAGCGGGCCAAGATCAAGGCGATGAACTACGGCCTGGCCTACGGGCTGTCGGCGTACGGGCTCTCCGCGCAGCTGCGCATCTCCACCGAGGAGGCGCGCGGGCTGATGGACGACTACTTCGCCGGGTTCGGCGGGGTGCGCGACTACCTGCAGTCCGTGGTGGTGGAGGCGGGCAAGGTCGGTTACACCGAGACCATCTTCGGCCGCCGCCGCTACCTGCCCGACCTGAACAGCGACAACCGGCAGCGCCGCGAGATGGCCGAGCGGATGGCGCTCAACGCGCCGATCCAGGGCAGCGCGGCCGACATCATCAAGGTCGCCATGCTCAACGTGCACCGCGCGCTGACCGAGGCGAAGCTGCGCAGCCGGGTGCTGCTCCAGGTGCACGACGAACTGGTGCTCGAAGTCGCCGACGGCGAGCACGACGAGCTGGAAGCGTTGGTGCGCAAGGAAATGGGCGCCGCCTACGAACTGGCCGTGCCACTGGAGGTCTCGGTCGGCTACGGCCGTTCGTGGAACGACGCGGCGCATTAGTCAATGACGGGACGCGTCGACGCGCTGGGGCACCTTCGCCGGGCGAAGGACCGGATCGACGCGCACTACGCCGAACCGCTCGACGTGGACCAGCTCGCCAAGGTGGCGGGCTGGTCCCGCGAGCACTTCATCCGCACGTTCGCCGCCGCCTTCGGTGAGACGCCCGGTGCGTACCTGGCGCGGCGGCGGATCGAGCGCGCCCAGGACCTGCTCCGCTCGGCGAACCTGACGGTGACCGAGGTGTGCCTGCTGGTCGGCTATTCCAGCCTCGGCACGTTCAGCCGCCGGTTCACCGAGATCACCGGCGAAAGCCCGACCGCCTACCGCGAACGGGTGAGGCGGCACGGCGCACCGCCTGTTCCCGGTTGTTACCTGATGATGTGGACCAGGCCGTCGGCGTTCGGGAACGAGTCCGGAAAGGACGTCACTTCCGGATAAGCCATCCGGCGGCGGGCGCGGCTAGCGTTCGGTCCAGTGCGTCGGACGGGAGTGGAAATGATCAATAATTTGTCGCACGCCGGCATCTACGTGCTGGACTACGACTCCGCCAAGGAGTTCTACACCGGCAAGCTCGGTTTCGAGGTGCGCCAGGACGTGAAGATGGACGGGCGGTTCCGCTGGCTGACCGTCGGCCTGCCCGGGCAGCCGGGCCTGGAATTCACCCTGATGGAGCCGGGACCGCCGCAGCACGACCCGGAAACCGAGAAGCAGTTGCGGCAACTGATCGCCAAGGGCGTGCTCGGCATGGGCGTGTTCGAGACCGAAGACTGCCGCGGCACCTTCGAGACGCTTTCCGCGCGCGGGGTGAACTTCCTGCAGGAACCGGCTGACCGACCGTACGGAGTGGAATGTGTGTTCCGCGATGACTCCGGGAACTGGTTCAGTCTCACCGAGCGACGGGAATTCGACGAAGCGAAGGACTGGGGACTCTGTGTGGACGGTTGAGCGCGTTTCGCCGTTGTAAACAAGCCTTTCGCCGGACGGCAGGGACTTCCACTCGCGAGTAGCGTGACTGCCATGGTGCTGAGAAAGGCGCTGATCCTCGGTGGCACCGGCATGCTGGCCGGCGTCGCGGAATCCCTGACCGGTGACGGGTGGCTGGTGGTCCTGCCGAGCAGGCGGTACAGCCCGATCGGCCGTCGACCGCTCGAGCCGGGCATCGCCGCCCGGATGTCGATGGGCGGGCGCGGGCACCGGCCGCAGGGCGGTACCGCGACGCTGGGCCGGGCCATCTGGGTCGAAGCGCAATGGGAACGTCCACGGGAACTGGCGAAGAAGGCGGAGGAGGCGCTCGGCGGCCCGGCTGATCTGCTGGTGGCCTGGGTGCACGACTCCTACCGCCGGGCGGTGATGGGGGTGGTGGAGCCGCTGCTCCGACTCGACGCCCCGGTGGTGGAGGTGCGGGAGGCCGCGTCGGTGAAGGCGGGCGAGGCGGAGTCGCTGCTCGTGGTGCACCCCACCCAGCAGGTGCGGCTCGGCGCGATCTCGGAGCAGACCGGGCGCCCGCTGAGCCACGCCGAGATCGCCGCCGGGGTGCTCGAGGCGGTCGAACGGGCGCTGGAGGACCGCCCGACCTCGGTGCACCAGATCGGGCACAACCGGCCCTACGTGCGGTAACCCTTCACTCGAACGCCCCCGCTGCTCCGGTGGTGGGGGCGTTTTCGCGCGCTCTTGATCGGAAATCGGCAACGGTGCTACGTTGCCAGACAGTTGAAACAGGTAACTTTGTTTACTAATTGAACCGCCGATTGAACACCGCCGCTTTCCGCCGCCCGCACCTCGAGGAGAGCGAAGATGAGCCGATCCGCCCTGCTGAAGGGGCTGCCGGTGGCGCTGGCCGCCCTGCTGGCGCAGTCCGTGGTCGCCGCCAGTGGCGAGACCCTGGCGGAAACCCTGCTGTCCCACCAGAAACCCACCACCACCTCGTCGGTGGAGAACGACACCTTCGGCGGCGGGCTCGCCGTCGACGGCGACGCCACCACCCGGTGGGCCAGCGCGGAGGGCAGCGATCCACAGTGGATCGCGGTCGACCTCGGCGGGCCCGCGCGGGTGAGCCGGGTGAAGCTGAACTGGGAAGCCGCCCACGCCAGCGCGTACCAGCTCCAGGTGTCCGCCGACGGCACGGCCTGGACCACGGTCGAGTCCGTCACCGGTTCGGACGGCGCGGTCGACGAGATCACCGGGCTGGACGCCTCCGCTCGGTACGTGCGGGTCCTCGGCACCCAGCGCGCCACCAGCTACGGTTACTCGCTCTGGGAACTGGAGGTGCACGGCTCCCGCACCGGAGGTGGTGACGTCGAGGCACCCAGCGCGCCGTCCGGGCTGAAGGCCACCACGGCCACCACGGACACGGTCACCCTGGCCTGGACGCCGGCCACCGACAACGTCGGCGTGACCGGGTACGAGGTGTTGCGCAACGGCAACGTCGTCGGCACGACCACCACGGCCGGGTACACCGACACGGCCCTCGCCTCCGGCACCACGTTCACCTACGCGGTGCGTGCCCGTGACGCGGCGGGCAACGTCTCGGCGCCGAGCGCCGAGGTGAAGGCGAGCACCCAGCCCGGCAACGGCACCGGCGGCACGGTCTTCGTGATCGCCGGGGACATCGCCAAGCGCGAGCTGCCGTCGGAGCACTCCAAGACCGCCGAACTCGTCGCCGGCATCAAGCCCCAGCACGTGCTGACCGTCGGCGACAACCAGTACGACAACGGCACGCTCAAGGAGTTCCAGGCCTACTACGACAAGACCTGGGGCAAGTTCAAGGCGATCACCAAGCCCACCCCCGGCAACCACGAGTGGTACGACCAGCTCAAGGGGTACAAGTCGTACTTCGGGCCGATCGCCACGCCGCAGGGCAAGCCGTACTACAGCTTCGACGTCGGCGACTTCCACTTCGTCGCGCTCGACTCCGACCCGGTGACCGACGGCAACTCCGCCGAGCAGGTGGCCTGGCTCAAGCAGGACCTGGCGAAGAACACGAAGTCGTGCGTGGTCGGCTACTGGCACCACCCGCGGTTCAACTCGGGTGAGTACGGCGACAACAAGAGCATCGCGCCGCTGTGGGACGAGATGGTCCGGGCCAGGGCCGACGTGGTCTTCGGCGGGCACGACCACCACTACGAGCGGATCAAGCCGCTCAACTCGCAGGGCAGGGTGGACGAGGCGAACGGGGTGCGCTCGGCCATCGTCGGCATCGGCGGCGACAGCCTGTACACGCAGATCAAGCCGCGTGAGGGCGTGGAGAAGTCGTTCGCCAAGCACGGCGTGATGAAGTTCGTGGCCGAGGGCAGGACCTACTCCTGGGAGATCATCGGCACCGACGGGAAGCTCCTCGACAAGGCGGGTCCCTACACCTGCCGCTGATCGGGGAGGCGACCGTGTACATCGCATCGGCGCGGGAAACCGGCCTCGAAGCCCAGCCGCGGCGCGGCGGGCGCAGGGTGGCGGGCAACGTGTTCGCCCTCGGCGCGGTCAGCCTGGTCACCGACGTCTCCTCGGAGATGGTGACCGCCGTGCTCCCGCTGTACCTGGTGCTGCAGCTGGGTTTCTCCCCGTTGCAGTTCGGCATCCTGGACGGGCTGTACTCCGGGGTGACCGCGTTCGTGCGGATCATCGGCGGCACGCTGGCCGACCGCTGGCAGCGCCGCAAGCTGATGGCCGGGCTCGGTTACGGCATCTCCGCCGTGGCCAAGCTCGGCCTGCTCGGCGCGACCGGCTCGGCGACCTCGATGGGGCTGGTGCTGGCGGCCGACCGGACCGGGAAGGGCCTGCGGACCGCGCCGCGGGACGCGCTGATCTCGCTGAGCAGTGATCCCGGCACGCTCGGCCGCGCGTTCGGCGTGCACCGCGCGATGGACACCGTCGGCGCCTTTCTCGGGCCGCTCGCGGCGTTCCTGCTGCTGTGGGCGGTGACCGGCGGGTACCGGGCGGTGTTCTTCGTCAGCTTCTGCGTCGCCACGCTCGGTGTGGTGCTGCTGGTGCTGTTCGTCCGCGACCACCGGCAACCCGCCCCGCCACGGCGATCGGTCTCCCTGAGGTCGGCGTTCGGTCTGTTGCGGGACAAGGGTTTCCGGCGGATCTGCGGCTGGGCGGCGGTGTTCGGCCTGGCCACCGTCGGCGACGCGTTCGTCTACCTGCTGCTGCAGGACCGGCTGGCCATCGAGCCCGCCTGGTTCGCCGTGCTGCCGCTGGGCACCGCCGGGGTGTACCTGCTGCTGGCGGTGCCGATGGGCCGGGTGGCCGACCGGATCGGCCGGTGGCGCGTGTTCGTGGCGGGACATCTCGCGCTGCTGGCCGCCTACGTCCTGCTGCTCGGGGCGGCCGACGGGCTGTGGCTGGTGGTCGCGGGCCTGGCCGCGCACGGCCTCTTCTACGCCTGCACCGACGGCGTGCTGATGGCGGCGGCCGGGCCGCTGCTGCCCGCCGGGCTGCGGACCAGCGGAATGGCCGTGCTGCAGACCGGGCAGGCGCTGGCGAAGCTGGCGTCCTCGGTGCTGTTCGGCGCGGCCTGGACGGTGTGGGGCATGCGGACCGCGCTGGTCCTCGCGGTGGCGGCGCTGGCGGTTGTGGTGGTCGCGGCGCTGATCGCCCGGCCGTTGCGCGCGGAAAGGGGAGTGGCATGAGGCTCGGGATCAAGGTGGCCACCGCGCTCGGCGCCACCGCGCTGCTCGGCGGGGCCGCGACGGTCTACACGCTGGACGCGATGGCGGGGAACCCGGAGCACGCCCGGCCGGACGTCACGATCGCCGTCGACCGGTCCGCCGAGGTCGGGCTGACCGAGCCGGGGCGCCTGCTGTTCCGCAGCACCGCGCCGGGACCGGACCACGGCAAGGTCGCCTCGGTCCCGCTGGCCGATCCGGCCGGGCCGCGCCGGATCAGCTCACTCTCGTGCGACCGGTTCTACGCCGAAGCCGGGACCGGGCTCTGCCTGGCGACCGCGCCCGGCCTCATGCCGAGCGCGGTCGCGCTGCGGGTGGACGAACGACTGCGCGAGACCGAACGGGTCGACGTGGCGGGCATTCCGAGCCGCGCGAAGCTGTCCGCCGGTGGTCGCATGGCCACCTGGACCACCTTCGTCACCGGCGACTCGTACACCCAGGGCAGCGGTTTCTCCACCCGCACCGCGATCCTGGACCGCGGCGAGCAGGCGTACCTGAGCAACATCGAGGGCATTCCGCTGACCGTGGAGGGCAAGCCGTACCAGGCGGAGGACGTCAACGTCTGGGGCGCGGGATTCACCGCCGACGGCAAGCGGTTCTACGCCACGGTGTCCACCGCCGGGCGGACCCATCTGCTCGAAGGCGACTACGACGCCTGGACCGCGCGAACCCTGCTGGAGAACGCCGAATGCCCGTCGCTGTCCCCGGACGGCACGCGGTTGGCGTTCAAGAAGCGGGTCTCCGGCGACGCCGCGCGGCCGTGGCGCGAATACGTGCTCGACCTGGCGACCCTGCGGGAGACCCCGCTGGCCGAGACCCGCAGCGTTGACGACCAGGTGGTCTGGCTGGACTCGCAAACGATTGCCTACGAACTCCCGCGCGACGGCGGCTCCGACATCTGGGCGGCTCCGGCCGACGGCTCCGGCGCCCCACGGCTGCTGGTGGAGTGGGGATCTTCGCCGTCGATCACTTAGCGAGGCCGCGGATCAGCACCATCACCGACTCGCGGACCTCGTCGCGGCTGCGCTGCCGCTGGAACACCTGCCAGTCCAGCGCCACCACCAGCAGCGTGCCGAACAGCCCGGCCGCCGCGGTCGGGATCTGCACGCCGTCGGGCAGCCGTCCCGCGTCGGCGATGCGCTGCAGCTGCTCCTTGACGATCGAGATGATCTCCTCGCGCAGCAGCGTCAGCGTTTCGTGCCACTGGCCCGGCGTCCGCCACATCTCGCTGACCAGGATCTGCGAGAAGCCGGGGTATTCCGCGATGAACCGCAGCGCACCGTCCACTTGGGACTCCAGCGCCTCGACCGGGTCCGCCGGGGCGGCGCCTTCACGCAGCCGGTCGGCGAGCTGACCGACGCCGTAGCGCAGCAGCGCGTCGATCAGCCCGTCCTTGCTGCCGAAGTTGTAGTAGACGGTGCCCTTGGCCACCCCGGCCTCGGCCGCGATCTCGTCCACGGTCAGCCCGACCAGCCCGCGATCGGTGGCCAGCTTCAGCGTCGCCTCGAACAGTCTGCGCCGGGTGGCGTCGGCCCTGGCACTCACAGGCTCAGCTCCGGTTTCAGCTGGGACACCGTCCACGTGCGACGCTTGCCCGCCGCGTAGGCGGACACCGCGAGCGCGCCGAGCAGGTAGGCCAGCAGCACCCCGATGTCCCCGAGGATCTTCAGGGAGGCCCCACTGTAGAGCAGGTGCCGGAACCCGTCGATGGCGTAACCCATCGGCAGCACGATGTGCAGCGGGTACAACGCGTCCGGGATGGTCTGCCACGGGAACGTGCCGCCCGCGCTGACCAGCTGGAGCACCAGCAGCACCAGCCCGAGGAACTTGCCGACCGCGCCGAACAGCGCGTTGAGCGCGTGCACGATCGCGGTGAACGACAGTGAGACCAGCATGGCGAACCCGATCGCGCCCAGCGGGTGTGCCACGTGGATGCCGACCAGCCAGGTCACCGCGCCGAACAGCACGATCACCTGCGCGACGCCGAGCAGCGCGGAGGCCAGCCAGCCGCCGAAGGCCACTCGAAGCGGCGAAGCACCCGCGGTCAGCGCCCTGGTCGAGAGCGGCCGCAGCAGCAGGAACAACACGAACGCGCCGATCCAGGTGGCCAGCGAGATGAAGAACGGGGCCAGTCCGGCGCCGTAGGTCCCGGCCGAGGCCACGCCGACCGAGTTGACCGCCACCGGGTCGGCGATGGTGTTCGCGGTGGCCTGGCGGGTCGGGTCGTCGGGGTTCGGGATCTCCTTGAGCCCGGCGCCGAGCCCGTCGCGGAGCTGGTTCGCGCCGTCGCGCAGCTGCGTGCTGCCCTTGAGCGCGTCCTGCTCGCCGGTGGCCAGCTTCGACGAACCGTCGACCAGCTGCTGCGCGCCGTCGGCGGCCTTGCCGATGCCGTTGACCAGTGTCGGAGCCGAGGACGCCAGCTGCGCGGCGCCTTCGGAGACCTGACGGGCCCCGTCGGCCAGCTTGGTCAGGTCGCTGTTCGCCTGCTGGATCTTGCTGTTCGCGTCGTCGACCGGTTTGCGCAGCGTGCCCAGCACGCTCAGCGCGTGCTGCACCTCCTCCTCGCTCAGACCGCCGTTGCGCAGCGCCTGCGCCAGCTGGCCGTTCGCGTTGTCCAGCGAGTTCTGCAGATCGGTGGAGGCGCCCGCGGCCACCTGCGCGGCGGAGGCGACCTTCGCGTTGCCCGCCGCGACCTGGCTGGCGCCGTCGGCGAGCTGCTGCGACTTCGACGGCAGTTGCGCGGTGCTGTCCCGCAGCGTGTTGAGCCCGGTGGAGAGCTGCGTGCTGCCGGTGTTGAGCTGGCTCGCGCCGTCGGCCAGCTGCTGCTGACCGCTGACCAGCTGCCCGGCACCGTCGGCGAGCTGCGTCGCGCCGCGTGAGGCTTCCTCGATCTTTCCGTAGATGGTGGAGAAGCCGACGAGGAAGCGGCCCGCCGCCTCGCTGCCCACCTTCTCCGCGATCGTCGCGCGCACCTGCTCGGCCACCTGGTCGGCGATGGTGCCGGACAGGTAGTTGTTGGCGTCGTTGGTGGTCAGCGTGATGGTCGCCTGCTGCGGCTGGAAGTTGCCGGTGGACAGCAGCGCGGTGGAGAACTCGCGGGGAATGGTGATGGCGAAGGAGTACCGGTCGTCGCGGACCCCGGCCTGCGCCTCCTCTGCGGAGACCTCGTGCCACTGGAAGGTGCCGGAGCCGACCAGCTCGTCGGTCACCTCGCGGCCGACGTTGCGCTGGGTGCCCTCGCTGTCGGTGGCGCCGGTGTCGGCGGAGACCACCGCGGCGGGCAGCTTGTTCAGCCTGCCGTACGGGTCGTAGTTCGCGTAGAGGTAGAAGGAGGCGTAGAGCAGCGGGACCAGCACCAGCGCGAGCATCGCCAGCTTGGGCAGCTTCCCGGAGCTCAGCCTCCGCAGTTCGTTGAGGGCGATCCGGATGCTGCTCACTGCTCTTCTCCTTCGGGGTCTTCTTCCGGCTCGGGCTCGGGCTCCGGCAGGGGAGCGCACTGCCGCGGTTCCGGCTGTTCCAGCTCACCGGTCCGCGCCGGGGTGAACGGCAGGGCGGAGATCGGCGTGGTCGCGCTCAGCACGACCACCGCGAGCCCGCGCTCGGCGTGTTCCGCGGCCAGGTCCGACCAGCTCTCGACGTCGCTGGTGTGCCGGTCGGGTGTGTCCAGCACGAGCAGTTCCACGCCCTTCCGGCTCGCCGCGAGCGCGGTCAGCAGGCGGGTGCGCACCACCGGCGAGAGGTTTTCGAAGCGGGTGTTCGCGAACGGGCCGACGTCGTTCGCCACCAGCCAGCGCCGAACGTCCTCCTTGGCCGCCGGGCGGCGCGCGAGTGCCAGTTCCTCGCCGACCACCACGCTCAGGCTCAGCGCGCCGTCCGGCTCGCTGACGCCGGGTGCGTCCACCACGGCCGAGACCTCACGCAGCTTCGCCGGGCCGGTGACCGTGCCGGTGGCCGGCTTGAACCGCCCGGCCAGCGCCAGCCCGAACGCGGTCAGCCCGGCACCCGGCTCGCCGTGCAGCACCGCCAGCTGCCCGGCGGCGACGGTCAACGAGGTCGGTGGCAACAACGTGCCGTGCGGTCCGGTGACGGACACGCGATCGGCGTGAACCTGCACGGGGGCTCCTGGGATTTGAACTGACTGGTCAGTTCAAAAGTAGGCCCGGAGCTGGGATCGGGCAAGTTCAACCGGGCAGAACACCCCGGTTGAGTGACTACCGCAACAGCGAGGCCGGGCGAACCTCCCAGATCGTCCAAAGTGGACGATAACCCCGTCGGTGCCAGAACACCGAGGACAGCGGATTGGGCGGGTTGTAGTAGAGGTAGGTGCCCGCCGCCCCGCGCTCGTGGAAGTACGCGTGTGCCGCGGCCGCCAGTGTCCGCCCGATCCCGCGCCCGCGCACTTCGCGCGCGGTCCCCACGTTGTTCAGATAGCCCCAGCTGCCCGGCGGCAGCAGTTCGGCGGCACCGGCCTCCCCGGTCACGTCCACCCAGGAGCAGTCGGCGAGCCCGGCCACGATGCCGCCGATCTCGGCCACCCAGACCGTGCCGGTGTCCTGCTCCAGTTTCGTCCGCAGCCGCGGCGCGAGCAGGTCCTCGGTGTGCTCCCGGCGTGGCAGGGCGACCAGCGAGGAGTAGTCGAAGATCTCCAGCGCCAGGTCCAGCACGGCGGCGAAGTCGTCCGGCCTCGCCTGCCGGACCGTCACGCCGGGACGCTCGACGACCTCCGGCGGCTCGGTGCGCGTGGCCAGCGCCGTCACCGGGGCCAGCCCGTGGTCGAGGAAGGCGCGGATCGCTTCGGCGTCGTGGCTCGGCCAGGTCACCACGCACGCCGAGTCCTCACCGGGCGATTCGGCGTCCAGTTCGGCCCGCCACGCCCGGAGCAGCGCGTCCATGCCCGCCGTGCCGGTCGTGCCGATCTCCGGGAACAGCCGCCACACCCGCGCGGCCGACCACAGCAGTTCCACCGCCCCGGGCTCGTACCGTTCCCGGCGCAGCACGGCGGACACGCGCTCGCCGCCGGCGGTCACCGCGTGCAGTTCGGTCATGCCCTCATCTCCCCCGCCGGGGTCACGTCCCAGATGGTCCACAGTGGACGATAACCCTGGCGGTGCCAGAACACCGAGGAGAGCGGGTTGCACGGGTTGTAGAAGAGGAAGGTGCCGCGCACCCCGGACTCCGCCAGCGCGCGGTGCGCCACCGCCATCAGCGCCCGCCCCACCCCGCCGCCGCGGGCGTCCTCGGCCACCGACAGCGTGGAGACGTAACCCCAGCGCCCGCCGGGCAGCCGGTTCGCCAGTGGCCCGCCGGCCTCGGGGAGCAGGCAGCGCGTGCTCGCCATGCCGACGGCCAGCCCGTCCGCCTCGGCGATCCAGACGTGCCCCTCGGCCAGCAGCCGCCGCAGCCCCGGTTCGAGCAGGGTGGTGGCGTTGTCCAGCGGGCGCGCGGTGCCGACCAGTGCGGCGTAGCGCAGCTCGGCGACCTCCAGCGCGAGCAACTCCTCGAGATCGGCTTCCTTCGCCGGGCGCACGACCAGGCCGGATGGGCTCTCCGCCGGGGTGGCCGGGTTGCTGGGTACGCGCACGCCGATCGCGGTCCTCGGCAGGAAGCCGTACCGCGGCAGCACCCCGGCCACCGGCGCGTCCAGGCTCGGCCACGCCAGCACGCACGCGGAATCGGCGCCGGGCCGCTCGGCCAGCAGGCGCACCCGCACCCTGGGCAGCAGCGCGCGCAGGCCCGCCGTGTCACCGGCGTCGAGCAGCGGCGTCACCTCCCAGGTCCGGGCGGGGGAGAACAGCCGCTCCACGGCACCGGCCGGGAGCTTGCTCCGGTAGAGCACCGCGCTGACCTGGCGGCCGTCGCGGACGCGGGCGTGGACTCGCTCACCCGCCGGGGCACCGGGCTCCGGCAGGAGCGGGTCCAGCCCGGCGAAGCTCAACCGGGCTTCCGCGTCCGGAAGATCGCGGTGCCGGGGAAGAGCTTGCCGCGCAACGGGCTCCACTGGCCCCAGACGCGGGTGTGCCCCTCCGGCCACTCCGGCTCGATCAGGTCGAGCAGCTCCAGCCCGGCACCGGCCAGGGCGCGGACGTAGTCGCCGAGCGTGCGGTGGTACTCCACATAGGTCGCCTTGCCCGCACCGTCCACTTCGACGTACGGGGTGCGGTCGAAGTAGGGCTGGGTGGCGGTCAGCCCGGCGGGGCCGGGGTCGTCCGGGAAGATCCAGCGCATCGGGTGGGTGACCGCGAAGACCCACGGCGCGCCCGGCCGCAGCACCCGGTGCACCTCGGCGAACACCGCGTCCACCGAGGGCACGAACGGCACCGCGCCGAAGGCCGAGCAGGCCGCGTCGAAGCTGGCGTCGGCCAGCGGCAGGTACTCGGCGTTGGCCTGGACCAGCGGGACGTGGATGCCGGTGCGCCCGGCGGCTTCGAGCGCGTAGCGCAGCATGCCCGCGGACAGGTCGATGGCGACCGGGTGCGCGCCCTGCGCGGCCAGCCAGCGCGCGCACGGCGCCGAGCCGCAGCCGACCTCCAGCACCCGGCGGCCCGCGACCGGGCCGAGCAGGCCGAGGTCGGCTTCGCGCAGGCCCTCGGGGCACCAGAGGAAGTCGGCTTCGCCGAGGAACTCGCCGTGGGTGGCGTGGTAGTCGTCGGCATCGGCGTCCCACCAGGCAAGATTCGCCGCGGCGGCCTCCGAGGAGCCCACTTCGCGGTAGGCGACGGCGGCGGTGCCGAGGCGTGCTTCGGCGCGGTCGTGACGATCAGCGGGTGGGGAGTTCACCGGATCATCCTCCCGCAGGTGCCATAGCGGACGACGGGTGTGGACCCTGTTTGTGCCCTGCCCAGTGGGCCGCGTAGGATACTCACTAGCGCAGTGGGTTCGCGCTACCTCTCCCTCCGGCTTCGTGCTGGGGTCCGGGTCGCGCACCGCCGTCGGTGATGCACGTGGCCGATTTCTTCGGGAACGCAGCAGAATCGTTCGTCCGGTAGCCCGGTGCGCGCGCAAACGCAAACCTACTATCCCCAAGCCGTTACCGGAGCAACCCGCCTAATGACCATCGACACCGCCACCGCCCCGACTGCGTCCACCCCGCAGCAAGTCGCCATCAACGACATCGGGTCGGAGGAAGATTTCCTCGCCGCGATCGACAAGACGATCAAGTACTTCAACGATGGCGACATCGTCGAAGGCACCATCGTCAAGGTCGATCGTGACGAAGTGCTGCTCGACATCGGGTACAAGACCGAGGGCGTCATCCCCTCGCGTGAGCTGTCCATCAAGCACGATGTCGACCCGGCCGAGGTGGTCACCGTCGGCGACGAGGTCGAAGCCCTGGTTCTCCAGAAGGAGGACAAGGAAGGCCGCCTGATCCTCTCCAAGAAGCGCGCGCAGTACGAGCGCGCCTGGGGCACCATCGAGGAGCTCAAGGAGAAGGACGAGCCGGTCAAGGGCACCGTCATCGAGGTGGTCAAGGGCGGCCTGATCCTGGACATCGGCCTGCGCGGCTTCCTGCCCGCGTCGCTGGTCGAGATGCGCCGCGTGCGCGACCTCCAGCCCTACGTCGGCCGCGAGCTCGAGGCGAAGATCATCGAGCTGGACAAGAACCGCAACAACGTGGTCCTGTCCCGCCGCGCCTACCTGGAGCAGACCCAGTCCGAGGTGCGCAGCGAGTTCCTCAACGCGCTCGCCAAGGGCCAGGTCCGCAAGGGCGTCGTGTCCTCCATCGTCAACTTCGGTGCCTTCGTGGACCTGGGTGGCGTCGACGGCCTGGTGCACGTCTCCGAGCTGTCCTGGAAGCACATCGACCACCCGTCCGAGGTGGTCGAGGTCGGCCAGGAGGTCACCGTCGAGGTGCTCGACGTGGACATGGACCGTGAGCGCGTGTCCCTGTCGCTGAAGGCGACCCAGGAAGACCCGTGGCGCCAGTTCGCCCGCACCCACGCGATCGGCCAGATCGTGCCGGGCAAGGTCACCAAGCTCGTCCCGTTCGGTGCGTTCGTGCGCGTCGAGGAGGGCATCGAGGGCCTGGTGCACATCTCCGAGCTGGCCGAGCGCCACGTGGAGATCCCGGAGCAGGTCGTGCAGGTCAACGGCGACGTGATGGTCAAGGTCATCGACATCGACCTGGAGCGCCGCCGCATCTCGCTGTCGCTGAAGCAGGCCAACGAGGGCTTCACCACCGAGTCCGAGTTCGACCCGACGCAGTACGGCATGGCCGCCGAGTACGACGAGCAGGGGAACTACATCTACCCCGAGGGCTTCGACCCGGACACCCAGGAGTGGCAGGAAGGCTTCGACAAGCAGCGTGAGGAGTGGGAGCGCCAGTACGCCGAGGCGCACACCCGCTACGAGGCGCACATGAAGCAGATCGCCAAGGCCGCCGAGCAGGACGCCGAAGCCGCCGCCAACGCGGCGACCGGTGTCGACCCCTCGGGCGGGGAGCAGAGCTACACCTCCGCTCCGGCCGACTCCGGCTCGAAGAGCACCGGTGGCACCCTCGCTTCCGACGAGCAGCTCGCGGCGCTCCGCGAGAAGCTCTCCGGCGGCGCGTGAGCCAGGCTTAGCGCTTGACCGGAAAACCCCGGGACCCGATTCATGGGTCCCGGGGTTTTCCCGTTCCCGGGTCCCTTCTGCCGGTGGCTCACCCGGGTGAGGTAGTTGCCCGCAGCTGATCGGCGGTGGGTACCTACGAGTGATGGACTCCCTGATAGTGGGAAATTTGCGTGTCCCGAAGTATTCACTAGTGTGCGTTCCGTGGTGATTTTGATGGACGCCGCCCCGATCCGGCGTAATACTCAGGGGTGGCAGCCGGAATGAGCCGCCTGTCGTCACCCGCACCGCCGGTGCTCGCGGGTTGTCGGATCTTCGGACCGCTGATTCGGGGTGGGTGAATGACTGTCGGCGTGCGGGTCCTCGGCGAACTCGAGGTCGTGCGTGATGGCCTGCTGGTCACGCCATCGCAGCCGAAGGTGCGCCAGCTGCTCGCCCTGCTGGCGGTCAACTGGAACAAGGTGGTCCGCACCGAGCAGTTGCGCACCGAGCTGTGGGGCGACAGCCCGCCCCCGAAGGCCAGCACCACGCTCCAGGTCTACGTCTCGAACATCCGCCGCATGCTGGCGGGCGAACCGCGGTCGGCGAGCGGGACCGTGGTGCACCGGCCCCGCGTCGGTTACGCGCTGAACCTGCCCGAGCACACCCTCGACATCGCGCGCTTCGCCGAGCTGGCCCGGTCCGGCCGCGCCGAACTCGACGCCGGGCGCCTGGAAGAAGCCTCGTCCGCCTTCCGCGGCGCGCTGGAGGAATGGCGTGGCGGCCCGCTGTGCGACCTCGATCCCGGCGAGGTGCTCGCGCCGCACGTGGCCAGGCTGCGCCAGGAACGCGCGGCCGTGCTGGAGCAGCGCATCGAGGTCGACCTGGTGCTCGGCCGCCACCTCGACCTGATCGGCGAGCTGCGTGAGCTGGTCCAGGAGTACCCGACGCACGAGGGCCTGCACGCCAAGCTGATGCTGGCGCTGCACCGCTCCGGCATGCGGTCGGAGGCGCTGAGCGTGTTCCAGCGGCTGCGCACCGACCTGATCGACCAGCTCGGCCTGGAGCCGAGCGCCTCCACCCGCCGCCTGCACCAGGACCTGCTCGACGGTGAGGTCAACCAGGACCAGCCAGCCGGCACGACCAGCATCCGGCGGGCCAAGTCGTGGTGGCACCCGCCCGCGCAGCTGCTGCCCGACCCGGCCGAGGTGATCGGCCGCGACACCGAGGCCGAGCGGATCTCCGGTGAGCTGCGGGAGGTCTCGAAGCTGGCCGTGGTGACCGTGGCCGGTGGGCCGGGGGTGGGCACGTCCACCCTCTGCGCGCACGTGGCGAACCAGGTCCGCGAGTCCTTTCCGGACGGTCAGGTGTACGCGGACCTGCTGGCCCACGAGTCACCGGGCGAGGTGCTGGCCGGGTTCCTGCGTGCCATCCGCGGCCCGGACTGCTGGCTGCCCGCCAGCGAGCAGGAGCGGGCGGACCTGTTCCGCAGCTGGACCGCCCGCCGCCGGATGCTGGTGGTGCTGGACAACGTGACCGCCGCCGAGCAGCTGGCCCTGCTGCTGCCCGGCGGTGAGGGCAGTGCGGTGCTCGCCGGGTGCCGTCGCCGGATCGCCGGCCCGAACGGCCTGCCGGTGACGCTGCGCCCGCTGTCGGCAACGGACTCGCTGCGGCTGCTCGAAGCGATGATCGGCGCCCAGGTGGAGCGGGAGCCGGACGCCGCGGTCGAGCTGGCCGAGCTGTGCGGCGGCCTGCCCGCGGCGCTGATCGGCGCGGCGACCCGGCTCGCGCTGCGGCCGCACTGGTCGATCTCACGTGTGGTGCACCGGCTGCGCGCGCCGGGCGACCGCCTCGGCGAGCTGAGCGCGGGCAGGCTGGACCTGCTGGCCAGCGTGGAACGGACCTCGTCGCTGCTCGACGGCGACCAGGCCGACGCCTTCCAGCGGTTCGCCGGGCTCTTCGGTACCGCGGTGTCGGTGCCGGAGTTCGCCCGCGCCTGCCTGATCGGGGAGCGGGCCGCGGAATCCCGGCTGGAGCAGCTGGTCGAGCTGCAACTGGTCGACGTCGAGGAGAACCGCCCGCAACCGGGCACCGGATACTTCACCTACCGCATGCACCCGCTGGTCCGGCTGGCGGCGCTGGCCATCGGTGAACGCCATCAGGAATCCTTGCGCGCCACCATCCGGTAGGCGTTGGACAGCCGCGCGCGCCCGGCGAACGGCCGCACCAGCCGGTCGGCGACGGCGGCCAGCACCACCCCGAGCGCCCCGGCCAGCAGCACGCCACCGCGCGCGATCCGGCGGAACCGGCCGGGCGAGCGCGGGTGCCACGGTGCGTCCTCGCGCGGGGCGAGGTCGTCGAGGGTGAGCCAGGCCGCGGCCACCAGATCGATCGGGTCGTGTGCCTCGGCCCGCTGTTCGAGCACCACGGTGAAGCCCCGCGCTTCGAGGCGCTGCCGCAGGTTCGCCGGCGGCACGAAGTGCAGGTGCTGCGGTTGCAGCCACGGCAGCCAGCGGCGGCCGAGCAGCCGGGCGTAGCGGCTCTCCGGATCGGGCACCTCGATCACCAGGTGACCACCGGCGCGCAGCACGCGGTGCGCGGCGTCGAGTTCGGCCTGCGGCGCGGTGCTGTGCTCCAGGTAGTGGTACATGCTGACGACGTCGTAGCGGTCCGCCAGCTCGTCGGCCAGTTCGACGAAGAGCCCGCGGTACCCGGCGGAAACGCGGCCGTGCTCCTCCGCCAGCTTCACGCCTTCGGACAGGTCGAGCCCGTCGAACCGGGTTTCCGGGAACACCTCGCGCGCGGATTCGCAGAAGTGGCCGTGCCCGGTGCCCACGTCGAGCCAGTTCGACGGCCTGGTCACGGCTCCGGACACCGCTTCCGCCCGGCCGAGATAGGTCTTGCCGCGGCCTTCGAACTGACCGGCGAGCTGCTTCTCGCCGAGGCCGTCGTAGAAGTCGCGGTAGTAGAACTCCAGTCCGGCCGGGTTCAGCCGCGGGTTCTGGAAGATGTGCGCGCAGTCCTTGCACTGGTCGAGGGTGAACCGGCCCGGCTTGTGCTGGAGGAAGTCCCTGGTGCGCAGGCGAACGGACAGCCGCTCGGACGAGCACCACGGGCAGGTCGAAGCCCGTGGTTCGAAGAACCGGTCGAGCCCGTCGGCCAGGTCGGCCTGGTAAGCCGGCCGGAGCCGGTCGATCTCGGTCATGCGCGCACTCCCGCCGTGGTCAGGGCTTCCAGGTGCCCGGCAGCCGCGGCGGCGCCACCGGCCGCGCGGAAGGACCGGCCGATCCGCGCCGCGTTGGCGCGCATGCCGCTGCCGGGGTCGAGCACGGTGCTGATCGCGACCCGCAGGTGGTCCGCGGTCGCCTTGGTGAACCGGACCCGGACGCCCGCGCCCGCCTCGGCCACCTGCTCGGCGATCACCGGCTGGTCGTCGCGGATCGGCGCGACCACCAGCGGCAGGTCGTGCCAGAGCGATTCGCAGACGGTGTTGTGCCCGCCGTGGCAGACGACCGCGTCCATCTTCGGCAGCAGTTCGAGCTGCGGCACGTGCGGCCGCGACAGCACGGTGTCGGAGGAGGGCAGCACGCCGGCCGGGTCGGCGACCACCGCCCGCACCCCGGTGGCCGCGCATTCGGCGAGGAACCGGGCGCCGGCGTCGGCGTTGGCCGTGCCGAGGGTGACCAGCACGGTGGGCCGGTGGTCGAGCCAGTCCCACGGGAAGTCCTTTTCGGACTCCCGGTCGGTGATGGACGGCCCGACGAAGTGCACCCCGCGCATCTCCCCGGCCAGTTCGGCGGTGGTGAAGGCGAGCACGCCGTGCGGGGAGAAGCGGGGATCGGCGGTGCCCGCCGGGTCGCCGATCGAAGCACGCAGCCCGGCCAGCCGGTCGAGCACCCAGTCGCGCACCTTCGGCATCGAGGCGAGCGGATCGGTCAGCTCGGCGGAGGTGGTGGCCGAGGTCAGCCACGGCAGGCCGAGCCGGTCGGCGATCAGCCCGCCGGCCACCGCCTGCTGGTCGACCAGCAGCGCGTCCGGCCGGAAGTCCGCGATCGCCGCTTCCACCGCCGGTGCCATGGCCGTGGCCAGTGGCAGGAAACCCTCTTCCCACAGGAACTTCAGCGCCGCCGCACCCCGCAGGTCGGGTGGGCGCGCGGTGGCGGGCGGCAGGGCGCAGTCGTAGACGCGGGCCGCCCCGGCCAGGCGGGTGATCAGCTCGCCGTGCCCGGCCCACGCCACCTCGTGCCCGCGCCTGGCCAGCTCGGCGGCCACCCCGACGACCGGGTTGACGTGGCCGACCAGCGGGGGCACCACCAGCAGGAACCGGCTCATCCGGTCTCCACCAGCGTGTGCTCGCGCACCCAGCCGAGCACCAGCTCCCTGGTCAGCTCGGTCCGCTCGACCAGCACCGAATGCCGCTGGCCCGGCACCACCACGGTCCGGCACACCGGCAGCAGGCCCTCCAGCACCGGCGCCTGCGCGGCCAGATCCGATTCGGCGCCGTAGATGGCCAGCACCGGCGCGGTCACCGCGGCGATCTCGCCGGTGGTGAGCACCGCACTGGCCGGGATGTCGTCGGCGAGCGTGCTGGAGCGCAGCACCTTCCCGGCCGAGCGCGCCAGCCTGCTGGTGTGCGCGCCGTGGTTCGCGGTGATCCATTCGAAGGCGGCTTCGTCGGCCAGCTGCTCGCGCGCCCGGCCGAGGTTCGCCGCCATCTTCGCCGCCCAGTCGGCGGTCGCGGGCTCCGACTCGATCATCGTCACCGAAGCCACCCTGTGCGGCAGGCGCGCCGCGAAGCCGAAGGCGATGGTGCCACCGAAGGAGTTGCCGACCAGGTGCACCCGCTCGGTCACGCCCAGCTCACCGAGCAGCGCGGTGAGATCGTCGACGAAGGTCTCCAGCCGGTACCCGGCGGGCGGCCGCTCGCTGCGGCCGTGCCCGCGCAGGTCGTACATCACCACGTCGTGCCCGGCCGCGGCGAACGCCGGGCCGAGGGTGAAGTAGTAACTGGCCAGGCTGTCCGTGCCGAGCCCGTGCAGGAACACCACCGGGGAACCGGCGCCGAGGCGCTGGACGTGCACGCCGATGCCGTTGGCGGTCAGCTTCACCGGACCGCCCCCACGAGCGCGCCTTCCACGTGCTCCACCAGCGCGCCGACGGTCAGCCCGATGATCTCGTCCAGCTCCAGCCCGGCGATGAACTCGGCGAAGTTGACCTGCTCGCCGTAGCGCTCCTGCAACTGCCCGGCCAGCGCCACCAGATCGATGCTCTCCATCTCGAGATCGTCGGTGAACAGGGTGTCCATGCCGATCTCCACGTCGCCGGTGCCGTAGTCGGCCAGCACCACCTCGATCATCTCGGTGATCTCGGCCAGGATCCGCTCGGTGCTCATACCCCAGCTCCTTCCTCCGCCGCCATCGCGGCGATCCGGTCCAGCGCGGTGCCGCCCGGGTCGACCATGGCCACCGCGGTGGTGCCGTGGCAGGCCGCGCCGACGGTCAGCGGCGGCAGCACACGACCGTGCGCCCCGCTGATCGTGTTCTCACCGGTGACCTGGATTTCGGCGGGGAACAGTTCGCCCTCGCCGCGGTTCCACAGCCACCACCGCACCGCGTCCTTGATCGCGATCCGCCGCAGCAGCCACTGCCGCTTCTCCCTCGGCGGCACCCGGTCGTAGTCCGCGCGTTCGGCCCGGCCGAGGTGGTTGCGCATGATCAGCTCGCGCGAGGCCAGGTCGGGCCACTGCTCGCGCAGCACCACCCAGCCACCCCCGTCGGGCACGGAAAGCGTGTTGCGACTGGGAAAGCGGTCGGCCGAGCGGGTGTGCGGCGTGCTGTCGAACCGGCGGTCGCGCCAGCCGGTGATCTCGGCCCACAGCCTGCCACCCGCGGAAAGCTGCACGTCGGCGTCCAATGTGGACTCGGTCAGGCCGGTGATCCGGATGAAGCAGTCCAGGCGCTCGCCGACGGCCGGATGCGGGCCGAAGAACCGGATGTTCCGCATGTGCACCGGGAAGACCACGTCCCGTTCCGGGTGGTGCGCGATGATCCAGTACCCGAGCAGCTGGCCCACGTTGTCCAGCAGCGCGCCCGGCGCCGGTGGGGTGGTCAGCACCCCGCGCACGTGCTGTGGCCCGATCGCGGTCAGCTCCGAAACCCCCTGATAGCGCGGGCCGTGGAACATCCAGTTCTCGTCGTACAGCTGGGCCGCGGTCATCTCCGGCACGCGTTCGGCGCCCGGCCGCCACAGCGCGGGTGGCGCGGGATAGCCGGTGGCCAGTTCGATCTCGGCGCGGGCGTACCCGGTCAGCTCCACCGCGACCCGGCCGGGAGCGGTCACCTTGATCTCCACCGGGATCTCCGTGGCCGGGATGGCGGCGAGCCAGCGCGAGAGGCGGACGTCGTGCACGCCGATCGCCCTGGTGCCCGGCACCGCCCGCTCGGCGAACTCGATCAGGTGCCCGATGACCGTGGTCGCGGGCACGATCGGCCAGCGGTCCTCCAGGTCCGGCCAGTCCGCGCGCTGACGGAAGAAGCAGTGGTCGGCCAGGTACGGCATTTCGTCCACCGAGACACGCAGGCTGGGCGGCTTGCGCGCGGCCAGCAGTTCCGCCGCGGTGTTCGCGGTTTCCCGCATCAGCGCGGAAAGTTCGGCGGCGATGGGGGAGGCGTTGGCCAAGCTGTCCAATTCGGACGGTCGGCCCAGGTCGAGCCGGACCGTGTCGCCGAGGCGCACCGGTGGGGTGTCCAGATCGATCGGGACGCCCTTGCGCCGCGGTGATTCCAGCAGGTCCGGCTGACCGCCCTCGGCCCACAGCGCCAGCGCCACCCGGCGCAGTTGCGCGAGCCCGGTCCGCTTGGCCGAGTTCGCCGGGATCACCAGGTGCGGCGAGCCGGCCAGCGTGTCGCCGATCAGCGAGCCCACCTGCCCGGCACCCAGCTGGACGAACGCCCGGAACCCGGCCGCGTGCATGGCCTCGATCATCGGCCGGAACCGCACCGGTTCGAGCAGGTGCCGCACGAACAGCTCGCGCACCTCGTCCTCGGCGGCCGGGAACTCCGCGGCGGTGGTCGCCGACCAGACCGGGACCTCGGGCGGGTGCAGCTCGAACCGGTCGGCGGCGGCGCGGATCGGGGCCAGGTACGGCTGGAGCATCGGCGTGTGGAAGCCCGACTGGAACGGCAGCACCTGGCTGATCACCCCGGCCGCGCGCATGGTCCGCACCAGCTCGTCCACCGGCCCGGCCGGACCGCAGACCATCGCCTGCTTCGGGGCGTTGTCGTGGGACAGCACCACTTCCGGCGGCAGTGCCCGCGCGACCTCGTCGGCCGAGGTGCCGATGACCGCGAAGGCCAGCCCGGGCACGCGCAGCTCGCCGGGGTCGAAGGAACCCAGGAACTCGTCCACCGCGGACTGGTCGTAGATGCCACCGCAGGCCATCGCGGTCCATTCGCCGACGCTGTGCCCGGCGACCGCGTCCGGGATCACGTTCATCCGGCGCAACGCGGCGTCGAGCAGCCTGCCCAGCTGGAAGACCCCGGCGCCGTGCCCGCCGAGCACCGAGGCGTCCGGCGCCGACCAAGGCAGGCCGAAGTGCGCGGCCACGTCCTCGGCGCGGGGTTCGAACTCGGCTTCCAGGCCGGGGAAGACAAACGCGATCTTGCCGCCGCCGGACAGCAGCGGCTCCGGGCTGAACCAGATGTCGTTGCGCCCGCGCCACGGCTTGCCCTTGGCGACGGCCTTCCGCGCGGCGGCAAGGCGTTTCGGCGTCGGATCGGCGATGGCCAGGCGGACCGGGCCGGTGCCGCCGGTCACCGGCTCCGGCTCGCCCTCCAGCGCGCGAGCAAGTTCGTCCACAGTGGACGCGGCAAGGCGCAGGGTGCGTTCCGGCTCGCGGACTTCCACCACCGGCTGTGCCTTGCCCGCCTGTTCGAGCACGACGTGGGCGTTGATCCCGCCGAACCCGAACGCGTTCACGCCCGCGAGGCGGTGCCCTGCCCACTCTTCGGGGCTGCCGGTGGTCCGGAAGCGGGTGTCCGCCAGGCCGGGGTGCGGGTCGTCGCAGTGCAGGGTCGGCGGCAGCACGCCGTGGTAGACCGCGAGCGCCGCCTTGACCAGCCCGGCCACCCCGGCGGCCGGCATGGTGTGCCCGATCATCGACTTCACCGAGCCGAGCACCGCGCGCGGCCCGTCGGCCGGGCCGAACACCTCGGCCAGCGTGGCCAGTTCGGCGCCGTCCCCGGCCGGGGTGGCGGTGCCGTGTGCCTCCAGCAGGCCGATCGACGCCGGGTCGAGGCCGGCGGCGCGCCAGGCCTCGCGCACCGCGGTGACTTGACCACCGGAGTCCGGGTTGACCAGGCTGGCGGTGCGGCCGTCGCTGGCCACCCCGCTGCCGCGGATCACCGCGTAGATCCGGTCGCCGTCGCGCTCGGCGTCGGCGAGCCGCTTGAGCACCACCACCCCGGTGCCCTCACCGATCAGGATGCCGTCGGCGTCGCGGTGGAACGGCCGGATCCGCTCACTCGGCGAGAGCGCTTTGAGCTGGGAGAACACGCTCCACAGGGTGATGTCGTGGCAGTGGTGCACACCGCCGGCGAGCATCAGGTCGCACCGGCCGCTCGCCAGTTCGCGCACCGCGTGGTCCACCGCGATCAGCGAGGAGGCGCACGCGGCGTCCACTGTGTACGCCGGTCCCCGCAGGTCGAGCCGGTTCGCCACCCGGGACGCGGCCAGGTTCGGCACCAGGCCGATCGCCGATTCGGGGGAGTGCGGGCCGAGCGCGTCGGTGAAGGCCGAGCGCACCCGGGCCAGTTGGTCGGCACCGAGTTCCGGGAGCAGTTCGCCGAGCGTGCGGGTGAGCTGACGGGCGGTGCGCACGCGCTGGTCGAGCCGGACCAGGCCGGGCGTGAGGTAACCACCGCGGCCGAGGATCACCCCGGCGCGCTGCCGGTCCGGCAGGCGGCCGCCCGCGTCGGCGAGCGCATCGGCGGCCACCCGGAGCGCGATCAGCTGGTCGGGTTCGGTACCGGGCACCGAATTCGGCATGATCCCGAACTTGGTCACGTCGATCTCGGCACCGGAGACGAAACCACCGCGACGGCAGTAGACCTCGTTGCCGGAGTCGTCGGCTTCCCAGCGCCCGTCGGGCACGTCGCTGATCGCGTCGACACCGCCGATGATGTTGCGCCAGTAGGTGGCCAGGTCGGGGGCGCCGGGCAGCAGGACCGACATGCCGACGATGGCCACCGGCGTCACCTGGCTCACCACTCGGACGCGCTGTAGACCACGGACCGCGCCGAATCCTCGCCCCAGGCCAGTTCGCGCAGCAGGGCGAGCGCGCCCTCCTCCTGGTCGATCAGGCCGATCCCGCGCCGCTGGTAGGAGCGCATCAGCTCGGGGGAGACCATGCCGCCGTGCGTGCCGCCGGGTGCCCACGGTCCCCAGTGGACGGTCAGCGCCCGCCGCTCGGCGGTGGACCAGCGGCGGCCGATGGCTTCGAGCGCGTCGTTCGCCGCCGCGTAGTCGCACTGCCCGCGATTGCCGAGCACCGCGGCGATGCTGCCGAACAGCACCGCGAACCGTGGTGCCACCGGCAGTTCCGCCCCGGCCGCCAGCAGTGCCCTCGCACCGTCCACTTTGGTGTCGAACACCCGGCGGAAGGACTCCGGGTCCTTCTCCGCCAGCAGTTTGTCCTCGATCACGCCTGCCGCGTAGACCAGTCCGTCGAGCCTGCCGTGCTCGGTGTGGACCTCCTTGACCAGCCGGTGCACGGCTTCGGCGTCGCGGACGTCGAGCGCGTGGTAGCGGGCCTGGCTGCCCAGCTCGGCCAGCTTCGCCAGGGTGGCGGCGACTTCGCGCTGGGCGAGCAGCCGGTTCGCCTCCCGGTCCACTTCGGCCGGAGTACGGCCGGGCGCGGCGAGCGCGCTCCGCAGTTCGGCGAGCGTGACCGCGCTCGCGGTCGCCGGATCCTCCGGACCGGTGGGCAGCGTGGTCCGCCCGACCAGTTCGATCCGGCAGCGGCTCGCCGCCGCCAGGGTTTCGGCGAAGTGCGCGGTGATGCCCCGGCCGCCGCCGACCAGCAGCACCACCGAATCCGAGTCCAGGCCGAGCGCCGCGGCTTCGGCGGCGCCGTCCCCGGCGGGCCCGGCGCCGGTGGAGCCGAGCAGTCCCAGCGGGGTTTCCACCAGCTCCAGCGACTGCCTTGCCGTCGCCGAACGCATCACCACCGGGGCGCCCTCGCCGGTCAGCAGTTCATCGAGGGTGGCGTCGGCCGGGTCTTCGCCGTCGATCTCGACCAGCCGGACCGTGCTCTCCGGGTACTCGCGGGCCAGGGTGCGGAAGAAGCCGCGCAGGCCGTCGGTGCGTTCGACCAACCCGGCGGGGACACCGGCCACAACGGTGCCCGGCTTCCCGGCCAGCGCTTCGCGGAAGGCGCCGAACGCCTCGGGGAACAGGGGATCCGTGCCGGTGAACCCGTCGAGGTGGACAACGGTGTCCACAGTGGATTCCCCAGGCTGGGCGCCGTGCTCGGTGAGCAGCGCGCTCAAGCGGTCGGCGTGGGCACCGCCGCCGAGGATGCGGAAGGACCGGCCCGCCAGCCCTTCCGGGGCAGCCGGGGTGCCGGTCAACGCGGCGGGTACGAGTTCGAACCGCTTGGGCGCGATGCCGCCCTGTTCGGGCTCGGGCGCCGGTGCCGCGGCCGAGGCGCCGCCCGAGAGCTTGGCCGTGAGCAGTTCGGCGATCGACGCCGCCGTGCGTGCCTTCGACAGCTCCTCCAGTTCCTCGTCGGAACCGGAGGACAGGCCGAGGCGGACGGCCAGCTCACCGGCGATCTCGGCACGCTTGATCGAGTCCACGCTCAGATCGGCTTCGAGGTCCAGGTCCGGCTCGATCATGTCGGCCGGGTAGCCGGTGCGCTCGCCGATGATCTCCACGACGGCCCGCATCACGTCGACCTCGCCCGCCGGAGCCTGGACCGCGGCCGCGGCCGGAGCCAGGGCCGCGGCAGCGGGCACTGTCGCGGCGGTGGCCTGTGGGTGGGCGGCGGGCAACTGGCTGGTGGCCGGGAGCACCGGCGCGGGCAGCGCGGGCACGCCCTGCTGCGTGCCGAGATATCCGAGCAGCACGTCGCGCTGGGCCGCGACCATTTCGCGGCTGCTGCGCAGGAACTCGGCGATGAGCGCGTCGGCTCCGGACACGGTTTCCTCCTTGGCGGCTAGCTGGACTCGCTGCGCGGGCCGCAGTGCGCCCGCCGGGATGCTGCCGTCGGCGGTGCGCACCAGTTGCCCGTCGACCGTCCATCCCGGACGCTTCGCGGGCTGGGTGGTAACCGCGTCGCGGCCGTCGAACAGGCGGCTCGCGGTGACGTCGGCACCGGCCAAAGCCAGCCGGGCCAGCGCCTCCAGGAAGCCGCGCAGCCCGCCGTCGCAGGTCACCGTCTGGTGTGGACGGTCGCCGAGCACGGCCGCGGTCAGGTTGGTGAGCACCGAACCCGGGCCCGCCTCGACAAAAACCCGCGCGCCCGCCGCGTACATCGCTTCGATCTGCTCGGCGAACCGGACCGGGGCGCCGATCTGCGCGGCCAGTTCGGCGCGGATCGCGTCCGGGTGCGCCGGATACTCGGCCGCCGTGCGATTCGACCAGACGGGCAGCCGCGGCGTGCCGATTTTGTGGTTCGCCAGTACTTCGGCGAAGAGGTCGGTCGCACCGGCCACCACCGGGCTGTGGAAGGCACAGGCGACCGGGATGCGCTTCGCGCTGAACCCGGCTTCGCGCAGCACCTCGATGGCTTTGCCCACTTCGGCCGTGGGACCGGAAATCACCGTCTGCCCGGGGGAGTTCCGGTTCGCCGTCACCACCGCGCCGAGTCCGGCGAGCGCGGTGCCGACCGCGTCGGCACCGGCGGAGACGGCGGCCATCGTGCCGGGATCGTCCCCGGCCGCGGCCAGGATCGACTCGGCGCGAGCGGCGGACAGTTCCAGCAGGGTCGCGGGCTCGATGGCACCGGCGACGCTGAGCGCGACCAGCTCGCCGTAGCTGTGCCCGGCGGTCATCGCGGGCCGGACGCCCACCTGGGCCAGCAACTCGGCCACCGCGAGCCCGGCGATGCCGAGCGCCGGCTGCGCGACCCGCGTGTCGGTGATCGCGGCCTTGCGCGCGGCCGCCGCGTCGCGGTCGAAATCGGCGGGCGGGAACAGTTCGCCGAGCCAGCGCTCGCCGAGACTCAGGTACCGGCGCAGTTCCGGGAAGTTGACGAACAACTCCGCGAGCATGCCGGGCTTCTGGCTGCCCTGGCCGGGGAACAGGAAGGCCACCTCCCCGGTGACCGGCTGCTCCGGCACGGGTTCGCTCAACCGCGAGACCAGTTCGCCGACGCTGCTCGCCACCACGGCGATCCGGATCGGGCCGGTGCGCGTGTCCGAGCGCCGCGCCGCGACCAGCGCGAGGTCGCGCAGCCGCCAGTGACCCGTGCGCACCTGCTCCAGCAGCTTCGCCGCGTCGGCGGGGTCGCGGAACAGGAACAGCTCGGCTGGCCACGCGTCCTGCGTGTGCCGTGGCGGCGGGCCTTCGTCGTGTGCGGTCAGCACGGCGTGGAAGTTCGTGCCGCCGAAGCCGAACGCGCTGACCCCGGCGATCCGCTCGGCCGAAGCCCACGGGCTCGGCGTGGCACGGAACTCGAACGGGCTGGTTTCGGCCTGCCACGCCGAGTTCGGCTTGCTCACGTGCAGCGTCGGCGGCTTGACCCCGGTGTGCAGCGCCAGCGCCGCCTTGATCAGCCCGGCCAGTCCGGCCGCGCACTTGGTGTGCCCGATCTGGGACTTCACCGAGCCGAGCGCGCAGCTCGACGGTTCGGCGCCCGCCTCGGTGAACACACTGGTCAGCGTGGCCAGCTCGGTGCGGTCTCCGACCACGGTGCCGGTGCCGTGTGCTTCGAGCAGCCCGACCGCCGCCGGGGAGATCCCGGCCGACGTGTACGCGCGCTCCAGCGCGGCCCGCTGACCTTCCGGCCGGGGTGCGGTCAGCCCGAGCGAACGGCCGTCGCTGGCGCTGCCGACTCCCTTGACCACGGCGTAGATCCGGTCGCCGTCACGTTCCGCATCGGACAGTCGCTTGAGGACGAGGCAGGCCACGCCCTCGCCGAGCGCGATGCCGTCGGCGGAGTCGTCGAAGGTGCGCGACCGGCCCGTCGGCGACAGCGCGTGGACCGAGGAGAAGAGCACGTAGTCGTTGATCCCGTTGTGCAGGTCGGCGCCACCGCACAGCACCACGTCGCTGGTCCCGGCCACCAGTTCCTTGCACGCCACGTCGAGCGCGGCGAGCGAGGAGGCGCACGCGGCGTCGACGGTGTAGTTCGCGCCGCCGAGGTCGAGCCGGTTCGCGATCCGCCCGGCGATCACGTTCGCCAGCATGCCGGGAAAGGAGTCCTCGGTCAGCTCCGGCAGCTGACCGGCCAGCGCCGGTGGCACCTGGTCCACATAGGACGGAAGAACCGCGCCGAGGGTGGCCGCGTTCGACAGGTCACTGCCCGCTTCGGCACCGAAGACCACCGAGGTGCGGGTGCGGTCGAACGTGCCGAGCGCGGCGTCGTCCAGTGCGCGGCGCGCGGCCTCCAGCGCGAGCAGCTGCACCGGCTCGATGCTGCCGAGCGACGCGGGCGGAATGCCGTACCGCAGCGGGTCGAAGGGAATCTCCGGCAGGAAACCGCCCCACTTGGACTTGCTGGCCCCGGACTCGTAGTGCACCGCGGGATCCCACCGGTGCGGTGGTACCTCGGTCACCGAATCGGTGCCTGCCAGCACGTTCGCCCAGAACTCGGCCAGATCGGCGGCACCGGGGAACATGCCCGCCATGCCGACGATCGCCACGTCCAGCGGTTTCGCCACCGGCGCGGGGGCGTCCTCACCACGCAGCCGTCGCGCGCTTTCGGCCAGGAACGCGGCGGCTCCCGAGCTGACCGACTCGTGCAGCTTCGCCAGCGTGGTCACCGACGACCGGAGCACGGCGACCTCACCGGCCATGAACATGCCTTCGGCGAGCTGGCGATCCTCCTCGACTCGCCGCAGTTCGCCGCCGACGCGCTCGACGCCCTTGCTGGCCAGCCGGAGCCTGCCGACGTTGAGCTGCTCCAGCTCGGCCCACGCCTGCTTGTCCGGCACACCGTCGGCACGCAGCCGGTCGCGGATGCCGGTGAAGTCCTCGGTGAACGGGCTGCGCACGCAGCGGGTGGCGTGGCCGGGTGCGGTCTCCAGCAGCGCGGTCCCCGTCGCCGCGACCACCTCGCGCTGGAAGGCGGGCAGGATCGCGCCGTGGCCGACGGCCTCTTCGGTGAACAGGTACGCGGTGCCCATCAGCACGCCGAACTTCGCGCCGCGCTCGGCCAGCGGCGCGGCCATCGCGGCCACCATCGCCGCCGAGCGCTCGTCGTGGATGCCGCCGGCGAAGTAGACCTCCACGCCGTCCAGGTCACCGGAGTCGAGCAGCGTGTCGAGCTGCGCCTCCCACAGCGGGAAGCTGGTGCGCGGGCCCACGTGCCCACCGCATTCGGAGCCCTCGAAGACGAACCGCTTCGCGCCCGAGCGCAGGAACTGGGCCAGCAGGCCGGGGGAGGGCACGTGCAGGTAGGTGTGGATACCCGCGGCCTCGAGCGCGCTGGCCTGCGCGGGGCGGCCACCGGCCACGATCGCGTGCGTCGGCCGCAGCTCGTGCACGGCTTCGAGCTGGGCGGACCGGGTTTCCTCCGGAGCGAAACCGAGCACGCCGACGCCCCACGGCCGGTCGCCGATCGCGGCCTTGGTCTGCTCCAGCAGCTCGCGGGTCTGGTCGCGGCCGGACAACGCGAGCGCGACGAACGGCAGCGCGCCCGCCTCGGCGACCGAGGTGGCGAATCCGGCGCGATCACTCACCCGGGTCATGGGTCCCTGCGCAATGGGCAATTCCGCGCCGAACTCGGAATTCACGCTTTTCACGGCTTCGCGAATACCGCGAATCGCCGCCCGAACGGTGCCCCAGCGATCGGCGAATTTCCGCGCGAGAAATCCGTCCTGCCCGATTTCCAGCGTGTGCCCGCCGCGGTTGAGCACCCGGCGCCCGTCGGTGACGGTGGTCTCCGAACCGTCCATTCCGGTCAGCGCGGCGGCGATTCCGGCGGGCAGCCCGGCTTCCTCGAGCAGGGCGAGCTGGGAATCGAGCACCACACCGGCGGCACCGCCGACCATCGCCGCCACCGCGGTCCGCGGGCCGATGCCACCGCACGCCCACACCGGCAAGCCGGTCGCGGCGACCAGGCGTTGCAGCAACACGAACGTGCTCAGTTCGCCCACCGGGCCCGCGCATTCATGACCACGCGCGATCAGCCCGTGCGCACCAGCGGCGATCGCCCGTTCGGCCTCGTCGAGACTGGTCACCTCGGCCAGTACCGTGCGACCACCGGAGATTTCCCCGATCTCCCAAGGGGAATCCGCGCCGACGACCACGGTGCGCGCCCGTTCGGGCAGCTCGGCCGGTCGCAGCTCGCAGCCCGGTACCGGGCGCACGCCGAACTCGCGCGAGGACCATTCGGCCGTGCGGCCGAGTTCTTCGCGGCCACGCTCGCCGAGTTCCAGTACGCCGAGCGCACCCGCCTGGCAGGCCGCGGCCACGAGCCGGGCGCCGGAAAAGCCGCGGGGGCCCAGTGCGAGGACAAGGCCGGCCGCCGATCGGGTATTCACCGAATTCACCGTAAATTCCTCAGTGTTCGTCAGTGCCTGGGGGTGACCTGCTTTGCGTGACCTGCTGTGCCGGTCCGATGGGAAATCATCACTCGAGAGTGGCGGCGATGAACTCAGAAGTGTGATGCCGGGTCAATTTAGGTTGGCATTGGCCACCGCGTCAACGGTGCTGACCTGGGGGTCAAGCCGCAGCCAAGTGGCGGCCAAGTGGTTGGCAAGGGGGTTGGCACACCGCCGGGAAAAGCCGGATATAACCGGTGTAACCAGAACGTCAACAATTCATGAATCCGAATGGGTGAACCCCGGCGGTCAGCCGGCGAAGCGCGCGTCCAGCCCGGTGGTCATCGCCTGGACGCCGTCGCGGTAGACCTGCTCGCGCGCCTGCTCGTCGGGCGCGACGAACCACCCCGGCAGCGGGCTGCGCGCGGCGTTGGTCAGCTCGACGCTGATCAGCCCGTGCATGGCGGTCCAGAGCAGGTACGAGTACCGCAGGCCGTCCTCATCGGACGCGCCGTCGGGGCCGGCCCGGTCCACCACATGGGTGAAACTGGACCGCAGCACGCTCAGCCGCAGCGCCGGATCCGGATCGAAGCCGGCCACCGGGCGCTCGAACATGAACGCGTACCTGGCCGGGTTCTCCAGCGCGAACCGGCGGTAGACCAGCGCGAGGGCGAGCACGTCGGCAGTCCGGTCGGCCGAGCGCGGCGGCAGCGTGGCGAAGGCCGCGCCGAGCTGCTCGAAAGCCCGTTCGTACAGCGCGTCGAGCACTCCGGCTCGCCCGCCGAAGCGGCTGTACACCCCGATCGTGGAGGATCCGGCGGCGTCGGCGAGATTGCGCACGGTCAGCCCGGCGACACCCTGCTCGGCCAGCACCCGGATGGCGGCGCGCAGGAACCGCTCCCTGGTCTCGGCGGCCGATCGCGCCGCGCCCTCCCGTGCCGCCATGGTCGTCCTCGTTTCCTCGGCCCCGCCGGGGAAACATACTTCAGTATCGCCGGCACGGGGGACGAGCCCGGACTAGTGCTAGGCGCTGGCGGGTGCCCACATGCGATCGATGGTGGCGGCGGCCCGCGCCCGCCGCTTCAAGCCGGCGAGGCTGTGCTTGGCCGGCACGAGCAGGGCGGTCAGCCAGGTGCGGCGGTACTCCACCAGTGCCTCGGCCACCGGCCGATGCCGGACGCAATGCACCAGGCCCGGGGTGCCGAGCCGGTGCCTTCCGACGTGCTTGCTCGCGGGCATCGTCCCTCCGTGAATCGATCACCGGCACCGTACGCAACGTGCCGGGCAAACCGGGGTAGTCGCGCGGCGTGTCACCCAAATCGGTTCGGTAACGACCACTCACCGTGGCACCGAGGGTGAGCTGGTTGAATGCGGCCATGCTGCGTGTGGGGCTGACCGGTGGGATCGGGGCAGGCAAGTCGACGGTGGCGACCCGGCTCGCCGAGCACGGGGCGCTGGTGATCGACTCCGACCGGCTCGCCCGCGAGGTGGTCGAACCGGGGACCGAGGGACTGGCCGAGGTGGTGGCCGCGTTCGGCGAGGACGTGCTGGCCGAGGACGGTTCGCTGAACCGCCCGGCGCTGGCCGCCAAGGCGTTCGCCGACGACGAGTCGCGGCGGCGGCTCAACGCGATCGTGCACCCGAGAGTGGGCGCGCGCACCGCCGAGCTGATGGGCCAGGCCGCCGCCGACGGCATCGTGGTGCACGACGTGCCGCTCCTGGTGGAGAACGGGCTCGCCCCGCACTACCACCTGGTGCTGGTGGTCGACGCCGATCCCGAGGTCAGGGTGCGGCGGCTGGTCGAGTCCCGCGGCATGGCCGAGGCCGACGCGCGGGCCAGGATCGCCGCGCAGGCCCGTCCCGAGCAGCGCCGCCTGGTCGCCGACGTGTGGCTGGACAACGGCGGCGCGCCGGACATCGTGCTGTCCGAAGTGGACGCGCTGTGGGCCGACCGGATCGTGCCCTTCGAGGCGAACGTCCGGCTGCGCCGGGTGCGTCCGCTGCCCTCGCTCAAACCGGTGC
The DNA here is from genome assembly GCF_009429145.1 of Amycolatopsis sp. YIM 10. Classification (GTDB taxonomy): domain Bacteria; phylum Actinomycetota; class Actinomycetes; order Mycobacteriales; family Pseudonocardiaceae; genus Amycolatopsis. The sequence continues at coordinate 6,722,564 of NZ_CP045480.1, read as the reverse complement.
CCCACGACGAGACCTGGCCGGTGCAGGCCGAGCGGCTGATCGCGCGGATCCGCGCGGCGGTCGGCGACAAGGGCGAGAACATCGAGCACATCGGACCGACCGCCGAGGCGGGCACCGAGGCGCCCGACGTGATCGATCTGCGGCTGACCGCGAACGCCGACGTGACCGAGGAACTGGCCGGGGCGGGCTTCCCGCACGACCCCGAAGACCCGCCGGGCCTGCACCGCGGTGCCGACCCCGGGCGCCCGGTCACCGTCGCCGTGGTGTGAGCAGGCCGCGTTCGTAGGCCACGGCCACCGCCGCGGCCCGGTCCTTCACCCCGAGCTTCGCGTACGCGTGCAGCAGGTGCGTTTTGACCGTGGCCTCGCTGATGAACAACTTCGCCGCGGCCTCCTTGTTCGTCGAACCGAGCGCGATCAGCCCGAGCACCTCCAGCTCGCGCCCGCTCAGCGGTTCCTTCGCCGGGGCGCGCATCTGCGCCATCATCCGGCTGGCCACCGCGGGGGAGAGCACCGACTCGCCGCGCGCGGCCGCCCGCACCCCGCGGAACAGGTCCTCCCGCGGCGAGTCCTTGAGCAGGTAACCGGTGGCACCCGCCTCGATCGCCGGCAGCACGTCGGAGTCGGTGTCGTAGGTGGTCAGCACAAGCACCCTGGCCGGATTGCCCCGCTTGGCCAGCTCGGTGATCGCGGCGACCCCGTCCACGCCCGGCATCCGCAGGTCCATCAGCACCACGTCCGGGCGCAGCCGCTCGGCCAGCTCGACCGCCTCGGCGCCGTCGGCGGCCTCGCCCAGCACCTCGAACCCGTGCTCGGGGGTGAAGATGCCCCGCAGGCCGTCGCGGACCACCGGGTGGTCGTCGGTGATCAGCAGCTTGATCATGCTTCCTCCGGGGCGGTGATGGCAGGCAGGTTCACCGAGATCGCCGTGCCCGCGCCCGGCTCGGACTCCACGTGCAGCTCACCGGCCAGCCGTTCGGCGCGCTGGCGCATCCCGCTGATCCCGTAGCCGTCCGGCCGGGGCGCCGCCGGGTCGAAGCCGCGACCGTCGTCGCGCAGGTCCAGCGTCACCTGGTCCTCCATGTAGGACAGCGTCAGCCCGGCGCGGGCAGCCGCCGCGTGCTTGTCCACATTGGTCAGTGCCTCCTGGGTGATCCGCAGCAGGGTGGCCTCCACCTCCGGGTGCAGTCGGCGCACCGTGCCGGTGGTGGTGAACTCGACCTGCACCCCGGTGCGCTCGGACCAGCGCCCGGCCACCCCGCGCAGCGCCTCCGGCAGCTTCGCCGAGTCCAGCGCCTCCGGCCGCAGCGCGTGCACCGCGCGGCGTGCCTCCGCGAGGTTCTCCCTGGCCAGCGCGGTCGCCGTGGTCAGGTGCCGGTCGCGCGCGGCCGGATCGCTGCGGGCGGCTTCGAGCTGGGTGATGATGCCGGTGAAGCCCTGGGCCAGCGTGTCGTGGATCTCGCGGCTGAGCCGCTGCCGCTCGTCGAGCACCCCGGCCTCCCTGGCCTGCGCGAGCAGTTGCCGGTGCAGTCCGGCGTTCTCGGTCATCGCGGCTTCCAGCTTCTTCATCGCCTCCCGCCGCTTGGTGCTCTGCTCCATCAGCTTGTCGCCCATCAGCGAGCCGCCGGCGATGGCCAGGGTCTGCACCAGCACCACCGGGATGAACAGCTCGGGGCTGCTCCGCAGCGCCTCGTCCGGTCCGCCCGCGGCCACGCTGTTGATCAGCACCGAGGTGGCGCCGAGGCCGAGCATCATCAGCCAGACCGGGCGCAGGCGCAGGGAGTGGAAGAAGCCGACGATCATGAACAGCAGGTAGGGCACTTCCCGCGTCATCAGCACGGTGGCCAGCGCCAGCACGCCGACCAGCGAGACCAGCGGCCACCAGCGGCTCTCCGGACGGCGGAACCGGGGCAGCGTGTCGGTCAGCACCACCCAGCACAGCGCCGCGGCCGCGAAGGCCAGGGTGACCACCTGGTGCCCGGTGGGCTGGTCCGAGGACGCCAGGTGGATGACCACGCTGAGGCCGAGCATGACGTACGGGAACCACTGCTCCAGCCGGATCGCCCACGGGCTCCAGTGGGTGGGCGTGTCCTCGGACACCCCCGTCCAACTGGGCCTCGACTTGGTCACCACCCCGGCATTATCCGCCACGGTCACAGCGCGAGGTCGCGGAACGCGGGCCAGAGTTCCGGCAGCGGCGCCGACGGCCCGGTGGCCAGCCAGATCGGCACGCCCTGGGTGAACATCGGCGCCGACGGCAGTCCCGTGTCGACCACCCCGACCTGGACGACCTGGGCGAAGTGCGCCCGCAGCACCGGACTGTCGGCGCCGACGTAGAGCACGGTGTCCGCGGTCGCCGGAGGCGTGGTCAGCGTCCAGTACCCGCGGTTGCCGCTGGCCGGTTCCGGCAGCCCGCGTCCGGGGCCGTAGTGGTCCAGTGCCGACGCCTGCCAGTACATCTGCGTGACGATCGCCGTCCGCTCCCGCTGTTCCGGTGGCAGTGAGCGGTGGATCGCGGCGACCGAGTCGGCGAACTCGGGCCAGCCGCGCTCGGCCGTGGTGAAGAGCGGTTGCGGCAGGCCGGGGTTGGCGTCGAGCACCGACGCGGGCAGCACCGGCAGCGTCAGCGGCAAGGCGATCAGCGCGCTGATCGCGTACACCGGCCACGTCGCCACCCACCGCCACCAGCGCCGCGCCTGCCCCGCCTCGATCCGGACCGCGGCGACCGCCCAGCAGAGCGGGAACATCCCGGCCACGTAGTAGAAGCGGCCACCGGCCACCGCGAAGACCACGGTCAGCACCAGCAGGGTCCAGCCGAGGAAACGCAGGGACGGCGTGCGCAACAGCCGCCACAGCCCGTGGAGGACCAGCACCAGACCGACCACGATGCCCGCCGAACCCAGCGCGACGAACGGGAAGGCCAGCGCGGCGGCCAGCTTGTCCGGGTTCTCGTCGCCGATCGCCGCGCCCATGTCCAGCTGCGGCCAGCCGTTCGCCGCCTGCCACCACACCGTCGGCACCGCCATCAGCAGCGCGATCCCCGCGCCCAGCCAGAGCTTCGGCCGGGCGAGCAGGTCACGCGGCCCGAGCCAGGCGGCGAACAGCAGTGCCACCACCCAGAACGCCGGGATCAGGAACTTGACGTTCAGCGCCAGCCCGGTGACCACCCCGCTCCACAGCAGCAGGTCGTCGGACCGGGTGCGCAGCCAGCGGGTGAGCAGCCACAGCAGCACCGTCCACAGGAACGGGTCCAAAGTGGACGTCGCGAGGTAGTGGCCGCCGCCGAGGAACTGCATGCTCACCCCGGCCGCGCCCGCCGCCAGCAACTGGGCCCGCGCGCCGCCGCCGAGTTCACGCGCGATCAACCCGGTGAACACCACCGCCGCGGCCGTGGCCAGCACCGCGGGCAGCCGCAGCGCCCACACCGAACCGGGCGCGAGCAGGTCCATCAGGTGCGCGAGCAGCGGGAGCGCGGGCGGCTGGTCCGCATACCCCCAGTCGAGATGCCGTCCGGCCGCCAGGAAGTACAGCTCGTCGCCGAAGTAGCCGTAGCGTCCGTTGACCAGCAGCAACACCGCCGCCACCGCACTGGCCGCGGCGAACACCGGCCCCTTGGCGAACGGCTGGACCGCCACCCCCGCCGGTTGCGCCCGCGTGATCGTCATCGGCTCACTCCCACCGGAAGAACCGGGCGGCGAGGCCACCGCAGACCACCGCGACCAGCGCCAGCGCGCCGAGCTGCAGCAGCTCCGGGCTGCCACCGGACCAGGTCTCGCGCATGCCGTTCAGCGTCGCGCCCAGCGGCAGCACGTCGGCCACCGGCTGCAGGAAGTCGGGCAGGTCCTCCTTGCGCACCCACACCCCGCCGAGCGCCAGCATCGGGAAGAACACCGCGGCCCCGACCCCGCCCGCGGTCCGGCCGGTCGGCGCCAGCGCGGCGATCAGCAGGCCGACCGAGAACAGCGCCGTGGTGCCGAGCACCGCGACCACCGCGAACCCGGCGAGATCGGCAGGTAGCGCCATGCCCAGCACCAGCGCGCCGAAGCCGACGATCAGCAGCAGCACCACCAGCGCCGCGACCAGGTTCACCACCAGCTGCGCGGCGAGCAGCCGCACCGGCGGCACCGGGCTGGCCGACAGGCGGCGCAGCACGCCCTTCTCCCGGTAGGTGGCCATCACCGCCGGGAACATCGTCAGCGCCAGCATGGCCAGCAGTACCGACACCGACAGCGGCGCGATGAAGGTGTCCAGCGGGACCTTGCCGCCGAAGTCCTCGGACGGCTCGTTCGCGCCCGGCACCAGCCCGAACACCACCAGCAGGGCGAGCGGGATGCCGAGCACCACGATCGCCGCTCCGGGATCGCGCAGGAACAGCTTCGCCTCGACCGCGGTCAGTTTCCCCATCGCGCCCATCACACGTCCTCCAGCTTCCGGCCGGTCAGCGCCACGAAGGCGTCGTCCAAAGTGGTCTGTTCGACCCGCAGCTCACCGGCGATGACCTGGCGCCTGGCCAGCACCGCGGTGACCGCGTGCAGCAGGTTGCCGCTGCCGGTGATCACCACCTGGCCGCCCTGGCGGTCCACCCGCCGCACCTCGGGCAGCGCGGTGAACGCCTCGTCCTCGATCGCCGCCGACGGGCGGAACCGGATGCGCTGCTCGTCGTCCACCCCGGCGACCAGCCCGGCCGGGCTGTCGATGGCCACCACGCGGCCGGCGTCGATCACCGCGATCCGGTCGCAGAGCCGCTCGGCCTCCTCCATGAAGTGGGTGACCAGCACGATGGTCACGCCACCGGCGCGGATGTCCTCGATCAGCTCCCAGGTGTCGCGGCGGGCCTGCGGGTCCAGCCCGGTGGTCAGCTCGTCGAGCACGGCCACCTCGGGATTGCCGATCAGCGCCAGCGCGATGGACAGCCGCTGCTTCTGCCCGCCGGAGAGCTTCTTGTACGCGGTGTCCTTCTTGTCCGAGAGCCCGAGATCGGCCAGCAGCTTCTCCGGATCGGCGGGATTCCGGTAGAAGGAGGCGTAGAGGTCGAGTGCCTCGCGCACCTTCAGCTTCTCCGGCAGCTCGCTTTCCTGGAGCTGCACGCCGAGGCGCTGGCGCAGCTCGGTGGTGTCGTGCCTCGGGTCGAGCCCGAGCACCGAGATGGCGCCCTCGTCGGCCTTGCGCAGGCCCTCCAGGCATTCCACCGTGGTCGTCTTGCCCGCGCCGTTCGGCCCCAGGATGCCGAAGATCTCACCGCGTTCGACGGTGAACGAAACCCCGTCCACGGCCAGTTTGTCCCCGTACCGCTTGCGTAGCCCGGATACCTCGATGATCGGCATCTGCGCGTCCCCTTTCCCTGTGTGTGCACAGGTTCGCGCGTCGGGGGGTGCGCGCGGATCGCCCCGGCGGCCAGAGCAGCGGTCCACCGGCGGGCGCCGGGCATCCACCGATCGGTGGAGCGGCGGGTCAGCCCCGGGACAGGCGGTCCGCGGTGCGCGTGGTCTCCGGCAGGCGGAACCGCGGGCTCAGGCCGAGCACCAGCGAGCACGCGGTGTCCAGGTCCATCCGGTGCCCGATCGAGACGAACACCGGCTTCACGCCGTCGCGGGTGCGCAGTGCGCGGCCGACCACCTCGCCGTCGTCGCGCAGTTCCGACCACGCGCCGCGCTCGGGTGCGGGCGGTTCGTAGGCACCCAGCGCGTTCTTGCCGACGCCCAGCGAGGGCAGGCCGGTCAGCACGCCCGCGTGGCAGGCCAGGCCGAACCGCCTCGGATGGGCCAGCCCCTGGCCGTCGCAGACGAGCACATCCGGTGTGGTGGTCAGCTTTTCCAGCGCGTCGAGCAGCGCGGGCAGCTCACGGAAGGCGAAGAATCCTGGCACGTAAGGAAAATCGACTTCCCCTTCGACCACGGCCTGGTCGACGACCGTCAGCGTGTCCAGGTCCAGCACGGTCACCGCGGCCCTCAGGCCGTCGGTGTAAGCGACATCGAGACCGGCCGCCGTGCGGGGCGCGAACCCCGGTGGTGCCGCGCGCACCACCGAGGGCGCGAGCCGCTCCTGCACGGCCACCGCTTCCTCCACAGTGGACGGCCAGTCGGTCATTTCCGCTGCCACATCAGGTTTTCGCCGGTGGTGGCGAGCCAGTCGCGCAACCGGTAGCCGTGCGTGGCCAGTCCTTCGACGGTGGCGTAGGTGGTCTCCAGCGCACGCTGGGCCGCCTTCTCGGTGACCAGTCCGGCGACGGTGGCTTCGAGCAGTTCGTCGGTGTCGATCACCTCGAGGTGGAGGCCGTCGCGCAGCACGATGTCGACGTAGAGGTCGGTGGCCCGCCAGATCGGCCCGTCCTGCTCCACCTCCACCACGTCGAGATAGAAGTCCTGGTCGCGCTCGTGGCCGGGACTGAACCAGAAGTCGGTGATCCGCAGTCCGCGCGCGGGCAGCAACCACGACTCGAGGTAGTGGAACTGCGCGCGGCCGGGTGCCGGGCGCGCCATGTACAACCCGTACGGCTCGACCTGGAAGCGCTCGACCTCCCGGATGATGCCCTTGTTGTCGATGTTCTCGGCCTTGCCCGGATCGAAGGTCTCCACTTTGGGCGGATGTGCGCTCATCCGCCCATCTTCCCGGTTCCGCCCCCACGGCCGGGGTTGATTCGGCAGGATCTCCCGCGTGTCCCGATCACGAACGGAAGGTGTGCCGATGGAGCTGCGGCCGCACAACCCGGTCGGCGGTGTCTACCCGGCATCGGACGACTACGTGCACGCCATGGAGGTGCGCGGCGCCGGCCGCCTGCTGTTCGTCGCGGGCACGATGGGGCTGGACCCGCGAGGTGTGCCCGGCGGGACGCTCACCGAGCAGCTCGACCTGATCTGGGCGAACCTGCGGGCGATCCTGGCCTCGGCCGGGATGACCGTGGACAACATCGTCCGGCTCACCAGCTACCTGCGCGACGCGTCCTATGCGGACGCCAACGCCGCGGCCAGGGTGGCGGCACTGGGCGGGCGACCCGTGCCGACCACCGCGATCGTCGCCGAGACGCTCTCCGGTGACTGGCTGGTCGAAATCGAAGTGATCGCCGCGGGTTAGGGTTTCGCGCGAGACGAGGGGAAGCACGAATGTTCGGCATCATCCGGCCCTGCCGCCATCGGCTGTCCGAGGGCCTGCACGCGGACTGGCTGGCGCACCTGTGCGGGCTGTGCCTCGCGCTGCGCGACGAGCACGGGCAGTTGGCGCGCGTGGTCACCAACTACGACGGCCTGGTCATCTCGGCACTGGTGGAGGCGCAGGCCCCTAAGCCGGAGGGCCGCCGCGACGCCGGGCCGTGCCCGTTGCGCGCGATGCGCCCGACGTCGGTGGCGCGCGGGTCCGGGGCGCAGCTGGCGGCCGCGGTCTCACTGGTGCTGGCCTCGGCCAAGGTCAGCGACCACGTCACCGACGGGGACGGCGCGTTCGGCCGCAAGGCGGTGGCGGGCGCCGCCCGCCGGGTGGCCTCGCGCTGGGCCGAGCAGGGGAGTCGCACCGGCTCGCGGATCGGCTTCGACACCGCCGTGCTCACCGAGGCGGTCGACCGGCAGGGCGAGGTCGAGCGCGCGGTCCGCCTCGGCGACCCGGTCCTGCTGGCCACCGAGCCGACCGAGGAAGCCACCGCGGCCGCGTTCGCGCAGACCGCGGTGCTGGCCGGGCGGCCGGGCAACGTCGCGCCGCTGACCGAGGTGGGCAGGCTCTTCGGCCGGGCCGCGCACCTGCTCGACGCGGTCGAGGATCTCGCGGAGGACACCGAGACCGGAGCGTGGAACCCGCTGCTGGCCACCGGCGCGACCGTGGCCGACGTGCGGCGCCACTGCGACGACGCGGTGCTGGGCGTCCGGCTGGCCATGCGGGAGGCCACCTTCGAGAACGGCCGGTTGGTGCACGCGCTGCTGGTGCACGAGCTGGAGCAGGCGGTCCGCCGGACCTTCGGGCACCTGGAGATCGAGGCGCACCACCCCGGCGGGCAGTCGCCGCACGGGCATCCGGGCCACTACGGACCGTACGGGCAGCAATCCACTCCGCCCGCCGCGACCGGTCCCGGCGGCAAACCGCCCAAGAAGAAGCGCGGTCCCGGCCCGAACGACGGCGACGGAGGCTGCTGCTGGGTGCCGAAGTTCCGGGTGCCGCCACGCAAGCGGAACGCGGCGTTCGGCTGCCTGGTCGCCTTCTACCAGTGCTGCAGCTGCCAGGTGTGCTGCCGCGACCCGTACCCCGGGCCGTGGAGCGGCAAGCCGAGGGACGCCTGGTGTGACAGCTGCGACGGCTGCGACTGCGGCTGTGATTGCTGACGACTGCTGATCTGAAACTGTCGGTGGGTGCGCCTACCCTGGACCCGTGGCTTTCGCAACCGAACACCCCGTGCTGGCGCAGTCCGAGTTCCGCCCCGTCTCCGAGGTCCCCCGGGCCGACGGGCGGTTCAAGGTGGTCAGCGACTACGCGCCGGCCGGTGACCAGCCCGCCGCGATCGACGACCTGGAGCGCCGCATCAACGCCGGCGAGAAGGACGTCGTGCTGCTCGGTGCCACCGGTACCGGCAAGTCGGCGACCACCGCCTGGCTGATCGAGCGGGTCCAGCGGCCCACGCTGGTGATGGCGCCGAACAAGACGCTGGCCGCCCAGCTGGCGAACGAGCTGCGTGACTTCTTCCCGAACAACGCGGTCGAGTACTTCGTCAGCTACTACGACTACTACCAGCCCGAGGCGTACATCGCGCAGACGGACACCTACATCGAGAAGGACTCGTCGATCAACGACGACGTCGAGCGCCTGCGGCACTCGGCCACGATGAACCTGCTGTCCCGGCGCGACGTGATCGTGGTCGCCAGCGTGTCCTGCATCTACGGCCTGGGCACGCCGCAGTCCTACCTGGACCGGTCGACCAGGCTGGCCGTCGGCGCCGAGGTCGAGCGGGACACCCTGCTCCGCGCGCTGGTCGACGTGCAGTACGCGCGCAACGACATCGCCTTCGCCCGCGGCACCTTCCGGGTGCGCGGGGACACCGTGGAGATCATCCCGGCCTACGAGGAGCTGGCGATCCGGGTCGAGTTCTTCGGCGACGAGATCGACAAGCTCTACTACCTGCACCCGCTGACCGGCGAGATCGTGCAGGAACTGGACGAGGTGCGGATCTTCCCGGCGACGCACTACGTGGCCGGGCCGGAGCGCATGGAGAAGGCGATCAAGGGCATCGAGGCCGAGCTGGAGGAGCGGCTGGCCGAGCTGGAGAAGCAGGGCAAGCTGCTGGAGGCCCAGCGGCTGCGCATGCGCACCAGCTACGACATCGAGATGATGCGCCAGGTCGGGTTCTGCTCGGGCATCGAGAACTACTCGCGGCACATCGACGGCCGCCCGGCCGGATCCGCCCCGGCCACCCTGATCGACTACTTCCCGGACGACTTCCTGCTGGTCATCGACGAGTCGCACGTCACGGTGCCGCAGATCGGCGGCATGTTCGAGGGCGACATGTCGCGCAAGCGGAACCTGGTCGAGTTCGGCTTCCGGCTGCCGAGCGCCACCGACAACCGGCCGCTGACCTGGGAGGAGTTCTCCGACCGGATCGGGCAGACGGTGTACCTCTCGGCCACGCCGGGGCCGTACGAGATGGGCCAGACCGGTGGTGAGTTCGTCGAGCAGGTGATCCGGCCGACCGGGCTGATCGATCCCGAGGTGGTGGTCAAGCCGACCGAGGGGCAGATCGACGACCTGGTGCACGAGATCCGCGAGCGGGCCGAGAAGGACGAGCGGGTGCTGGTCACCACGCTGACCAAGAAGATGGCCGAGGACCTCACCGACTACCTGCTGGAGCTGGGCATCCGGGTGCGGTACCTGCACTCGGAGGTGGACACGCTGCGGCGGGTGGAGCTGCTGCGGCAGCTGCGTTCCGGCGACTTCGACGTGCTGGTCGGCATCAACCTGCTGAGGGAGGGGCTCGACCTGCCCGAGGTTTCGTTGGTGGCGATCCTGGACGCGGACAAGGAGGGCTTCCTGCGCAGCGGGACGTCGCTGATCCAGACCATCGGGCGGGCCGCGCGGAACGTGTCCGGTCAGGTGCACATGTACGCGGACAAGATCACCGACTCGATGCAGCACGCGATCGACGAGACGAACCGGCGCCGGGCGAAGCAGATCGCCTACAACACCGAGCGCGGGGTGGATCCGCAGCCGCTGCGGAAGAAGATCGCCGACATCCTGGACCGGGTGTACACCGAGGCCGAGGACACCGACGAGGTCGCCGTCGGCGGCTCGGGGCGCAACGCGTCGCGGGGCAAGAAGCCGGAACAGGGCGGGGGTGGCCGCAGCTCCGGGGTGCTGGTGGACAAGGACGTGGCCGGCATGCCGCGGGCGGAGCTGGCGGACCTCATCCAGCAGATGACCGACCAGATGATGCAGGCCGCGCGCGATCTGCAGTTCGAGCTGGCGGCCCGCCTGCGGGACGAGGTCGCCGACCTGAAGAAGGAGCTGCGAGGAATGGACGCCGCCGGCATCAAGTAGCCCGGCCCGGGGGCCGGTGGCTCGGCGCGCACCTCGCCGGTGCCCCCGGGTGATGGCTGGCTCGCTGCTCGACGGATCCAGTGCGAAAGCCGCGCCGGGTTGGCGCGGCGGCGTGCTCACCCGGCGGCCGCCAAGATCAATCCGCCCACCCGGTCCGGAAGATGCCTGTGACGGTCCGGGAGATCGACGAGGAACTCACCGTCGCCATCGCGCCCGCCGGTGCGGTGTGCGTCGGCATCTTCCAAGCCCAAGCCCAAGCCCAAGCCCAAACACACGGCCACGCGAACGACCTGCACCGGACCGGCCAACTCACCTGACGCAGCGGCGCCACGTCAGAGGGGCGGCCGGGCCTCCAGGAGCGGATCGGCGTCGAAGGTCGCCGGGGCGGGAAGCTGCCTGGCCACCGGGGCCGGGACGCCCGCCCATCGGCGGACCGTGTCGGTCGCCGCGGCGGCGTCCGCGGGTGGCAGCTGCGCGATCTTCGAGCCGTGGTTGCCGCCGGGGACGACATACCGGTACGAGTCCTGCGAACCGAAGCCCAGCCGGAACGGTTCGGCGCTCCACGGATCGTTTTCCCCGTCCACGAAGAGCAGGCGCGAACCCCGCGACCGCACCCAGAAGTCGACGTCCGGCATGGCGACGTGGTCGAAACGCGGCAACCGCACCGAATCCGGCACGTACGTCGCCGCGACGTTCGAGCCCGGGTAACGCAGAAGGTCCCGCAGGTGCCGTTCGTACGAAGCGGGCACGCCCAGCTGCACCGCCGCCTGGTAGTAGTACGGCACGTACTGCGCCAGCTCCTGGTCCGCGTACGTGTTCAGGCTTTCCACCCGCACGAAGAAGTCGAAGATCTCCTGTGTGGAAGCCGAAGGCCCCGGCACCGACGCGCAGTCCGCCTGCTTCTGGTACTGCCAGAAGGTGAAGTACGAGTCGATGATCGCGATCTCCATCGCCTTGTCCTGCGAGCCGACGATGTCGAAGGTGTAGCCCTTCTCGGCGGCCTCGGCCGCGGCCAGTGCGCCCAGTTCGTCCCGCCGCTTCAACGACTCCCGCTGGTTGGCGCGCAACGCGTCCCGGCACGCCGGGTCATCGCCCACAGTGGACAGGAACCGGTCGTAGACGTCCAGTCCGTCGATCACGTCGTTCGGCGCGACGTAGGCGATCGTGCCCTGCACGTCCGACGGGTAGAACCGGCGGAAGTACACCGCGGTCATGCCGCCCTTGCTCCCGCCGGTGGCCAGCCAGTTCGCCCCGTACAACGCCTTGAACGCGGCCGCCACCCGGTGCTGGTCGGTGGCCGCCTGCCAGATGGTCAGCTGCCTGCCCCAGTCGGCGGGCTCCGGCCGCGACGGGGTGAAGTACCGGTACTCCATGGACAGCTGGTTGCCGTCGACCAGCTGCGTCGGCTCCGACCGGTTCGGGTTCGCCGAGACGTTGTACCCGCTGGTGTACATCACCATCGGCGCGCGGACGTCCCGGTGCAGCAGGGTCAGCCGCTGCTCGAACGAGCCCGCGCCGGGACGCCGGTGGTCGGCGGGCTGGGTGAAGGTGAGCTTGAAGAACCGGAATCCCTCGGGCGCCTTCTCCTCGGAGACCACGGTCAGCCCCGGCACCCGCTTCAACGCCTCGCCGATGTCCTCGGCCGCCTGGGCGGCAGGAACACTCCAGGGCACGACAGCCATCAGCAAGGCCGCCACCGCGGCACCGAACCTGCGCATCGCCGAATCCTCACAGAATCCGGCCGCAGTGGGCAATCGGCTGTCCGGCGGCAAACGCCGAAACGCCCCGGCCGTCCCGAAAAAGGGGGACGACCGGGGCGCGACGGGCCGAATCAGCTGGTGATGTCCTTGGTGGCGAACCGGCGCGCGGCCAGCAGGCCGAACACCGTGCCGAACAGCACCGAGGACAACGCCCCGCTGGCCATGTTGGACCAGTCGATGTCCGTGGAGATCAGGTCGATCCACGCGAACGAGTAGTGCGTCGGCAGATAGTTCCGCAGGTCCTCGAGCGCGGTGATCTGGTCGAGGATCTGCGACACGATCGCCACCAGCACCGCGCCGCCGACCGCGCCGAGCGGCGCGTCGGTGAGCACGCTGAGCAGCAGCGCCAGCCCGGCCACCCAGGCCAGCTGGATCATGATGTAGACGATCGACATGCCCAGCGCGAGCAGGCTGTCGGCGAAGGTGACCGCGTCACCGGTCGGGCTGATCGCGTCTCCCGCGCCGTACCAGACCACCCCGACCAGCAGTGACACCAGCGGGAGCAGCACCAGCGCGATCGCCGAGAGCAACGCCGAGACGATCGCCTTCTGCCGCAGCACCCGGTGCCGCGGCACCGGGATGGCGAGCAGGTACTTCAGGCTCGACCACGACGCCTCGCTGGCGATGGTGTCCCCGAAGAACAACGCGACGATCATCGGCAGCAGGAACGTGCCCGAGACGAACAACGCCAGCACCACGAAGTTCGGCGCGCTGGCGGTGGCCAGGTCGACGAACCCGCCGGACCGCCGGTTCGGGTTCGCCTCGCCGATCTCGAAGGCGATCACCAGGATGAACGGCAGCAGCGCGACAAAACCGAGCACCATCTGCGTGCGCCGCCGCTTGAGCTGCCGCCGCAGTTCCACGCCGAGCCGCAGCGTGCGCGCGGCGCGGTAGCCCGCGACGGCCCCGTCCGCACCCACCTCGGTGGGTTCGGCGGTGGCCGCGTCGGTCAGTTCCTGCAGCGCGGCCGGATCGGTGTGCACGCCGTGGTCGACCGCGGCGTTGGCGTCGGCCAGTTTCTCCGTCTTGCTCATGCGTTCGCCTCCTCTCCGACCAGTTGCAGGAACGCGTCTTCCAGCCGTCGCCGCGGCCCGGCCTGCTCGACCGCGATGCCCGCCTTGACCAGCACGGCCACCGCGTCGGCCCGCGCCATGCCCGCCAGATCGGCGTGCACCAGCTTGCCTTCGATGTCCACTTCGGACACCCCGGCCTCGCGCAGCGTCTCGGCGGCCGCGTCCGGGCGGTCCACCCGGAAGGTCGCCTCGCCGCCCGCCGCGACGATGTCGTTGACCTCGCCGGAGGCGACCAGCCTGCCGCGGTGCATCACCACCACGTGGGTGCAGGTCTGCTCGACCTCGGCGAGCAGGTGGCTGGACACCACCACGGTGCGGCCGGTCGCGGCGTAGCGCTGCAGCACCTCGCGCATCTGGTGGATCTGTGGCGGGTCGAGCCCGTTGGCCGGTTCGTCGAGCACGAGCAGCTCCGGCAGGCCGAGCATGGCCTGCGCGATCGCCAGCCGCTGCCGCATGCCCTGGCTGTAGGTGCGGACCTTGCGGTGCACCGCGTCGCCGAGCCCGGCGATTTCCAGCGCCTCGGTGAAGTGCGCCTTGTCGGCCGGTCGCCCGGTGGCGTCCCAGTACAGCCGCAGGTTGTCCTGGCCGGACAGGTGCGGCAGGAAGCCGGACCCCTCGACGAAGGAGCCGATCCGCGACAGCACCGGCGCACCCGAGGTGACCTTGTGCCCGAACACCCGGATGGAACCGGCGCTCGGCGAGATCAGGCCCATCAGCATGCGCAGCGTGGTGGTCTTCCCGGCGCCGTTCGGCCCGAGCAGGCCGAGCACCTGGCCCGGTTCCACGCGGAAGGACAGGTCCTTCACCGCGGTGAGCCCGCCGGGATAGGACTTGGTCAGGTTGTCGATCACCAGCGGCGTTCCGGCCAGGTCCTCGTCGAGCACGTGCGACCGCTTGCGGCGGATGCCCGCGATCACGGCCAACACCAGCGCGGCGAGCAGCGTGCCCGCGATGCCGAGGATCTGCCCGACCGGCCAGCCCGTGCTGACCGCGGTGCCCGGCACCAGCGGCACGCCGAGCGCGCCGCCCTCGGCCAGCGAAACCCGGTAGGTGGCCGGCTGCACCGGCGTGGCGTACGCCTGGTCGGTGGTGCTGACCACGAGCACCAGCGAGTGCCCGGCCTCGACCGGCCGCACGATCGGCGGCAGGGTCACGGTGACCTCGGCGGCCGAGCCGTCGGCGGGCAGCGCCGGGATCCGGATCGGGGCGACCCCGTTGCCCGGAAGCGTGCGCGTGCCGTCCTGGCTGGCGTCGTACAGCTTCGCGAACAGCACCGCGCCCTCGGGCGGGACCGGTCCGTTCGCCGCGACGCGCAGCCGTACCGTCGACGAACCGGTGACCAGCACCTGCGAATCGACCGGCGCCGAGGTGAAGCGCGCCGACTGGCCCGGCGGCTCGACCGAGAACAGCCCGGCCAGCCGCGACGAACTGGCGGCGATCCCGTTCAGCCCGGGAATGCCGCTCACCGCCGCCGGATTGCCGCCCGGCGGGTTCACGATCGGCTGTTCCTGGCCCAGCAGCGGGATCTGCCGCCGCTCGGCCGGTGGTGCGCCGATGCCCGGATAGGCGGGGGCCTCCACCGTGCGCACCGACGGCGCGCCGTCGGTGCGCAGCGCGCCCTGGACGTCGTAGGCGAAGCCGGTGCCGGGATCGCTGCCCTCACCCTTGAGGTGGAAGGTCATCCAGTCGCCGATCTGCGCCCGCAGCTTCGGGCCGGGGCGGCCGCCGTCGTGCCCGCCGGCGAACCAGATCGACTTGACCTTGCCGCCGGTGGCGGCGATCTGGCGCGCGGTGGCGTCGGACTGGTCCAGGCCGAACAGGGTGTCGCGCTCGCCCTGCACCAGCAGCGTCGGCGCGGTGATGTTCGAGGTCACCGACACCGGGGAGACGCGGCGAAGCAGCTCCAGCGTCTCCGGCCCGGCCTTGCCGGTCGCGGCGACGTCGGCGTAGGCCCGGCAGACGGCCTCGGTGAACCGGCCGCACGGGTTGCCCGCGCCGGGCGGGCCACCGGGACCGCCCTGACCGGCCTGCCCGCCGGGGGCACCGGCCGGCATCGCACCGGCCGCGGCGGCGGCGTCTTGGCCGCCGCCCATACCGCCGCTGGAGGAACTGTCGTCCTGCTCCTGCCCGGCTTCGGGCGCCTCGTTGCCCGGTTCACCGGACGAAGCGCCACCCGAACCGGCGGAGAAGAAGATGCCCGCCCAGGACCGCTTGAACACCCCGTCCGGGGCGAAGGCGTTCTCCGCCGGGGTACCCGTGGCCGAGGCGGCGGGAGTCGCCGAGTTCGGGATCAGGCCCTGGCTGAGGTCGTTGTAGGTGATCACCGGCGCGATGCTGTCCACGCGCTTGTCGATCCCGGCGAGCAGCAGCGAGAGCGCGCCGCCGTAGGACCCGCCGGTGACCCCGACACGCGGGTCACCGGGGCCGTCGGTCCGCACCTCGGGCCGCTCGGCCAGGTTGTCCAGCAGGCGCTGCGCGTCGGCGACCTCGTAGTCGGGGTCGTTGAGCGAGATCTGCCCGGTGCTGCGGCCGAAACCGCGCGCGGACCAGGCCAGCACGACGAACCCGCGTTCGGCCATTTCCCGCGCGTCGGCGGCGACGCTGTTCTTGCTGCCGCCGAAGCCGTGTGGCATCAGCACAGCGGGTGCGGGTGTCACCTGGGGGAGGTACAGCGTGGTGTCCAGGCGCACACGATCGGGCGAACCGGGCGCCGCGGCGACCTCGACGGTGGCATCTTCGGTGCGGATCGGCGAGGCTTCCTCACCGGTCTGCGACCAGACGAGCACACCGGCCGCGGCGACCACGGCGACCAGCACCAGTGCGATCACCCGGCGACGCCGTGGCGGCGTATCTCGGAGTAGTGGAATTGAGGGCACGCAGTGACCGTATGGGACGTTTGCTGAGAGTGTCCTGTGGGTATCAGGTTGCTCGGACGTGACGCAGGTTACGCGGGGCAAAACGGTGACACTGGTGACCCCGGCTGGCGTTTGACCCGCTCAGCGGCCAAGATGGTCAAGCACGTGGAGGGGAGTATTCCTTCGCGATGGCGTCGTCAGCACGGCCGTCCTCTGTGACGCCCGGCGCCATCGGCCGGTCGAGTACCGGTGGAAGAGACCTCCGGGTAGTGGTTGGTCGTCCCCGCTATACCGGAGGGTAGTTTTCATGACGGTTCCTTTGTGGCTATGGATCGCCACGATCGGCGGCCTGCTGGTCCTGATCGCCATCGACCTCGTTGTCGTCGATCGCAAGCCGCACCAGGTGACCACCGGCGAAGCCGCCAGGTGGGTCACCTTCTACGTCGCCTGCGCGATCCTCTTCGGGATCGGGGTGTGGATCTTCGGCGGACACGACCCCGGCGTCGAGTTCTTCACCGGTTACATCACCGAGTACTCACTCAGCGTGGACAACCTGTTCATCTTCATGGTGATCATGTCCTCGTTCAAGGTGCCCGCCATCCACCAGCACCGCGTGCTGCTGATCGGCATCCTGCTCGCACTGGTCATGCGCGGCGCGTTCATCGCCGTCGGCGCCGCCCTGATCGCCCAGTTCGTCTGGGTGTTCTTCCTCTTCGGCGCGATCCTGATCTGGACCGCGGTCAGCATGGTGCGCGGTAACGACGACCACGAGGAATACAACGAGAACGCGGTCACCAAGTGGGTCCGCAAGCTCTTCCCGGTGACCGACGACTACGTGGGCCACAAGTCCTTCGTCAAGCGTGACGGCAAGCGCTGGATCACCCCGATGTTCGTGGTCATCGTCGCCATCGGCAGCGCCGACCTGCTCTTCGCGGTCGACTCCATCCCCGCCATCTTCGGCATCACCCAGGACGCCTACCTGGTCTTCGCCGCCAACGCCTTCGCGCTGATGGGCCTGCGGCAGCTGTACTTCCTGCTCGGCGGCCTGGTCACCAAGCTGGTCTACCTGTCCTACGGGCTGGCGATCATCCTCGGCTTCATCGGCGCCAAGCTGTTCCTGCACGCGCTGCACGAGTACCACCTGGTGCCGGACTGGCTCGACATCAACAACTGGGTCTCGCTCGGCGTGATCGTCACCGTGCTGACCCTGACCACGGTGCTCAGCCTGCGCAAGGCCAAGAAGGACCCGGAGTCGGTGCAGGGGCCCAACCTCGAGCTGAACGCGAAGTCGCCGGAGGAGCGCGAGGCCGCGGCTCGTGAGTCCGAGGCCGCCCAGCCCGAGCGCTGATTCGTCCCCGTGCGGAGCGGGTGGAAGTTGTACGGTCGGCATCGTGCTTCCCACTGACATCGAACTGCTGACCGCACCTCGTTCGCCCGCTCTGCACGGCGATCTGCTGCTGACCGGGCTGTCCAGGCCCGACCTGAAGGCCAACCGCGCGCACGGCGTGGTTCGCCGGATCGCCCCGGCGGGCGGCGACCGGCCGTGGACGCATGGCCCGCGTGACAGCGCCCCGGCCATCTCCCCGGACGGCACGCTGGTCGCTTTCCTCCGGGTGACCGGCGAACGCGGTGCCCAGCTGCACGTGATGCCCGCCGACGGTGGTGAGGCCAAGCGGATCACCGATGTGCCGCTGGGGGCCGAGAGCTTCCGCTGGGCGCCGGATTCACGCCGGATCGCCTTCACCGCCCGGATTCCCGAACCCGGGCGGTACGGCACGCCCGATGCCGACGGGGAAACCGTCGAGGCCGCGGCCGAGGCGCCGCGCCGGATCACCCGGTACGACTACCGCATCGACGACATCGGCTTCCTGCGTGACCGTCCGCAACGACTGTTCGTGGTGGACGCCGACGTGAACGACCCCGGCGGACCGGCCGAACTGACCCCGCTCACCGACGACCAGGTCGACGTCCACGATCCCGTGTGGACTCCCGACGGCGAGTTCGTGCTGGTCGTCGCGCCGCGTGACTGGGGCCGGGTGGAGACGCTTCATGCCGACCTCTACGCCGTGCCGGTCGCCGGTGGCGCGCCGGTGCTCGCCGTCCGCACCGAAGGCGACGCGGCGGCACCGCTGGTCACCGCGGACGGCATCGTCTACTTCCACGGCCTCGAGTTCGCCGGTCCCGACCTGGTGCGCAACCGGGGTCTCTGGGCCGCGCCGCTGCGCACGGACGGCGAGCCCGCGACGCCGCGGCGGCTTACCGACGCCGAGACCATCGACACCGACGCCGGTGCGGGCGCGCCCGCGGTGCTCGGCGACGAGGTGCTGGTGGTCGTCCGCACGCACGGGGCGGCCGAGCTGCGCGCGGTGCCGTCGGACGCGCACCTGGCGAAACTGGCCGATCTGCGCTGCCTGCTCGGTGCGAAGGCAGCCGTCCGCGGGTTCACCGTGGACGGTGACCGCGTCGCCGCGGTGGTGGCTTCGCCGGTGGACTCCGGTGAGGTCGTGCTGCTGGAGAACGGTAAGGCCCGCACGCTTACCGACTTCTCCGCGCCGGTGCGGGAGAAGGTGCGCCCGGCGGTGGAGCTGACCGCAACCGCGGCGGACGGGCACCCGGTGCACGGCTGGGTGGTGCTGCCGGAAGGGGAGGGGCCGCACCCGGTCCTGCTGGTGATCCACGGCGGGCCGTTCGCGCCGTACGAGTGGTCGCTGTTCGACGAGGCGCAGGTGTACGCGTCGGCGGGCTACGCGGTGGTGATGGCGAATCCGCGCGGTTCGGCCGGGTACGGCGAGTCGCACGGCCGGGCCATCGTCCGCGCGCTGTGCACTGTGGACGCCACGGACCTGCTGAGCTTTCTCGACGCCGCGCTGGAACGGTCCGATTTGGACGCTTCGCGGGTCGGCGTGATGGGCGGCTCGTACGGCGGGCTGATGACCACCTGGCTGTCGGCGCACCACGGTGAGCGGTTCCGCGCGGCGTGGAGCGAGCGCGCGGTCAACGCGTGGGACTCGTTCGCCGGTAGTTCGGACATCGGCTGGGAGTTCGTCGAATGCTACGTCGGCACCGATCCGGAGGTGCAGCGCGAACGCAGCCCGCTCACCTACGCGGCGAAGATCGACATCCCGTTCGCCGTGGTGCACTCCGAAGAGGACTGGCGCTGCCCGCTGGAGCAGGCGCAGCGGTTGTTCGTGGCGCTCAAGGCCAACGGGGTGGACACGGAGTTCCTGCTGTTCCCCGGTGAGGGCCACGAGCTGAGCCGGTCCGGTCGGCCGAGGCACCGGGTGCAGCGGTTCGACGCGGTGCTCGACTGGTGGGGGCGGCACCTGGGATGAGCGTGGAATGGACCGTCCGCCGGGCCGTCGCCGCCGATGCCGCGAGGCTGGCGTCGATCTGCCTCGGCGGCTGGCGGACGGCCTACCGCGGCATCCTGCCGGACGACTACCTGGACTCGCTGCGGCAGGCGGACTGGGACGAGATGTTCGCCGCGCGCATCGCCGCGTCGACGGAGCGGACCACCATGCTGGTCGCGGTCGACGCCGACGGCGAGATCGGCGCCTACGCCGGCGTGCTGGGGGACAGCGAGCCGGGCATGCTGGGCGCGCTGTACGCCGCCGCCGAACGGCGCGGAACCGGCGCGGGCCACGCCGCGCACGAAGCCGCCGTGGCCCACCTGACCGGCTGCGGCTTCGGCCACGCCGTGCTGTGGGTTTTCGAGCGGAACACCTCCGCCCGCGAGTTCTACGAAGCCCACGGCTGGCAGTGTGACCACGTCACCCAGTCCACCAAGTTCGCCGACGGCTCGGCCGTGGAGATCCGCTACTCGCGCCCACTGGCCTGAGCCCTTGCCGTGCCCTGCGTCAGTTGACCATGTCGTAGTTGAGTTCGTGGCAGACGCGGCCCAACGGCACGTCGAGACCCGGGTGGTCCAGCGGGAGCAGGACCTCCGGCTTCAGCGGCAGCGCGCCACCGGCCGGTGGGTCCCACAGGCACAGCGCCGGGTCACCGGAGTCCATCGACGAGCGGTACCACAAGCCGTCGAGGTCACCGAAGGCCGAGCGGATGGCGCGCGCCCAGGCCTGGGTGATCTTCTTCGGCCCGCTGGAGATCTCCTGCGACGCCCCGACCCTGGTCGGCCACAGGCCACCGAGGTCGAGCAGGCGCAGCGTGCGCGTCGGCCGGACCACGACCAGGCGCGGGCCGCGGGTCTTGCGGTCCACGGTGGACGTGGTCTGGTACACCTCCGCGACGCTCGTGCGCACGGTGAGCCCGAAGTAGAGCACCCCGTTCTTCTGGTCGGTCACCGGCACGCCGCCGCGACCGGGCCGCTGCTGGTCGAAGCGGCCGTGCGGTAGCGGACCGGTGTAGCGGAACGAGTTCCACTGCTGGGGATGATTGCCGTGCGCGGTGAAGATGCGCACCAGCCTGGTCGCCGGGTGCACCGCGACGACGTCCTCGGTGCGCCGCAGTTCCCTGACCAGGACGGCACGCGCGGGTGGCAGGGGGAGCCTGGCCATGCGTGGGGTTCAACACTTTCTCGTGCGGACAGGTGATCTCTTCGAGAGCGCTCAGGCGGGCGTGCCCAGTGTCTCGGTCAGCCGGGCGACGGGCTCGGGATCACCACCCGCCAGCAACCACTGCCGGGGAGTGGCAGGCCGGTCGTTGATCACCAGATCGGGCTGCGGGGTGCTCATGAACGCGGCCACCACCAGCGGTGGCTGGTCCTCGGGCACCGCGCGCAGCACCACGTCCAGTCCGGGCAGCAGCCCGGACGAGGTGAACTGCCACGACGGCAGGCGCCAGCCGCCCTGCGCCTTCCACGCGGCCAGCCTGCGGTCCTTGATCTTGTGCCGGATACGGCTGTCGTCAACGCCCAGCCGTTCGGCGGCGGCGAGCACGGTCAGCGAGGAGTCGGCGAGCACCGCGTGCGCGGCGACCGTCCTGGCCCGCATGTCCGGCTCGCTCTCCGCCTGTGGCGCGAGGTCCAGCCCCACGTCGATGAGCGCGTCGCGCTGCTCGGCGGAGAAATAATCCGAAGGGTCCGGATTGGGCGGGGACAGTTTGCGAGCGGCATCCTCCACGTGCGTGAGGAACTCGGTCGCGTCCACCTTGAGCCCGGCTTTCGCCAGTACGGTCTCCAGCGCCACAGACATGCACCCAGACTATCCTGTGTGTGCGGGTTCGTGCGGTTTCGTGCCGCTATTGTGTGTCAAGTCACCAAAGATCGACACAGAACGCACATAACCCAACACGTACGGTAGACGAACGTGGGTTAGTCTGACCGTCCCGGGTGCAGTTGTCCAGAGTCCTTCGGCGGTTCGTGACGACGGGAGCCTCGTGCTTATTCCGCGAGTGACGCTCGAGCGCATCATGTCCGGAGAAGTCACGTTCGCCTTCCGCCGCTGGCGCCGTCCCACCGTGCGAGCTGGGGGAACCCTGCGCACCGCGCTGGGCGTGGTCGCCGTGCGTTCGGTCGATCCGGTCGCTGTGGAAGACATCTCCGAAGAGGATGCCCGGCGGGCGGGGTTCGAAAACACCGCCGAACTGCGGCATTTCCTGAGCGGACGGCCGCAGGGACGGGTCTACCGGATCGAGGTCGGCCCCGGCGGCGAGGATCCGCGGGTCGCGCTGCGGGACAAAGTGCCCGTCGGTGAGGAACTGTCCGAATTGCTCACCAAGTTGAACAAAAAGGACGCCGCCGGCGCGCGGGGACCGTGGACGCGCGCCTTCCTCGCCGAGATAGCGGCGCGTCCCGGGGTGCGCGCGGCGGAGCTGGCCGAGCGGTTCGGGCTGGCCACGCCCGTGTTCAAGGCCGACGTCCGCAAGCTCAAGGAGCTGGGGCTGACCGAGAGCCTGGAGGTCGGCTACCGCTTGTCGGCACGCGGCCGCGCCGTACTTGACACCCTCGGCGGTTGACCCCTAGCGTCGAGTAATCGATTTCCCGGGCCACTGCCGGCAGGGGGCGGGCATGACCGATCGAGCACCGCTGGTCGCCATGACGGGCGTCAGCAAGTCCTACGGCGGGGTGCGCGCGATCCGGGACGCCGACTTCACCGTGCACGCCGGCGAGGTGCACGCACTGCTCGGCGAGAACGGCGCCGGGAAGTCCACCCTGATGAAGGTGCTCGCCGGTGAGGTCGGCGGCCACCACGGCGAGATCCGGATCGACGGCGAGCCGGTGTGCTTCGCCGGTCCGGCCGACGCGCAGCGGGCGGGCATTTCGATGATCCCGCAGGAACTCGACCTGGTCCCGGCGCTTTCGGTGGCGGAGAACATCTTTCTCGGCCGGGAGCCCCGCACCCGGATCGGCGCGCTGGACCGGCGGCGCATGCTGGCCACCGCGCGCGACCTGCTGGCCCGCACCGGCGTCGACCTCGACCCGAAGCGGCCGGTGGAGCACCTGCGCACGGGTGAGCAGCAGCTGGTCACCATCGCCAAGGCGCTCTCGCTCGACGCGCGGGTGCTGATCATGGACGAGCCGACGTCCGCGCTGCCGCCCGCCGAGGCCGAGCAGCTGTTCCGGGTGATCGCCGGGCTGCGGGCCGCTGGTGCCGGCATCGTCTACATCTCGCACCGCATGGCGGAGATCGGCCAGGTCGCCGACCGCGCCACGGTGCTGCGCAACGGCCGGGTGGTGGCCGAGTTCGACGCCCGTGAGATGACCGCGGAACAGGCGTCCGAAGCGATGGTCGGCCGCCGGGTGGACCTGCTGTTCCAGACCGGGACCGGGCGGACGGCCGGCCGGGACCTGCTGGCGGTGGACGGCCTGGTGCTGCGCCCGCGCCGTCCGGTGGCCGGAAGACGTGAACCGGCCGGGATCTCGCTGCGGGTCGCCGAAGGGGAGATCGTCGGACTGGCCGGGCTGCTCGGCTCCGGCCGCACCGAACTGCTGGAGACGCTGTACGGCGTGGGCACCCCCGGCCGGTGGTCGGGCAGCGTGCGGCTGCACGGCACGGAGGTCCACCCGAAAGGGCCACGGGAAGCACTCCGGCGGGGGATCGCCTTCGTCCCGGAGGACCGGCGAACCTCCGGGCTGGCACTCGAGCACTCGGTGCTGGCGAACACCGTGCTGTCGGTGGTCGACCGGATCGGGCGGTTCGGCGTGGTGCCGCCCGCCCGCGAACGCCGGGCCGCGATGGGCACCGCGGAACGGCTCGGCATCAAGCTGTCCGGACTCAGGGGGCTGGCCGCCCCGGCGGGTTCGCTGTCCGGCGGCAACCAGCAGAAGGTGGTGCTCGGCCGGAACCTGCTCACCGAACCCGTGTTGCTGCTGCTCGACGACCCGACCCGCGGGGTCGACGTCGGCGCCAAGGCGGAGATCTACCAGCTGCTGGCCGAAATCGCCGCGCGGGGCGTCGGCGTGCTGCTGGCGTCCTCGGAACTCGCGGAACTGATGGGGGTGTGCGATCGGGTGGTGGTGCTGCGCGAAGGGCGGAGCGTGCGCGAACTGCACACCGCCGAAGCCGGTGAGGCCGAACTGCTCGCCGCGTCGATGGGTGAGGCGGAAGCGCTCACACCGGACGAGGAGGCCGGATGATCGCCTGGCTGTTCCGCTTCCAGAGCCTGTTCGGGCTGGTGCTGGTGTTCCTCGCGGCCGTGATCTTCTCGCCGGTCCGCAACGGCGAACTGCTCTTCCTCGACAGCGCCAACCTGTTCAACGTGGTGCGCGCGATGTCGGAGATCGGCATTCTCGCGGTCGGCATGACCTTCGTGATCCTGGTCGGCGGCATCGACCTCTCGGTGGGCTCGGTGCTCGGCCTGGCCAGCGTGGGCGCCGCGGTCCTGCTGGTGCGCCAGGACTTCGGCGTGCTGCCCGCGGTGCTGGTGGTGCTCGCCGCCGGACTGGTCTTCGGCCTGCTGCAGGGCGTGGTCACCGCGAAACTGGGCATCCAGGCCTTCATCGTCACGCTCGCCGGCATGCAGATCGCCCGCGCGCTGGCGCGGATCTGGTCCGGCGGGCAGGGCGTGGAAATCGCCTACGGGGACGCGCCCGGCCGCGCGCCGATGGCCTTCTCCCTGCTCGGCGAGCGCACCTTCGGCGGGCTGGTGCCGATCCCCGCGCTCATCTTCGCCGTGGTCGCCGGGCTGGCCGCGATCCTGCTGCGCGTCACCGCGTTCTCCAGGCACGTCTACGCCATCGGTGGCAACGAGAAGGCGGCGCGCCTGTCCGGCGTGCCGGTGAACCGGGTGAAGATCCTGGTCTTCGGCCTGTGCGGGCTGCTCGCCGCGCTGGCCGGGATCGTGCACGCCGGGCAGCTGAACTACGGCGGTCCCAACGACGGGTCGATGGCCGAGCTGGACGCCATCGCGGCGGTGGTGATCGGCGGGGCGAGCCTGTCCGGCGGGCGGGGCACGGTGGTCGGTACCGTCGCCGGGGCGCTGCTGGTCGGGGTGCTGCGCAACATCCTGACCCTGAACAACGTGGATTCGAACATCCAGCTGTTGATCATCGGACTGGTGATCGTGGCGGCCGCCGGGCTGCAGCGCCTGCGGCCGGCCGCGGTGGGGTAGAGGGAGGAACTCATGCCGAAACGAGCGCGTGGCGCCTTTTCACTGCTGCTTGGCGTGACACTGGTGGCTACGGTGGCGTCCGCCTGCGGGACCACCAGCGAGAACGCCGGTGGCCCGGCCGAGCCCAAGCCGTGCGGGGGAGCCGGCGGCAAGTACACGATCGGGGTGAGCCAGGCCAACGTCGCCGAGCCGTACCGCGAGCGGATGGACGCCGACATCCGGAAGGCCGCCGCCGGCGTCCCCCAGTTCACGGTGAACTTCGCCGACGCCCAGCAGGACAACTCCAAGCAGGTCGAGCAGGTGGAGAACTTCCTCACCCAGCAGATCGACCTGCTGATCATCAGCCCGAACGAGGCGACCCCGCTGACCTCGGTGGTGAAGAAGGCCTACGAGCGGGGCGTGCCGGTGCTGGTGCTGGACCGCAAGGTCAACGGCGACTCGTTCACCTCGTTCATCGGCGCCGACAACTTCGACATCGGCCGCCGGGCCGGCGAGTTCGTCGCCCAGACGCTGCTGCCCGGCGGCGGCAAGGTCGCCGAACTGAAGGGGCTGGCCGGGTCGAGCCCGGCAAAGGAGCGCAGCGACGGGTTCAAGCTGGGCATCGGCGGCAAGAACATCGAGATCGTGGCGAGCGCCGACGGCGACTGGCTGCGCGACCGCGGCCGCCAGCAGGCCGACGCGCTGCTCAAGGGCACGCCCGGCATCCAGGTGGTCTACGCGCACAACGACCCGATGGGCGAGGGCGCCTACCTGGCCGCGCAGGACGCCGGGCTGACCGGGATCAAGATCGTCGGCATCGACGGGCTGCCGATCGAGGCCGGCGGCATCAAGGCGGTGGAGGCGGGCAGGCTGGCCGCCACCTTCGTCTACCCGACCGGCGGCAAGGAGGCGGTCGAGGCCGCGCGCAAGATCCTGGTCGACTGCCAGCAGGTGCCCAAGGTGCAGGGCCTGGCGATCGAGCGGGTGACCCCCGACAACGCGGCGGAGGTCTACGCGCGGCTCAACGCCGGCGGCTGATCACCGGTGGCTGCTGCCACGCTCGATCAGCTGGGCGGCCAGCTCCCTGGCCTCCGGCGGCCGGGTGTTGTCGGCGATCCGGTCGAGCAGCAGCCGGGCGGCGATGCTGCCGATCTCGTAGGCGGGCTGGGCCACCACGGTCAGCGGGGGATCGAGCAGCGCGGCCCACGGCGCGTCGTCGAAGCTGACCAGGCCGAACTCGCTGCCCGGCCGGATTCCGCGCTCCCGCAACGCTTCCAGCACGCCGATGGCCATCGTGCTGTTGGCGATGAGCAGCGCGTCCGGCGCGTCCTCGGCGTCGAGCAGGTCCAGCGCCGCCGCCTTCGCGTGCGCGGTGCGCAGTTCGCACCGGCGGAAGCAGGTGGTGTCCTGGGTGGCCGAGGCGGCGATCGCGCTCTGGTATCCGGCCAGCCGGTCGTCGGCGGTGCGCACGCCCTCTGGCCCGGTGAGGCAGCCGATCCGCCGGTAGCCGGCGGAGAGCAGGTGCCGGGTCGCCTCGTCGGCGGCGCACCGGGTGTTGACCAGCACCTGGTCGCCGTCGACCGCGTGCAGCGGGCGGTCCACCGCGACCACCGGCGTGCCGCGGTTGAGCAGGCCGGTGACATCGGTGTCGCCGCCGGTCGGCGAGAGCACCACCCCCGCGACCCGCTCCTGCAGCGCCACGTCGAGGTACCGGCGCTCCTTCTCGGCGTTCTCGTCCGAATTGCACAGGATGACCGAGTAACCGGCGGTCTGCGCCACGTCCTCGACCCCGCGCGCGATCGCGGTGAAGAACGGGTTCTCCACGTCGGAGATCACCAGGGCGAGCACCGCGGTCTCCTGCCGCCGCAGGTTGCGGGCCAGCCCGTTCGGCTGGTAGCCGAGGTAGGCGGCGGCCTCGCGCACCTTCTCCGCCAGCGCCGGGTCCACAGTGGACTTGCCGTTCAGCGCTCTGGAGACGGTCGCGGTGGACACGCCTGCTCTGGCCGCCACGTCGCTGATGGTCGCCATGGCGGGCCCCCTTTCCTCGTGCTGTGGCGGCTATTGACACTACTCAACCCGCACAATAGCGTCTTGAGTAAACGATTACCCAGAGCGCCCCTGCCCAAACCGATGCCTGGAGGATGCGGTGGCCCGGATCGGCGTGCTCAGTGTTTCCGACGGACGTGGCCACGTGCACGAGCGCAACGCCGGGTTCATCCGGTCCACACTGGACGCTCTGGTCAGCGCGCTGACCAGAGCGGGCCACCAGGTGGTCACCGGTGCGGCGCCGTTGTCCGACAACGCGCTGGCCGTGTCCGTACCGAGGGAGGTCGCCGCGGCCGGGGTGGATGTCACGGTGTTCCACTACCCCGTCTGGAGCTTCCCGCACTTTTCCATGCTCGCCGCGGACGCCACCCCCGGCCCGCTGGTGCTGCTGGCCAGCACCGATCCGACCGAGCCCGGGCTGGTGGGCATGCTCGCCGCCGGGGGCGCGCTGGACCAGATCGGCCGTGCGCACGTCCGGCTCTGGGGCGCGCCGGACGACGCCGGGGTGATCGAGCGGATCGGCGTGCTGGCCACCGCCGCGGCCGCGGTCGCCGGCCTGCGCGGGTCCACCTTCGGCCGGTTCGGCGGGCGCCCGATGGGCATGAACACCGCGGTGGCCAACACCGACCAGTGGATGCGCCAGTTCGGCATCGACGTGGAGGAGATCGACCAGTACGAACTGGTTTCGCGGGCGGAAACCGCCGATGGCGCGCACACCGCGGAAGCGCGCCGGGCCAGGGAGTGGATCGAGGCGCACGCGGCCGGGGTGCACTACGACGGGCGGAAGCTGACCCCGGAACTGCTGGAGCGGCAGCTCCGCTCGTACCTGGCCGTGCGGGACATCATCGAGGAGCGGAAGCTGGACTTCTCGGGCATCAAGGGGCAGCCGGAGCTGACCGAGCGGTTCGCCACGATGGACGTCACCGAGGCCTTCCTCAACGACCCGTACGACTGGAACGGCCCGAAACCCGTGCACGTCACCGCGACCGAGGCCGACATGGACGGCGCGCTGACCATGCAGCTGATGCACAAGCTCTCCGGTGACCCGGTGCTCTTCGCCGACGTCCGGCACTACCACGCCGACCGCGACATCTGGGACCTGTGCAACTCCGGCCAGCACGCCACCTGGTACGCCGCCCGCAGCGCGGATCCGAAGGAAAACCTGCGCCACGTCAACTTCTATCCCGAGGTGTTCTTCTTCCCGGCCGGTGGCGCCTCGGTGCAGCACGTGGCGGCGCCGGGGGAGATGACGCTGGGCAGGCTCACCCGGTACGACGGCCAGTACCGGCTGCAGCTGATGCTGGGTACGTTCGAGAACTACGACGAGCAGACCACGGAGGAACTGGTGCGGCGGTCGACGCCGGAGTGGCCGCACGCCTTCGCGCGGCTGGACGTGGCGGCGGAGACCTTCCTGAGCCGGTTCGGGGCGAACCACATCCACGCGGTGCCCGGTGATCTGCGGGCGGAGCTGCGTGCGGCGGCGGAACTGATGGGCATACGGGTGGAGGAATGGACGCGTGGTTGATGGCACTGACGGGCTCCTGCTCGGCATAGACATCGGCACGGCGAGTTCGAAGGGGGTGCTCGTCGATTCGCGGGGCACGATCGTGGCTCGCACGTCGCGCCCGCACGAGACCTCGTACCCGCACCCCGGCTGGGTGGAGCACGACGCGGAAACGGTGTGGTGGCGGGATTTCACCGCGATCGCCGGGGAACTGGCCGCGGCGGCGGGCGATCGGCCGCTGGCCGGGCTCGGCGTCAGCGGGATCGGGCCGGTGCTGCTGCCCGCGGACGCCGAGGGCAGGCCGCTGCGGCCCGCCGTGCTCTACGGGGTGGACACCAGGGCGAGCCGCGAGATCGACGAGCTGACCGCCGAGTTCGGCGCCGAGTCCATTGTAGAGCGTGGCGGCACGGTGCTGTCCTCGCAGGCGGTGGGGCCGAAGTGGCGCTGGCTGGCCCGGCACGAGCCGGAGGTGTTCGGTGCCTCCCGGCTGTTCCTGATGGCCAGCTCGTACCTGGTGCACCGGCTGACCGGCGAGTACGTGCTCGACCACCATTCGGCCAGCCAGTCCGACCCGATGTACGACCTGCGCGCGGCGGACTGGGCCGAGGATTGGGCGGCCGCGGTCGCACCGGGCATCCGGCTGCCGCGGTTGTGCTGGCCGACCGAGATCGCCGGGACGGTGACCGCCGCCGCGGCCGCGGAAACCGGTCTGCCGGAAGGACTCCCGGTCACCACGGGCACGGTGGACGCCTGGGCGGAGGCGGCCAGCGTCGGCGTGACCGAACCGGGCGACACCATGGTCATGTACGGCACGACCATGTTCCTGATCCAGTTGCTCGCCGACCCGAGCCCGCACCCGGGGCTGTGGACCACCCGCGGTGTCGCCGAGGGCAGTTATTCACTCGCGGCGGGCATGGCGACCTCCGGCGCGATCACCGACTGGCTGCGGAAGCTGGCCGGTCGCGACTTCGGGGAGCTGGTCGCGGCGGCCGCCGAGGTGCCGGCGGGCAGTCGTGGTCTGCTGATGCTGCCGTACTTCGCCGGGGAGCGCACCCCGCTGTTCGACCCGGACGCGCGCGGGGTGCTCGCCGGCTTGACCACCGGCCACGGCGTCGGTGAGATGTACCGGGCCGTGCTGGAGGGCATCGCTTACGGTGTCCGGCACAATCTCGAGGTGATGGCCGAAGCGGGCGGCACCGCGCGGCGCCTGGTCGCCGTCGGCGGTGGTGTCCAAGGTGGACTGTGGACGCAGATCGTCAGTGATGTCACCGGGATCGACCAGGAGGTCCCGGCCGAGACGGTGGGCGCCGCGCTCGGTGACGCGTACCTGGCCGCGGTCGCGCTCGGCTGGTCGCCGGACATCAGCGCGTGGAACCCGGTGCGCTCCGTCGTCCGCCCCGATCCCGGGCGGGCCGCCGTGTACGACCGTTTCTACTCGCACTACCGCGCGCTGTATCCGGCGACCAGCGACATCGCACATTTCCTTGCCGCCGAACAACACGCGGCCGATTGACCTCTCACGGTCGACTGTGCAGATCGGCGACGAAGCCGGTCACGTTCCGCAGGAGGTAACCGATCGTGGCCGGCACCGGCACGTCGGTACCGAGTACTTCGCTCGGTGATGGCTGGCAGGCGCGCACCGCCGGAAAGACTCCCACGCGCTACCGCTGTTCCTGATGGTCGTGGGTGAACTCGCGGAGGGCCTCGTCGATTCGCGCCAGGGTGGTGTCGGTGAGCACGATCCGGGCGGCTTCGAGGTTTTCGGTGATGTGCGCCGGCGTCCGTGAACCGGGGATCGGCACCACGGCCGGGTCCTGGTGCAGCAGCCAGGCCAGCGCGAGCTGCCCGGCACTGACGCCGATCTCCGCGGCGATCGCGCGCACCGGGGCGTACTTGTCGTTGCCGGCCGCCAGCTTCCCGGCGTCGAAGCGCGGGATGTTGCGGCGGAAGTCCGAATCGGGCACCGCGGTCACCGTGCCGGTCAGGAAACCGCTGCCGAGCGGGCTCCACGCCACCACGCCGACGCCGAGTTCGCGGGCGGTGGCGAGCAGTCCGGGCTCGATCGGCTGCCACATCGACCACTGCGCCTGCACCGCGCTGACCGGGTGCACGGCGTGCGCCAGCCGCAGCTGTCCGGCATCCACATTGGACAGACCGAGGTGGCGGACCAGCCCGGCTTCGACCAGCTCGGCCACCGCGCCGACGGTGTCCTCGATCGGCACCACCGGATCCGGGAAGTGCGGGTAGTAGAGGTCGATCCGGTCGGTGCCGAGGTTGCGCAGGCTCTGCTCGGCGTACCCGCGGACGTGGCGCGGCTCGGCGTTCACCGCCAGCTCGCCGAACGCGTAGTCCACCGGGAAAGCGTGCGCCTCGGCGCCTTCCGGCACGCGGAAGCCGAACTTCGTGGCCAGCACGACCTCGTCGCGGCGGGCGCGGATGGCTTCGCCGATGAGCTTTTCATTGTGCCCGTCCGCGCCGTAACCGTCGCTGGTGTCGATCAGCGTGGCACCGGCGTCGAGGGCGTGGTTCAGCGCGCGGGCGGCGGTCCGGTCGTCGATCTCGCCGTACATGCCGGGGGAGAGCACCATCGCGCCGAAGCCGATGGCGGAGACGTCGAGGCCGCCGAGCGAGCGGGTGGGAAGGGTCATGCCCTCATCCTGGCGCCGGCGTCGCGGCCCGTCGAAGACCTGCCGTGATAACCGCCGGTTATGGCGACCAGGTCAGCTTGACGTCGGGCTCGCCCTCCTCGTTGTCGCTGCCGTCGGACCACGCCACCTCGGTGAACCCGTGCCGCCGGTAGAACCGCCGCGCCGGTTCGTTGACCTGGAACGTCCGCAGCTCCAGGCCATCGGGCCGCTGCCGCTTCGCCAGCGCCACGAACCGGTCGCCCAGGCCTTGGCCGCGCCGGTCCGGATCGAGGTAGAGCTGCGCCAGCTCCGGCCCGTCCAGCACGAGCAGCCCGGTGACCGAATCCTCCGCCACCGACACCCAGGTTTCCAGCTGCGGCACCACGAACCCGGCGAACCAGGCGCGGACCTCGTCGGCCGAATGCGCGCGCCGGACCCCGAGCGTGGCGAACGAGCGCAGCCACACCTCAGCTGCGGCGGGCGCGTCGGCCGCGCCGGCTCGCCGGATCATTCAGCGACCATAGGCGTTGAGCTGACTGATCGCGTGCAGGGTGATCACGCCGCGCCACTCCAGCTCGGCCGCGGGCCCCGGCGGAGCCCAGCCGACCGGCCAGCCGCCGTCGGCCTCCTGTTCCTTTTCGAGCTGGTCCAGATGCGCCTCGATGGCCTCCCGCGGGAACAACCGGGCACGCGGGCTCTCCGGGCTCGGCACGAACTCCAGCGGGGTGAGCCCGTAACCGGCGCCTGGGTAGAGGTGGAACAGCGTCAGCTCGGGCACCTTGGCCTCGAAGGTCGCCATCAGCTCCGCGTCGTCCGTGCTTTCCAGGTAGGTCAGCACGTTGATCGCGGTGTGCGCGTCCGGCTCGCCGTCGAGTGCACGCTCGATTTCCTTGCGGCAGAACCGATCCGCCTCATCGAGCCACGCTGACGACAGCCCGAGCGCGCGCAGCCGGGCGACGATGTTCGCGGTCGGGTTGAGCCCTGGCGGGAACTCACCGGCACCCCAGTGCTCGGCTCGCGGGTGCGCGGCGATCGACGGCGTCACGATCGGCAGGCCGCCGTCCGGCGCCGCCACCGACGCGAGGTACGGCAGCAGACCGGCGGCGAACTCCTTGGCCTCGTCCCGGATCGACGGCACCGCCTCGACCAGTTCGCTGAGCACCTGCAGGCCGAAATCGACCGCGAGGGGCTGGCTCTCCGGTGCGCGGACGTCGGGTTCGAGCGCGTGGCCGAGCCCGCCGTCGGGATTGCGGTGGGCGGCGAGCGCCGCGATCACCCCGGACGCGGCTTCGGGCCGGCCGCCGCGGACCTCGGCGATCCGCCGCTCCAGCAGTCGTGCGTGGGTGGCCAGGAACTCCCCGGCCCGGACCTTGTTTTCGGTGTTCATGCCGAAGACCGTAGGAGCGGCCGCGCGGCCGCGTCTTGAACAGAACGGAAGTACGCCGACGGGGTGGCACCGGTCAGCTCGCGGCAGTCCCGGCTCAGGTGCGCCTGGTCGGCGTACCCGGCCTCGGCCGCGAGAGTGGCCAGCTCCGGCACGTCCCCGGCCAGCTCGATCGCCCGCCGCAGCCGCGCCACCCGCAAGTAGGTGGCCGGCCCGTAACCGACGGCCGCGCCGAAGCGTCGGCGGAACTGGCGGGCGCCGAGGTCCAGCCCGGTGAGCGCGGCGGACACCCTGGGCACCCCGCGATCCAGCCTGGCCAGCACCACGTCGAGCGCGGGATCCGCGTCGTCCTCCGGCACGCCGATCACGTCGATCAGATCGGCTGGGGAGTTCAGCACCTGCTCGGTGAGCCGCCGCCCGCGCGCACCCCACAGCTCCGCCAGGTCGATCCGCTGGTCACGCAGCTCGTCCGCGGGCACGCCGAGCACCCGTGGCGCGTGGCCAGGCCGGAAGCGGATGCCGTGCAGCCTCGTGCCCGGCGGCTGCCGCGACCACCAGGCCCCGGTGTCCGGCCCGGCGACAAAAACCCGGTCACCACCGGCGATCAGGTCGAGGCAGCCGTCCGGCACGATCCGCTTGCCGTCACCGGGCCCGGCCACCGACAGCCACCGGCAGCGCACCACCGAGCGCAGTGGAGCGGGTGCGGGCAGTTCGCGGTACACACCAGTCATCATGCCCCGGACCCCCGACAATTTCGCGCGGTACCGTCGGAGATGTGGACCTCGTGACCATCGACGACATCTCCGACGCCGCGACCCGCATCGAGGGACTGGTGCTGCGCACCCCGCTGGTCGACAACCAGCGCCTCTCCCAGGAACTAGGCACGCGGGTGCTGCTCAAGGCCGAGAACCTGCAGCACGCGGGCAGTTTCAAGGTCCGCGGCGCGCTGAACACGCTGCTCGCCTGGCAGGAGCGGGGTGAGCTGCCCGAGGGCGTGGTCAGCTTCTCCGCGGGCAACCACGCGGCCGCCATCTCCTACGCGGGCCAGCGGCTCGGCGTGCGCGTGATCGTCGCGATGCCGAGCAAGCCGGTGCCGTCCAAGGTGGCGAACGTGGAGCGGTTCGGCGGCGAGATCGTGCCAACCGACGACCTCGCCACCACGCTGGGTGAGCTGGCCGAGCGGCACGGTTTCCCGATCCTGCACCCGTTCGACCAGTCCGAGGTGATCGCCGGGCAGGGCACGGCCGGGCTGGAGCTGTGTGCCGACGGGCCGTCACCCGATCTGGTGCTGGTGCCGGTCGGCGGGGGCGGTCTGCTCAGCGGGGTGGCCGCCGCCGTGCGCAAGCTCGCGCCGTCGGCCCGCGTGGTCGGGGTGGAGCCGGCCACCTCGAACGCGATGAGCCAGGCGCTGGCCGCGGGCGCGGTGGTGCGGCTCGACAATCCGTCGGCGACCGTGGCGGACGGGCTGACCGCGCCCTTCGCCGGTGAGCACACGCTGCCGCACGTCCAGGCCTATGCGGACGAAGTGGTCGAAGTCGGCGAGGACGCCATCCAGTCGGCGTGGCGCGAGCTGGTCGAGTCGAGCAAGCTGCTGGTCGAGCCCGCGTCGGCGGTCTGCCTGGCCGCGTTGCGCACGGGCGTGGTCCAGGCGCCGCAGGGCGGGGTCACCGTAATGGTCATCTCGGGCGGCAACGCGGACCTGTCGCGGCTCGCCTGAGCACTGCCGGATCGGGGCCGGTGCCCGAGAATGGCGTGAATGCGCTGTCTGGTCACCGGGGCTACCGGTTACATCGGAGGAAGACTCGTGCCCGGCCTGCTCGCGGCGGGGTATTCGGTGCGGTGCCTGGTGCGGGACCCGTCGAAGCTGCGGGACGTGCCGTGGGCGGGTGAGGTCGAGATCGTGCGTGGTGACGTGCTCGACGCGGACAGCCTGCACGCGGCCACCGAAGGCGTCGACGTCCTCTACTACCTCGTGCACTCGCTTTCGCAGAAGGGCTTCGCCGGGATCGACCGGCAGGCGGCGCTGCTCACCGCGGAGGCCGCCCGTGACAACGGTGTCGGCCGCATCGTCTACCTCGGCGGGCTGAAACCCGAAGGCGAGGAGCTGTCGGACCACCTCGCGTCGCGTGCCGAGGTCGGCGAGATCTTCCTGCGCTCCGGCGTGCCGACCGCGGTGCTGCGGGCGGCGATCATTCTCGGCTCCGGTTCGGCCAGCTTCGAGATGCTGCGCTACCTGACCGAGCGCCTGCCGGTGATGGTGGTGCCGAAGTGGGCGCACAACCGGGTGCAGCCGATCGCCATCCGGGACGTGCTCCGCTATCTGACCGGCTGCGCGGAACTGCCGTCCGGGGTGAACCGGGCCTTCGACATCGGCGGGCCGGACGTGCTCACCTATCAGGAGATGATGCGCCGCTACGCCGTCGTTTCCGGATTAATCCGGAGAGTGATGGTGCCCGCACCCGTGTTGACGCCCCGCCTTTCGTCGCACTGGGTGAACCTGGTGACGCCGGTGCCGCGGGGTATCGCGCGGCCGCTGATCGATTCACTCGTGCACGAAATGGTCTGTCGTGAGCACGACATCGAGCGGTACGTGCCCGCGCCGCCGGAGGGCCTGGTGAGCTACGAGCAGGCCGTTGAGCTGGCACTGGCCAGAATTCGCGACGCCGAGGTGCCCACCCACTGGGCTGGCGCGTCGGTGCCGGACGCGCCGGCCGAGCCGCTGCCGTCGGATCCCGAATGGACCGGCGGCTCGGTCTACACCGATCACCGGCGGTCACCGTGCGCGGCGTCGCCGGAGGCGCTGTGGCGGGTGGTCGAGGGCGTCGGCGGTAGCAACGGCTGGTATTCGTTCCCGCTGGCCTGGGCGGTGCGCGGCTGGCTGGACCGGCTGGTCGGCGGGGTCGGCCTGCGGCGCGGACGGCGTGACCAGCAACGGCTGCACCTCGGTGAGGCGCTGGACTGGTGGCGGGTGGAGGCCATCGAGCGCGGCGAGCTGCTGCGGTTGCGGGCCGAGATGAAGGTGCCGGGACAGGCGTGGCTGGAGCTGGCGGTGGAGGCGGTGGACTCCTCGGAGTCCTCGGAGTCGGGCTCGACGTACCGCCAGCGGGCGGTCTTCGTGCCGAAGGGACTGGCCGGGCACCTGTACTGGTGGTCGGTCGCGCCGTTCCACGGACTGGTGTTCGGCGGCATGGTGCGCAACATCGTGCGAACGGCCGAACGCCCGAAAGAGTGAATGTGCAAATATTCCGACCTTCGGGGGTAACAGGTCTACGCGATTAAGCGAGTATTAGACAGCGTGCCCGAACTGGGGCGCGGTGACGTGGGGAGCGGCACCCGTGACAGCAGCCGAAGAGGCAAAACTGCGAGCCGACCGCCGAGCGCGCCGGTTGCTCGGCGCGGTTTCGCTGGTGCTCGGCGTGGCCGTGGTCGGGGCCGCCAGCATCGTGCTGCAGGTGACCGCGGGGGAGCGCCCGGCCAGGTCGAACCAGCAGCAGCCGCGCCTGCGTGCCGACCACGTGGCACCCGTGGCGCCGCCGGTGCCGTCGAAGTACGTCACCTACGAACTCAGCGGGGACCACGGCGCGCGGAACATCACCTACGTGGGCAACGAGCTGACCGTGGCGCAGGAGATGAGCGCCGAGCTGCCGTGGTCGCGGACCCTGGAGCAGCTGACCCCGAGTTCGGGGTACTTCAGCATCTCGGCGCAGAACCCGTCGGCCGGGATCCTGACCTGCCGGATCGTGGTCGACGGCCAGGTGGTGTCCCAGAAGTCGACCACGGTGGCCAAGAACGTGGTGACCTGCTCGCACAGCCGGTGACCACTTTCCGAGCGCCGCATGCCGTGAGCGCCGCCAGCACGGCATGCGGCGCACCCCGGTGACCGGCCTGCCGTGAAGATGGCTTTCACGGCACTGCTGCCTTCCGGCACGAGGCCCCCGCGTCGGGCAGGATCAGCCCGGTGAACGCTGCAATCGAGGCGGGACCGCTGCTCGCCGTCGTGCTCGGGTTCTTCGTGCTGGTCGCGGCCGCGGTCGTGTGGCGCGGCGGGCTCGGCTCCGGCTGGGCGGTGCTCATCGCGGCGGTGCGCGCGGTGGTCCAGCTGGCCGCCGTCTCGCTGGTGATCACCGCGATCCTGCGCTCCGGCTGGTGGACGGCGGGCTTTGTGCTGTTCATGTTCGCCGTCGCCTCGTTCACCGCCTACCGGCGCGTCAAGGCACCCGGCGGCTGGCCGTGGTTCGCCGCGTCCATCGCCGCGGGGGTGGTGCCGGTGCTCGCGCTGGTGCTGGCCACCGGCGTGGTCCCGTGGAAACCGATCGTGGTGGTGCCGATCGCCGGCATCGTCATCGGCGGCGCGATGACCGCCACCGCGCAGGCGGGCCGCCGCGCGCTCGACGAACTCAAGACCCGCCACGGCGAATACGAGGCGGCGCTCGCGCTCGGCTTCATGCCGCGCGCCGCCGCGCTGGAGATCTGCCGTCCGTCCGCGGGATACGCGCTCATCCCCGGCCTCGACCAGACCCGCACGGTCGGCCTGGTCACCCTGCCCGGCGCGTATGTCGGCATGCTGCTCGGCGGCGCGAGTCCGGTGCAGGCCGGGGTGGCGCAGCTGCTGGTGCTGATCGGCCTGCTCGCCGCGCAGTCGGTCGCCGTGCTGGCCACCGTGGAGTTCGTCGCGTTCGGCCGGATCAGCTGGTGAGGTGCGCGATGTCGTTGTACCGCCGGACGATCCACTGCGGCCCGTGCACCACGAGCTGCGAGATGGAGCCGTTGTCCGCGCCGACGAAGGCGAACGGCCGTGACCGCGCCGCCAGCGCGAGCGCCTGCCCGATCACGCCACCGTGGGTGAACACCGCGACCCGCTGATCGGGGTGGTCGGCGGCGATGCGCTCGATCCCCGTGCGCACGCGCGCGGCGAACGCGTCGTCGTCCTCGGCGCCGGGTGCCACGCTCCAGCGCTCCTCGGCCCACAGCCGTTCGGCCAGCGGGTCGCGCTCGGCCACCTTCTGCCGGAACACGCCGCCCTCCCACTCACCGAGGAAGATCTCCCGCAGTTCGGGACACAGCCGCGGGGTCAGGCCGAGCCGTGCGGCCAGCGGCGCCGCGGTCTGCGCGGTCCGCTGCAAGGGCGTCACGTAGATGGCGTCGAAGTGCTCGTCACCGAGCCGCTTCGCGATCAGTTCGGCCTGCGTCAGTCCGTCCGGTGCGAGTTCGGGATCGCCCTGGCCGTCGACCAGCGGGAACGGGCGGCTCGGGCGGGCGGGCGCGGATTCGCCGTGGCGGATCAGCAGCAGGTCGGCCGCGCCCGGCGGAGCGGTGAAGCGGCGTTGGCGGTATTCGGGCTCGGCGGGCTCCTCGGGCATCGTCACGCCTGAAACGTATCCCACCCGCCACCCGCCGCCACCCTCAACGGAGCGCTCCGCGCCAGAATTGACTCGACGGCCCCTTGCCCGGAAATCGGAAAGTGTTCCAGGGTGGTTTGGACCATTGACTCCCGGGAGCAGCCATGCGCCGTTTGCCGAAGTTGCTCGCCGCACTGGCGGTCTTCGTGCCCCTTTTGTCCGCTCAGACCGCCGGACCGGCGACACCTGCCGGAGCCCCGATGTCCGCGCCCGCCGCGCACGGCCAGACCAGCACCGTTCCCGACTGGCGGTTGCAGACCAGCAAGGTGGTCACCGTCGGCGGTGACGCGCTCTCGCAACCCGCTTACGACGACAGCGGCTGGTACCCCGCGCCCGCCCGGTCCACCGTGATGGCCGGGCTGGTCGCGAACGGCAAGTACGGCGACGTCAACTACGGCACCAACCTGCAACGGGCGGCACGCTCGGAGTTCACCGTGCCGTGGTGGTACCGCAAGGCCTTCACCGCCGATCCGCAACCGGGCGCGCACACCTTCCTCAAGCTCAACGGCGGCATCATCGCGCGCGGCGAGGTGTGGCTCAACGGGACCAAGGTGGCCGGTACCGATCAGGTCATCGGTGCCTACCCGACGCACGAGTTCGACGTGACCTCCTTGCTGCGCAAGGGGAACAACGCGATCGCCATCAAGGCGATGCCCTCGGACCCGCAGCAGGACCTGGCGATCCACTTCATCGACTGGGCGCAGCTCCCGCCCGACCGCAACCAGGGCCTGTTCCGCGATGTGCAGCTGACCCGCAGCGGCGCGGTTTCCCTGCGCGACATCCGTGCCGACGGCGACCTGCCGCTGCCGGACCTCAGCAGCGCTGATGTCACCGTCAAGGCCGACGTCCGCAACAACACCGCGCAGCCGGTGACCACCGAGATCACCGGCAAGGTCGGTGAGATTCCGCTCAACCGCACCATTTCACTGGCTCCCGGCGAGACCAGGACGATCACCTTCTCGCCCGCCGACACGCCCGCGCTGAAGATCGCCCAGCCGAAGGTCTGGTGGCCGTTCACCATGGGTGGCCAGCCGATGTACGAAGCGGCACTCGACGCGACCGTCGGCGGTGAACTCTCCGATTCGGTGAAGACGAAGTTCGGCCTTCGCGAGGTGACTTCGCGGCTGAACCAGGGCGCGCGCGAATTCTCCGTCAACGGCAAGCCGTTCCTCGTGCGTGGTGGTGGCTGGGCCTCGGACCTGTTCCTGCGCACGGATCTGCGTCGCATCGGCGATCAGCTGAATCTCGTGCGTTCGATGGGAATGAACACCATCCGGCTCGAAGGCAAGCCGGAGAACGACGAGTTCTACGAGCTGGCCGACCAACTGGGCATCATGCTGCTCACCGGCTGGGAATGCTGCTCGAAATGGGAGGACTACGGTTCCTTCGATGCCGAGGACGATCTTGTCGCCGGGCGGTCCGCCGAAAGCGAAGCCAAGCGCGTGCGCAATCACCCGAGCATGCTGGGCTTCATGATCGGCAGTGACGCCGCGCCGGGCGCCGGGCTGGAAAAGATCTATCTCGACGCGTTGAACCGGGCGGACTGGGAACTGCCGGTGATCTCCTCGGCGAAGGCGATCAGCTCGCCGCAGCTGGGCAGTCCCGGCATGAAGATGGACGGCCCGTACTGGTGGGAACCGCCGAACTACTGGTACAACGAGCAGAAGGGCGGCGCGTTCGGCTTCGCGTCGGAAATCGGTCCCGGACCGACCATTCCGGAAATGGACGAGCTGAAGAAGTTCCTCGCCCCGGAGGACATCGGCAAGCTCACCGACTACAACGCTCCGCAGTACCACCTGTCGCCGAGCACCACCTTCAACAAGTTGTCCTTCTGGGGCACCGCGCTGGACGGCCGCTACGGCAAGCCCGCGAACCCGGAAGACCTGGTGCGCAAGGCACAACTGGCCAACTACGAGACGAACCGCGCGCAGTTCGAGGCGTTCGGGCGGGACTGGTCGGATTCCGCCAAACCGGCCACCGGGGTGATCTACTGGATGCTCAACGACGCCTGGCCGACCGCGTACTGGCACCTCTACGACTACTATCTCGACACCGCGGGTTCGTATTTCGGGGCCAAGACCGCGTTGCGGCCGCTGCACGTCCAGTATTCGTATGACGACAAATCGCTGGCCGTGGTCAACACCGGGCTCGAAAGCGTGCCGGGACTGCGCGTGGAGGTGACCGTCTTCAACGCGGACGGCACGGAGAAGGCGAAGGAGGTCCGCCCGGTCGACGCCAAGGCGAACGGCTCGGTCCGGGTGGGCGCGCTACCACAACCAGCTGGGCTGTCGGCCACCTACTTCACCCGCCTGCTGCTCACCGACGGCGCGGGCAAGGTGCTCGACCGCAATGTGTACTGGTTGTCCA
The DNA here is from genome assembly GCF_009429145.1 of Amycolatopsis sp. YIM 10. Taxonomy (GTDB): domain Bacteria; phylum Actinomycetota; class Actinomycetes; order Mycobacteriales; family Pseudonocardiaceae; genus Amycolatopsis. The sequence continues at coordinate 6,682,557 of NZ_CP045480.1, read as the reverse complement.
CCAAGGCGGACACGCTCGACTACGCCTCTTCCACCTGGTACCACACGCCCCAGTCGGGCTACGCCGATCTGACCGGGCTGAACGCCCTGCCGAAGGGCACGGTGAGCGCGAACGCGAAGTCCACTGTGGAGGGTGACCGGACGCGGACCGACGTGACGCTGACCAACACCGCGACCGGTGGGCAGGTGGCCTTCTTCGTCAGGGCGACCGTGCGCAAGGGCGCCGGCGGCGCGGAAGTGCTGCCCACGGACTGGTCGGACAACTACGTGACGCTGTGGCCGGGCGAGACGCTGCGGTTGTCGGCCACCTACCGGACGGCCGATCTCGGCGGTGCCGCGCCGGTGGTCGAACTGGCCGGGCACAACGTGGATCCGGTGGTGGTGGCCGCGCCGGGGCGGTACTGACCCGGGGTCACCGCAGCGTTCGGCGGAAGCGGGTTTCGTCGACCGTCACGCCGAACATCTCGTCCGTGCGCCTGGTTCCCTCGTCGGCCCAGCCGTCCGCGAGGTAGAAGCGCCGCGCCTGGTCGTTGCCGACGAGCACCCACAGGATCGCTTGCTGGTAGCGCTGGGCGAGGAGGCGTCGTGCCTCGGTGATGAGGGCCCGGCCGTATCCGCCGCCCCAGTGGCCGGGGTGGACGTAGATCGCGTACAGCTCGCCGTCGGTGCCGTCGGTGTTGTCCCGTGAGGGGCCGAACGCGGCGAAACCGCGGACGGTGTCCCCGTCGACGGCCACGATCGGCCGGATCCGCTCGGGATCGGAGGTGCCGAAGTTGTAGCCGGCCGCCCGATCCTCCGGACGCAGGCCGTCGAGGTAGGCGTCGGGCAGGAGGCCGCGGTAGGCGGCCTGCCACGACCGGACGTGCACGGTCGCCACGCCGAGTTCGTCCCCGGTTCCGGCTGGTCGGATCAGCATCGGACCAGCCTGGCACAACCCGGGCTCGCATCTCGATCGAACATGTGTTCTACTGATCGGGCCGGCTCCGATGGGGAAGATCGGGGCCGGCTCCAGCTTCGGGAGGGCGTCATGGCGGTCGAGATCACCAGCCGCATCACCAGCCAGCGAGTGCGGTTCCGCAGCAGGCTGGCCGCCGAGCGCTACGCCGAGATCATCGGCGGCGGGGTGGCGAACTGGGAGTTCGCCGCGGTCGACGGGGAGTCCGCCGAGCTGCCGGTGGAGATCCCGGTGCAGGCGCGCCGAGTGGTGCACCTGGTGCTCGACGACTGGCGCCGCCGCGGGCCTTCGGCGCGCCCGTCCGTGGTCTCGTGCGCCCGGCGCGGGGGGGCGATCGACTGAGGCTGACGGCCGCCCGGTCCACCGGGTCCAGCGGGGAAGACAGGAATTTCAACTCGTAGTTGACGTCTTCAACAACGAGTTGTAGCGTCCTGCTCCAGCATTTCCCCTGGTCGCGGAGGTGGCCCATGCCCGCTCGAAAACTCGTGCCTGCTCTCGCGCTGCTCGCGCTGACCCTGACCGCCTGTGGCGGCGGGCCGGACGGGGCAGGCGGCGGACAAGCCCAGCAGCCCGGTGGCGGGGTGTCGGCAGGCGTGCCGGACACCGCGCCGGTGCTCGCCAAGATCACCAAGGACGAGCAGCTCAACGCGGCCCTGCCGGCCGCGGTCAAGCAGGCTGGCACCCTGCGCATGGGCTCCTACCTGCAGTCCGCGCCGAACAACTTCTACGCCGCCGACGGCAAGACCCCGGTCGGCTACGAGGTCGACCTGGCCAAGGCGATCGGCGCCAAGCTCGGGCTCACCGTCGCCCACCAGGACATGGCGTTCAGCTCGCTGATCACCAGCCTGCAGTCCGGCCGGATCGACCTGACCATGGCGGCGATGAACGACACCGCCGAGCGCCAGCAGCAGATCGACTTCGTGGACTACTTCACCTCCGGCATCACGATCATGGTCCGCAAGGGCAATCCGGACGGGATCAACGGCCCGGAAACCCTGTGCGGCAAGGCGGTCGCCGTGGTGCAGGGCACCAGCCACCAGAAGTACGCCACCGAGCAGAGCGAGCAGTGCAAGCAGGCAGGCAAGCCCGAGGTGACGGTCACCGCCACCGACAGCGACACGCAGAACCAGAACCAGCTGCGCACCGGCCGCGTGGCCGCGGTGCTCAACGACCTGCCGAGCGCGGTCTACATCTCGAAGACCGCCGGTGAAGGCCAGTTCTTCGAGGTCATCCCCGGCGAGCCGATCAACGGCGGCCCGTACGGCATCGGGGTCAACAAGGGCAACGCCGAACTCGCCCAGAGCGTGCAGAAGGCGCTCCAGGCGCTGGTCACCGACGGCACGTACAACGAGATCCTGCGGGCCTGGGGCGTCGAGCAGGGCGCGGTCGGCGAGGTGAAGCTCAATGGCGGCTCGTGAGTTGCCTGCCACTGAGCTGCCGATCGTCCGGCTCCGCCACTGGGGCCGGTGGGTCAGCGGCGCGATCATCCTGGCGCTGCTCGCGGCGCTCGGCGTGGCGCTGGCCCAGGCGAAGATCGACTACGAGTCGGTGCCGGAGTTCCTCTGGTACCGGGTGATGGCCGTCGGCCTGCTGAACACCGTGCTGCTGGCGGTGATCTCGCAGGGGCTGGCGATCGTGCTCGGCATCGTGGTCGCGCTGATGCGCCGCTCGGCGAACCCGGTGGCCCGCTGGTTCGCGGTGGTCTACATCTGGCTGTTCCGCGGGCTGCCGGTGCTGCTGCAGATCCTGATCTGGTACAACCTGGCGCTGGTCTTCGAGTTCATCTCGATCCCGCTGCCGTTCACCGGCGGCTACCTGCTGCACGAGCCGACCAACGTGCTGGTCAGCGCGTTCGTCGCGGCGCTGCTCGGGTTGACGCTGAACGAAAGCGCGTACATGGCCGAGATCGTGCGCGCCGGGCTGAACAGCGTGGACGGCGGGCAGACCGAGGCGGCCAAGGCGATCGGCATGACCCCGGCCACCACGCTGCGCCGGGTGGTGCTGCCGCAGGCGATGCGGGTGATCATCCCGCCCACCGGCAACGACTTCATCAACATGCTCAAGGCGACCTCGATGGCCTCGGTGATCGGGGTGACCGAGCTGATCCACGCCTCGAACAACATCTCGTCGAACAACCTGCTGGTGATGGAAACCCTGCTGGCGGCGGCGATCTGGTACATGGTGGTGGTCACCGTGGCCGGGATCGGCCAGCACTACCTGGAACGCGCCTTCGGTGCCGCCGACCGGGCGGGCGGCGCGGCGGGACCGTGGTCACGGGCGGCGCGGGCGTTGCGCACGGTGCCGCTGCGGAGGGGGAAAGATGCCATCTGAGGACCCGTTGCTGCGCGCGGTCGGCGTGCGCAAGCGGTTCGGCTCGGCCGAGGTGCTGCGCGGGATCGACCTGTCCGTCCGAAAAGGACAGGTGGTCTGCCTGCTCGGCCCGTCCGGGGCGGGCAAGAGCACGTTCCTTCGCTGTGTCAACCATCTCGAGCCGATCGACGGCGGCCAGGTGTGGGTCGACGGTGAGCCGATCGGCTTCCGCGAGCGCCACGGCAAGCTGTACGAGCTGCGTGAGCGCGAGGTGGCCAAGCAGCGCCGCGACATCGGCATGGTGTTCCAGCGGTTCAACCTGTTCGCGCACCGCAGCGTGCTGCAGAACGTGGTCGAGGGCCCGGTCCGGGTGCGCGGGATCGGCGCGGACGAGGCGCGGGAGAACGCGATGGCGCTGCTGGACCGCGTCGGCCTCGCGGACCGCGCCGGTGACTACCCCGCCCAGCTGTCCGGCGGGCAGCAGCAGCGCGTGGCGATCGCGCGGGCGCTGGCCATGCGCCCCAAGCTGATGCTGTTCGACGAGCCGACCTCCGCACTGGACCCGGAGCTGGTGGGAGAGGTGCTCGAGGTGATGCGCGGGCTGGCCGAGGACGGGATGACGATGCTGGTGGTGACACACGAAATGGCCTTCGCCAAGGAAGCCGCCGACGAGGTGGTGTTCATGGCGGACGGCGCGGTGGTGGAGACCGGGCCGCCCGGGCAGGTGCTCGGCGATCCGCGCGAGCAGCGCACCCGGCAGTTCCTGGCGCGGGTGCTGTCGTGAACCGGATCTCCGCGCGCTACCTGGTGCAGTTCGACGAAACCCCCGGTTACCTGGACTTCGCCCGGTTCGGCCCGCCGTCGCACGCGGTGCTGGACACCACCGCCACCCTGCTGGACCGCTCGGTCAAGGCCGGTCAGTCCACTGTGGACGACCTGATGCTGCAGGAGGTCAGGGCGAAGGCGGCGGTGGCGCGGTTGTGCGGTACCGACACCGACCACGTGGTGCTGGTGCCGAACACCAGCACCGGGTTGTTCCAGGCGGCGTTCAACGCCACCGGCGAGGTGCTGGTGTCGGCGAGCGAGTTCCCCGCGAACACCTATCCGTGGGCACGCGCGGAGCAGGCAGGCCGGGCGAAGGTGCGCTGGCTGCCCGGCGGATACGTCACGCCGGAGGCGGTCGCCGCGGCGCTGACGCCGGAGATCACCGTGGTCTCGGTGAGCGCGGTCGACTACCGCACCGGCTATCGCGCGGATCTCGGCGCGTTGCGGGAGGTGGTCGGTGATCGGCTGCTGGTGGTCGACGGCATCCAGGGCTTCGGTGTGGTCGAGGCACCGTGGGAAGTGGCCGACGTGCTGGTTGCCGGTGGGCAGAAGTGGCTGCGCGCGGGCTGGGGCACCGGGTTCGCGGTGTTGTCGGACCGGGCGCGCGAACGCATGGAGCCGCTGCTGTCCGGCTGGACCGGAGCGCGGGATCCCGGCCTGTTCGACGACGAGATCCACCCGGCGGCGGACACCGCGGCCTCGTGGTCGATCAGCAACCTGAGCCCGGTCACCTCGGGCGCCTTCGCCGCCGCGCTGGAACTGGTCGAGCAGGCCGGGGTCGGCGCGATCGAGGCGCGGATCGCCGAACGGGTCGGCGAGCTGGAAGAGGTGATCCGTTCGTGCGGCGGGGAAATCGTCTCCGCGACCGAACGCCGCGGCGGCATCCTGGCGTTCACCCTCGGCGACGTGCCGAGCGAACGCGTCGGCGCCGCGCTCAAGGCCGACGGGATCACCGCCACCGTGCGCCCGGAGCACGTCCGCCTTTCCCCGCACGCCTCGACGCACGCCGGTGCCGCCGAAGCGTTGCGGCTGACCCTTTCCCGGCTGACCCGGCCCGCGGTTTCGGTGGGCGGCACCCCGGCGCGGGTCGCGGGCGAGGTGGACGACGTGCTCGCGGCGCTGATCCCGGCGGTCGACGGGCTCGCCGCGATGCTGGGGCCGGGCAACGAGGTGGTGCTGCACGACCTGTCGCGGCTGCCGGACTCGATCGTGGCCATCGCGGGCGGGCTCACCGGCCGGGACGCGGGCGGGCCGATGACCGACCTGCTGCTCGGCCTGGTCCGCCGCGGCACCACGCAGGATCTGATCAACTACGAGACGCACGGCCCCGATGGGCGGCCGATCCGCTCGTCGACGATGTTCCTGCGCGACGCCGGCGGTACTGCGATCGGCTGCCTGTGCGTGAACAGCGAAACCGACGACGTGGACGACACCGCGGGGGTCCGCCGGGAGAGCTTCCCGCCGGATGTGGACAGCCTGCAGCGGTTCCTGATCGAGCGGGCGGTGGAGAAGGTGGCCATCCCGGTCGAGCTGATGAAGAAGCCGCACAAGGCCGCGGTGGTGCGGGAACTGGACGAGGCGGGGTTCTTCCTGATCAAGGATTCGGTGGACTTCCTGGCGGCCGAACTGGAGGTCACCCGGTACACGATCTACAACTACCTCAACGAAACCCGTAAATGACCCACGGTTGGCGTGTGACTTTTCGGTCACGTATCCTGGCGTGATGACCGACGACGACCGGGTGTTCAAGGCACTGGCCGACCCGACGCGCCGGTTCCTGCTCGACCTGCTCTTCGCCCGCGACGGGCGCACGCTCACCGAGCTGGAGTCGGAGCTGGAGATGTCGCGGTTCGGCGTGATGAAGCACCTCAAGGTGCTCGAAGAGGCGAACCTGGTGCTCACCAAGCGATCCGGCCGGGAGAAGCTGCACTTCCTCAACGCGGTGCCGATCCGCCTGATCCACAACCGCTGGATCGACAAGTACACCGAGGAGCAGATCTCCGCGCTGGCCGAGCTCAAAGCCGATCTGGAGACCAACTCCTGATCAAGGGGTGAGGGAAGCTCGCAGCCTGCCGATGACCCGCAGGATCTCAGCGCGATGCTCGGCCGACTTCAGCCACGCCGGAAGCCGGGCCGGCATGGTCAGCCCGGGACGCTCGGCGCGCTCACGGAGCCGGGCGCCGACGTAGTCCGCCAAGATGTCCAGGTGGCGTTCGTTGATGCCCACAGGGTCCGGTTCCCGCAGCAATCCGCTCGCAGCCACAGCGGTTGGCGGAAGTACGGATCAACCGGGCCACCCCAGCACGACATTGTGTCGTTGGCCTCGCCAGGCCAGTTCCTGACTTGGCCACAGGTGCGGCACACCAGGCGGCGAGGCCACCAGGTCGAGTGAAGGCCACGTGGCTCCCCATCGAGCCACGGCGCCACCTCGGCGCGACCTTGGCAGACCGGGCACACCACCTGGACGGCGTCCTCCGCCAAGGCGTAGAGCGACACGTCAGGATCGGTGAACCGTTCCTGTGCTGTAGGTGGCTTCGCGTTCACGCCGCCATTGTCTCCGACGATTCCCGCTCGGCGTCACACCTTGTTCAGGCGCAGCGCGGCGCTCAACTGTGCCTCGCTGATGCGACGACGGCACACGAAGTAGAGCACCGAACCGACCGGTAAAACCGTGTCCCAGGACGGGCTGACCAGCAGGCTCTCCGGGGTTCGCGCGGCCAGCGCGGTCGCGTTGTGCTCCCGGCCCAGCGCGATCTGGCAGTCCCCGAAGGCGGTGGCTTCGGGCAGTCGCAGCGAATAGGTGTTCCCGGTGCCGCCGTGGGTCATGATTTCCTCGTAGACCTGCGTGATCCCGGGGTCCTGCAGCTCTTCGGTCAGCATGTGCGGGTTGTGCCACTGCACGCAGTGGATCGACTCGCTGACGTACCGGAAGTGGTTCGCCCGGTCGAGGTCGCGCAGCGCGACCACCACGTGCGCGGCGGCCTGCAGATGGTCGACCGTGACGGCCACGGCCAGCGCCTCGTTGTCGTCGCGCGCGTCGATGAGCACGGCACGGGCGCGGTGCGCGCACGCCCGTCGCAGCGTGTTCTCCGTGGTGAGATCGCCGCGGACGAATTCGACCGTGCGCTCCGGCAGCGGGTTCGTCTCCACCTCCGGCCAGGCCGCCAGCACCAGCCGGAGCGTGGGGTCGGAGTGCAGTTCGTCGAGGATGCGCTCGGTGCGGCCGGGGGTGTAACCGAGCACCACGACGTGGTCGGCCACCTCCAGCGTGCCGGATCCGTGCATGCGGCGTCCCCTCCGTTTCTCGATCATCGACGCCAGCTGGGCGAACAGCGTGGTCAGCGTGGCGATCCCGCCGATGATCACGTAGGCGCCGACCACATGGCCCCAGGTGGACTCCGGGTAGAAGTCGCCGTAGCCGACCGTGGACGCGGTGACCACGAACCACCACCAGAAGTTGGCCGGCTGGATCAGCTCGCTGCCCGCCGGTTCGGCCAGCAGCATCAGTGGCCAGCTGGTGACGAAGACAAAGAGCACCACGGCCAGCGGCGGCAGGCCGACGCGTGAGCCGAGGGCGCGGCGGATGAGCCGCAGCAGGAAGACGGGCATCCGATACCTCCCCTTCGCCTCGTTCCTCCAGGTTCCGGACACCGTAACCGCGCGCTGCTCCATTCGTGGGGCGAATGGCGTCACGGGATCATCACGCCCCGGCCGCGGCTTGACGCCGTGCACGTGGCGGCCTATGGTCAACGTAGTCGTTGATAAACAACTTGGTTGACAAAGGAGCCAGAGATGACCGGCACGACGATCACCGCCCAGCCCGGCACCCCGTTCATCGAGGTGGTCCGCGAGTTCGACGCCCCGCCGTCGCTGCTCTTCCGCGCGTCGACCGACCCGGAGCTGGTGGCCCAGTGGCTGGGCCCGCGCGAGGTCGAGATCCGCATCCTCGAACACGACGCGCGCCCGGGCGGGCGCTACCGGTACGTGCACGCCGACCGCGAGGGCGAGTACTACTTCAACGGGGTTTTCCACACCGTCGTGCCGGACGAGACCATCGTCCGCACCTTCGAGTTCGAAGGCTGGCCGGGCAACGTCAGCCTCGAATCCTCCACCTTCGAAGGTCTGGAAGGCGGTCGCACCCGGATGTGCACACGCAGCGTCTTCCCGACCGTCGAAGCCCGCGACAGCATGGTGGAAAGCGGGATGGAGCACGGCATCCGCGACTCGATGGACCGGCTCGCCGCGCTGGTGGGCCCGGCAAGGGGACAGGTCGTGGTGGACATTTCCCTTTCGCTGGACGGCTACGTCACCGGGCCGGACGCCAACGAGCAGCAGGGCCTCGGCGTCGGTGGCGACGACCTGCACCTGTGGGCGATGAGCGAGCGCGCGAACGAGCGGGACAAGGAGGTGCTCGACGCCTCGTACACCCGGTCCGGCGCGGTGATCATGGGCAGGCGGTTGTTCGACATCGTCGACGGGCCGAACGGCTGGAACGACGAGGTCGGCTACGGCGCCGAACGCGACCAGAGCGACGCGCCGCCGGTTTTTGTGCTCACCCACTCGGTGCCGGAGAACGTGCGCCTGTCCCGTCGTTTCACCTTTGTCACCGACGGGCTGGAGAGCGCGCTGGAGCAGGCGCACGCGGCGGCCGGCGGCAAGGACGTGATGATCATGGGCGGCGGCGAAACCTGCGGGGCGTTCCTGGACGCCGGGCTGGTGGACGAGCTGGTGCTGCACGTGGCGCCGGTGGTGCTCGGTGGCGGTACGCGCCTGTTCACGGCCGGGACGCACCTGCGGCTCGACCGGGTCGGCTCGGTTTCGACCCCGGCCGCCGAGCATCTGACCTATCGTGTGCGCAGGACTTCCTGACCGGACGAGGTGGGCCGATGGCTGCGGAGGAAGAGCGCGACGGGGTGCCGCTGACCAACTTGGATCAGCCGCTCTTCGATGGGTCCGAGGCGACCAAACGGGACCTCGTCGACTACCTCGACGCCGTGGCGGACCGGATCATTCCCGGGTTGCGCGGCAGGCCGCTGTCGGTGATGCGGGTGCTGCGCGGCCGGGCGCCGTTCATGCAGAAGAACGTTCCGAAGAACACGCCGGAGTGGGTGAAGACCGTGGCGCTGTGGGCGGACAGTTCGAAGCGCGAAGTCTCCTACGCACTGTGCGACGACCGGCCGACCCTGCTGTGGTTCGCCAACCAGCGCGCGGTCGAGTACCACCCGCTGCTCAGCCTCGCCGAGCGGCGCCTGCACCCGACGCACCTGGTGCTCGACCTGGATCCCCCGGCCGGGGGCGACTTCGGCGTGGTGGTGCGGGCGGCCTTCCTGGTCCGGGAGGCGCTGGCGAACGACGGGCTGCGGGGCGTGGTGAAGACCAGCGGCTCGAAGGGTGTGCACATCTTCGTGCCGCTGACCCCGGACCAGGCCATCGACGACGTCGCCGCCGCCACCCGCGCGCTGGCGGCCCGCGCCGAGCGCATCGACCCGGTGCTCGCCACCACCGCGTTCATCCGCGAAGACCGGGAGGGCAAGGTCTTCCTGGACTCCACCCGGGCCGGCGGCGCGACGGTCGTCGCCACCTACAGCCCGCGGCTGCGGCCGGGCACCACGGTTTCCTTCCCGGTCTCCTGGGACGACCTCGACCGCGTGAAACCAGCCGATTTCACCGTCCACACCGCACTGGACCTGCTCGGTGGCGCGGACCCGTGGGCGGAGCAAATGCCCGAGCCGCAAAGCCTTCCGGCGGACCTGGTCGAAGAAGGCCACACCATTCCGATCGCCCGAGTACAGGCAATGCACGAGGGAAAGCGCCGGGCCCGCGCCCGCCGAACCTAGTCGGGAAGGCGTTCGGTGCTGCTGACCATGACGGTGCTGGAGTCGCCGAGCGCGTTCCCGTTGTAGGCGTTGCCGCTGTGCGTGACGATCAGGTCCCGTTTCGGTCCCAGCTGTGCGAGATCGAGCCGGTGACCGGTGCGTTGCAGGCTCAGGTGTCGCAGGGACGGGAGATCGGCGAGCGGGCTGAGATCGTCGATCCACTCGCAGTCGACCACGGCCAGCCTGCGGAGTTTCTCCAGCCCGGCCAGCGGTTTCAGGCTGTCGATGGTGAGCCCCTGCAACTGGAGGCTGCGCAGCTCGCGCATTTCCTTGAGCGGCTTCAGATCGCGCACCTCGCCGCACCACCGGAGGGTGAGCGATCGCAGGGCGGACGCCGCCAGGTGGGCACCGGAGATGCTGAGTTCCGGGCAGTCCATGAAGGTCAGCTTGGTCAGCGAAGGCAGACCGTCCAGACCGGACAGGCTGGACAGATCGCTGCACGCGTCGAGGTGCAGACCCCGCAGCTCATCGTGTGCGCCGAGGTCGGCGAGCGTGTGTATCGCAGGACAACGCCGGATCCCGAAGCTTTGGAGCTTCTTCAACCCGGCGAGCAGTGCGTTCGCTTCCTTCAGGGTGTAGTTCTCCCCTCTGAGGGATTCGAGTTCCCCGCAGCCCAGCAGGGAGTCGATTCCGACTACTCCCGGACACGACTCGAACGCGATGGACCGCAGGGAGGGCAAGCTCGTTATCGCGCTGATGTCGCTCAATTCCGGCGCGTTGCGCACCTGAAGATCCGCGATGCGCTGGTGGTCGCGAAGGAACGTGAACGATTTCAGACCAGGGTTGTCGGTGAGCCACAGCGCTCTCAACTTCTCGTTGGCGGCGAGGAGGTGCTCCTCGGTTTCGGTCAACGAACCGGTGAAGTCGCCCGAAAAGCTGACGAGGTGGGGCACGAGCGGAACCCCGGGCAGCACCCTGGGGTCGGTGATGCGCAAATCACCGTCCAGCAGCCGTGCCGCGGCCATCACCTCCCTGGCGTACTGCTCCGGGTCGAAGTAGCTCCACATCCGGACCAGTTCCCGTTCCACCGGCCCGCGTCCGTCACGGGCGAGAGCGGCGAGCACGGGCAACGCGCGCTGGCCCGACACCAGGCCGGCCGTCTGCACGGTCGCCGCGGCCTCCGCTTCGCTCAGTCGACCGGAAGTCCGGAGCAGGGGAAGTACTTCGTCACCCATGGCCGAGAGGGCGCGCGCCTCGTCCGAAGAGCGCGGGGGAATCACCTCGCGCAGGCAGCCGATGATCTCTTCGTGCACTTCAGGGCTCAGCTGGGTCGTGGTTTCCAGGCAGGCGATGGTCAGCAGTTGCAGCGCCTTGCGCCGCTGGGCAGGCAGCCCCGGCTCCTTGCTGGCGGCCAGGATCTCCGTGAGCAGATGTTCCCGCTCGCGCTGCCGCGCGTGCCCGACCGCCATGATGATCACTTCGCGGTACGAGTCCTCGTGGGCGTGGTTGACCAGCATTTCGATCGAGTCGGTTTCCACGATCCGCTTGGCGGCCAGGTATTCCTGGAAGGTCTTGTGCACGAAGTCGACCTGGCCCGCGCTGTACTCGCGAAGCAGTCCCGAACGCAGCAGGAGGTGCGAATAGACGTGCGCCGCGTCGAGGTCCTTGCCCGGCATCTGGCGCAGGCAGGCCGCCAGCCGGTTGACCACCCGTTCCCTGGTGGCGTTGGCCAGCTGGTTGAGCGAGTACCAGTGCGCGAGATCCTCCAGCAGGAGCATCTTCTCCGACGGGCTGAGCGCCACGTGTGCTTCGCCGGGGATTCGTCGTTCGGTGTCCCGCCTGCTGAGCAACATGTCGAGCGCGGTGCGGTACAGGTCCATCCGGCCGCGCGGGAGCTGTGACCGCCGGTCGTGGTTGAGCGCGCAGACCAGTGCGCAGAGCAGGGGATTGGTGACCAGCAGGCGAAGTGCCTGATTGCCGTCGATCGCGGCGAGCAGTGAGCCCTGGTAGGCGGTGAGGTCGGGCTGGTCGCCGGCCGGTGAGTCGACCCGGATGGCGTCGTGCCAGTGGCGGACGAAGGCGCGGATGTGCGACCGGGACATCGGCTGGAGGGCGGCCGCGGTGAAGCCTTCGTCGTCCAGCCAGTCGTCGGGGATCGCCGGTGGCCGCGAGGTCACCACGTAGCGGGACTTGGGAAACGCGCCGACGAGGTCGGAAAGCCATTCCCGGACCGCGCCGCGTTCCTGCTCCGGCACTTCGTCCACCCCGTCGACCAGCACCAGAGCCCGGCCTGAGGAGAGCACGTCCCACGCCCATCGCGGGGGCATGTGGTCCTTGAGCTGCCAGGCGACCGTGGACAGCAACTCGCCCGGAGTGGGCAGACGCTTGTCCGCGTACCCGCGCAGCTGCACGAAGAACGGCACGAGACCGTTCCAAGAGGACAGTGAGGATTCGAGGGATCCTTGGGCGCACTTCACGGCGAGCCAGCGCAACAGGGTCGTCTTGCCCGACCCGGCCTCGCCGCGGATCAGCGTTCGCGGGCTCCCGGCCAGCGCCGCTTCCACGGTTTCGTCGTCTTCGTCGTCGCTGTCGGGGGCGCCCGTCGACGTCATGAGACCGACGTACGCCACGCTCAGCGGATACCGCCGGGTCGGCCGCGAGGTGGTCACGCCGAACAGCTCGACTTGGTCGAGTTTGCGCGAAACCTCGCGCAGGTACTCGAGTTCGAACTCGGCCGTGTTGTCGGTGGGGGACAGCGCCCCGCGTTCGGGCATCCGGTCGAGGATTTCGCGCAGGTGGTCGATGATCTCGTTGTCGCGTTCCAGCAGTTCGCTCAACGCCCGGCCCTGGAAGCTGGGCAGGGTCGAGATCACCTCGGTCAGGTAGGCGATCACTTCGCGCAGAACGAGGTCGAAGAAACCCTCGCCCGCCTCGCTCAGCCCCAGTTGCCGCCGGACGGTGGCGGCGGACGGCCCGACAAGGCGCTCGACCGCGGTCGACGACACGCCCGCGCCCAGCACGCGCACGTCGGACAGGTCCGCTGCTTCGATCGCCTGGGCCACGCCGTTCAGCGCGGCCACCCGCTCGTTGTCGTCCAGGCGGCGGAACTCGGCGAGGACAAGGGGCTGGAGGCGCTCGGCCACCGTTTCCGCCAGCTGTTCGAGCTGCCGGACGAGCCTGCGCTGAGGAAGCAGGCCGAGGCCGCGTGCGCCCACCAGCTCGACCAGGTTCATCCGGCGTTCGGCGTCGGAGCGCCGGGTGCGCAACCAGGCCGCCCCGGCCGACTTCGCGATCGAACCCCCGAGCCTGAGCAGGGTCGCCTCGACGCTCACGCACATCTCCTCGCCGTCAACCGCTCTCCCAACGAGTCTATCGACGCTGTTTGCTCAATGACCGTGTCGTTTGAGCCATTGCGGGGTGCAGCAGAACTCGCAGGGTTCGAGTTCGCCCGGATTCACCGAAGCCCAGGCGGCCGGGACCTTGTCGTGCACGTTCTTGCCCTGCCGGTGTGAGCGGTCCTGGCCTTTTCGCAGCCAGTTGCACTGCGGATCGTTGTGATAGGCGCTGCCACCTCGCGTGCGGTACCCGTGGGGGAGCGTGCCGCGGGGCGGTTTCTTGCAGGTCGCGCACCATTCGATCGGCATTTCGTGCACGCACTCGACGGATTCCTCGGCGGCGGCCTCGGTGACGGGTTCGGTGAAAGACTCGGTGGCGGATTCGGTGACGACCGCCCACCAGAGGAAATCCCTGGCGCGCGTCGCCGCGACGAGGCGTTGCCGATCGCGCAGCTCTCCGGCCTCCTGCTCGTCCCCGGCCGTCCCGTCCGCCACCTCCACCACCAGCACGGCCTGGAAGTCCAGCCCCTTGGCGCGGTGGACGGTGCCGACCTTCAGCCGGTCGTCCGCCTCGCCCCGATAGTCGTCCAGCTGGGTCATCGCGATTCCGGCTTCACGCAAGGGTTTGGTGCACAGCGGCAGATCCCGGCGGTGGAAGACCACCACCGCGGACCGGCCCAGCGGCACGGAAAGCCGGTCGAGCTGGGCTCGCAGGGCCGTGCCGACGTCTGCTCTCGGCCCGCGCCAGGTCAGGCTGGTGCCACCCGAGTTGACCGATTCGACGTCCAGCAGGGCGACGCCGCTCGCGCCGTCGAGATCGTCGACCTGGTCGTTCGCGTCGAAGCGCTGCGCGAAGGCCAGCACCTCACCCCGGTTGCGGTAGTTGATCCGCAGCACCTCACCGCGGCCCTGGATGGGGATCCCGGCATCGGAAAGCCGCCAGCCACCCGGATAGACCTGCTGCTGCCCGTCGCCGACGAGCAACAGCCGATCGGGGCCGTCACCGGCGAGCAGCCGGAGGAACCGCAGCCCGGCCAGGGTGATGTCCTGGACCTCGTCCACCGCCACCGCGGCGTACGGTTCGGCCAGTGGCCGCTCGGCCAGTTCGGCCGTCGCGACGCTGACCATGTCGTTGTAGTCGTGGATGCCGCGTTCGGTCAGCTTCTCCTGGTAGGCGAGGTAGAGCTGCCAGATGAGTTCCTTGTGGCGCGCGGCGAGGCGCAGACCGCGGCCGCGCCTCGAAATGCCGGCGTACTCGTCGAACGAGGTGATGCCGCGGCCCTTGATCACCCGGTCCACTTCGGTCCAGGCGTACTCCTGGCCGGGGAGGACCTGTTCCAGCGCCTCGCGGCGCGGGCCCCACGCCCGGGCGAACGCGGTCCTGATCTGCGCGGAGTCGACGTTGAGCCGATGACCGCGGGAACTCAGGAACCGGCTCAGCCAGGCGTGCAGGTTGACGAACTCCACCCGGTCGGCGACCTCCGGGGCCAGTCGCCGGAACGACGCTTCGATGACCGGGGGCAGCGTCTTGACGAAGGTGGTGAACAGCAGCGGACCGGTGCTGCGCCGGGCCAGGTGGCGGAGGCGATGCAGCACGACAACGGTCTTCCCGGTGCCGGCCGGGCCGCTGATCCGGGCCGGGCCGTTGTACCGCCTGGTCACGATCTCCAGCTGGTGCGGGTGCAGGAAGGTCAGCCAGGAGTCGAAGGTGCCGGTCTGGGCCGCCGCCACCTGGTCCGCGGTGAGGTCTTCGGCGAGCAGCAGCCCGGCTGGTTCGGGCGCGCGTTCCGGCGGGCGGACCGCCAGGCCGGCGTAGTCGGGAAGGCGCCGCGCCGCCTGTTCGGTGATGGTGTCGATCTGCCTGCGCGTCAGGTGCGCCGAGTCGCGCCGGAAGAGTTCGTCGAGCTGCGTTTCGCCCAGTTCCCAGTACGGCCGGGCGTTCCGGTGCGAGCGCGCGCCGCTCCGGCCGGTGCTGACCAGTACCAGGTGGACCGCCGTGCCGGCGACCAGTTGGTGCCGGTGGTCGCGGATACCGGCCAGCCGTTCCTCGGCGTGCCGCCGGATCGCCCGCGTCGCGCTTTCGCCGGGTGGGTGATCGGCGACCACGATGGCGTAGATACCGGTGGGGCCGAACAGGAACGCGTCGGCCCTGGTGTCGTCGTCGGCGGGCAGGGTGCGCCGCAGCAGGAGCGACCAGCTTTGCGCGGTGCGCACGAGCAGCGCTTCGAACACCCGCCGGCGCAGTGGCGAAAGGCCCGGAAGCGCTTGCGTCAACCGCTCGGATGACTCCTGCGCGACCAGTCTGGTGGCGTGCTTGCTCAGATTCACGCGGCCTCCCCGGACAACCCCGTTCCCGCTCGGCCACGGTAGGTCGAAGATCGTTCTTCGTCGGCCTTTCGGCGAAATTACCCTCCGATGCCGCAGCCTCCGTGTCGATCTCTGCACCCGGTGCAATCACCTACCTGGGTAGTCCGACGTCACCGGTTAGAGGGCCTTTCGGCGCCGGGTACGGCCGGTGGTGCTCCACTTCTGATCATGAACGGATCAACGAAGTTCTCCCGCAGACTGCTCGCTCTCGTGGCCGGGGTCCTCCTGCTGGCAGGCGTCCCGGCGACCGCGGCCGCGGCGACGCCGCTCAGCCCGGCCGGAGCCGAGGTGCTCAAGGGGGTGAAGGTCCACGCGAAGGCCGACAAGGAGAAGGTCAAGGTCAACGAGAAGGTCCGCATCCGCGGCTCGCTGGACGTGCCCGCGCGCTCGGAAGCGGCCGAGACGGTCATCATCCAGAGCCTGCAGGCCGGTGTCTGGGTGGACCTGCGCTCGACCTCGTGCCGGCCGAACAGCTCGTTCTCGCTGAGCCTTTCGTTCAGCGTGTCGGCGCAGGTGACCCTGCGGGCCTACCACCCGGCCACCACCCTGTACGCGGCGGCAGCCTCGCAAACCTTCGTGCTGCTGGTGGTCTGACCTACGACCTGGCGGGCGGGAGCCTCAGCTCGACCTGCACGCCTTTCGGGCTGGAGGTGGTGAAGGCCTGGCAAGTCACCCGGAGGCCCTGCTCGCGGAAACCGCGCACGGCGTCGCCGTAGCGGACCGACATCGCGTGCGTCAGCTGCCCGACCCGGTGCCCGTCGAGGCGCACCTCGATGGCGTTGCGGCCCTTGTACTTACCGCTTTTGATCTTGCAGAAGTCCAGTGAGGCGACCACACTGCGGAATTCCTGGCCGATCACCGGGGCGTGGCGGGTGAGCACGTCCTGGTGATCTTCCTCTTTCGTGACGGTGCAGCTCCGGTCGCCGCGCAGGAGCACCGCGTGCTCCGATCGCTGCACCACCAGTGGATCCTCCGCGCCGAGCGCGAACCGCAGTTCGCGGGGAGACGCGAGGTGGAGGTAGATCCCGTAGTACTTCGCGCCGCCACCCGCGATCCTGCCCGGGCAGGTGCCCAGGAAGCCGTCGGCTCGCAGTTCGAGGAACGTGGGCTGGTACTCCTTCGCCAGTTCGGCGGGCAGGTAACCGACCGGCCGGGTGCGGTCGCCGTCGAGCACGTCGACGCGCACCGCGTTCGGGTCCCATTTGTTGCCGGGCTCGGGTACCAGCGCCGCTGTCACCGGGATGTGCCCGTCGAATTCGTTCGCCGCGGCCATTCCGGATGCCGCGTCGCGGAGTGCGCGCTGGTACCGGGATTCACCGACCACCCGGACCCGCCCGTTGTCGGGCAGCGGTGTCGGCCGCAATGCCGGATGCGGACCTCTTCGCAGGAACGACAACACCACCGGCCTCCGTTTCGTCGCCACGGAAGTCGGCGCAAGCCACCTGCTCGTTACGGCTGCGGGAATTCGTCGGCCACGTCGGCCGCGTCGTGCAGGAGCTGGTCGTTCGCCGGCCCGCCGATCGGCGCCGCTTCGGCGACCACCACCAGGGGGCCGTCGCGCCGGGAGTCGTAGTAGCGGCCGGTGAACTCGATCTCCGCGAGCCCGAGCAGCGCACCCGCCGGTGGTGACACGTTCCCCGTGCCGTCGGTGTCGACGAGGGATTCGAACTCCGCGGCGTCCGCGGTTTTGCCCATGCGCACCCATGCGATGGTGATCGCGATGTCGTTGCCCTGCTCGTCGCTCATGGCGAACAGCATCCGATCCAGTTCACGGCACGGGGTGCGGAGGAAGAACTGCTGGACGTCGCCGAAGGAATGCTTGGCGCAGTTCAGTCCGCGCTGGACCTTCTGCCTGACGTTCTTCAGTTTCAACCGGTTGAACGCGGTGCCGTGCTGTCCTTTCTTCGCTGCCTCCTTACCGCTCGACTTTCCCCATGAGTTGGCGGAACCACTCCCGGATCCGACCGACGCGGTGCCGCCGCCGATGGTGCCCGGCGTGCCCATCACCACGACCCCCACCGTGGCGATCGCGGCCACGCCCGCGCCTCCCTTCGCAAAGCGCCCTTTCGCGTCGCGTGGTTGATTCCGCCAACTCATCCGATCCCTCCCCGGCCCGGATGAGTGATCTTCCCCGCCGATTTCGGTAAATGCGACCCCGCGCGGTGGTAAACCCTCGAAAAGACCATTCGGCCAGTTCAACCCTGCACTCGGTCGAGTTCGCGATTGCCCGCAGACCTGGGACTTCGGTACCGTGGCCACGAGGCACGGAGCTGGGGATCGGACCTGAGCCACCGCCTGACTTTCTTCCAGGGCATGGAGCGTGGGAAAGCGCCTGCGCCACCGCCCCGTCCGCTGATCTTCAGGCCGAAGGGGCATCCCATGACCATTTACTCCCAGCACGCCCATCGCGGGAAAGCGCAGATTCTGGCCACTTACCGCGGGGTGACCGGCGTCGTGTCGGTCACCATCACCAGTGTCGAGGACGCGACGCTCGCCGCGCCGATCGTCGACGCGCTGAACCGGATTTCCGCCTGCGCCACGGTGCCGGTCAGCGAGTGGGACGAGCGAGGCGGGCATTTCCGCAGCTATCCCACGGATCACCTGGCCGCCTTGACCGATCCGGCGGCCCGGCGTCACCTGATCGAGGGAGCGCACAGCCTCTGGTACGAGCAGACCATGGTGTTCCTGCACCACGCGCTGGCCGACCTGGACACCGCGGCCGCCGCCGTGCCGGCGCCCGTGCGGACCGCGATCAGCGCGGAACTCGCCACCGAAGCTCAAGCGCTGCGCGACGAACTCGCCGAGTACACCGAGGGGATCGAGCCGCCGGAGCCCGAGAAGCGGCGGTTCTGGGAGTTCCGGTCGCCGCTGGTGGTCGTCGACGAGTCCGGGCTCGACCGGCGTGATCGCGAGAACCTGGACAACCTGGAGCGGGAGCTGGACCAAACCCAGCTGGCGCGGGCGGTCGCCGATCTCCGCCTGCTCCTCGACGCGTACCTGCGCACTGCCAACGGCGAAGCGCGATTGCTCATCGATGGGTTCGAGATCAGCGATGATCCATACGAGGAAGGTGAAGACCGGTACTTCCTCAACGTCCAGGCCCCGATGCCGGAGGGCAAGTGGGGCCGGACCGACTGGACCGTCGAGCTGTGCCGATGGGTCCCGGACAGCGAAACGGAAGGTGACACGGGGGAGCCGGTGCTGGAGTGCGCCCGGTCCGAGCCGCCCGCCGTCGAGGGGATCGTCGGACTGCTCAACCGCAGTGACGGCCAAGCCGGGGTGCTGGCCACCTGGGCAGCCACCGCAGTCGGCGACGCACTCACCGGAACGGCTTTCGTCGTGACAAAACGCTACGAAGAATGACCGTCGGCCGGGCGCTCACCAAACGGTGTAGCTCACTGTGCTACACGTGGCTACGCTGGCCCCATGAAGGTGATCACGCAGCGGGAGTTCCGCAACAACTCCGCTGCCGTCATGGACGCTGTGGAGGCGGGGGAGACCTACCACGTCACTCGCAACGGCGTCGAGGTAGCTGAGCTGCGGCCAGTGCCGCGTAGGCGTCGGCTCACCGCCGAGGAATTGGTTGCCCGGCATCGAAGGTTGCCGGAGGTCGATGCCGCGCGGATGCGTGAGGAGGCCGACGAGGTTTTCGGCACGGAAGACCGTGTTGGCGGCGACGATCCATGGAGTCGAAGCCGTGGCTGAGCGCCCTGAGGCAGGTGTCCTGGACACCTGCGCTTACCTCGACCTGGGTCTGCTCGACCCGGCGGCTTTGCCCAAGGTCCCCGAACTCACCACCATCACCATGGCCGAGCTGCACCGGGGGGTGGCGATGGCGAAGGACGCCGCCGTCCGCGCGGCACGTACCGAGAAGCTCGGCGCGGCCATCGTCGAATTCGCGCCATTGCCGTTCGACGGTGATGCGGCTGCCCGGTATGGGACGCTGGTCGCGCTTGTTCTTGCGGCAAATCGGGATCCGCGCCCTCGGCGGATGGATTTGATGATCGCGGCCATCGCATCTTCGCGAGAGCTGCCGCTGTACACCCGAAACGAAGCCGACTTCAAAGGGTTGGACAAGATGGTCGACGTCATCGGCATCTGAGCGACCCGCGGTCCATCGGGAAGAATAGGCTGTGTCAGGGCAGCAGTCGGAGACGTGAAGACACCACGCGCCCTGACTGCTGCTGACTCACCAGCACTTGAAGTCCTCCGTAGAAGATCCGCGAAGAAACAGACGGCTCGCGGAAGTCAGGATTTGGAGGTCCAGACTGCTGGTGGGGAGAGAGCTGAACTGGCTGCGCGGCTTCACCGGCGTAGCCGCCGAATGCGATGACATCCGCGCCGGCACGCTCGTGGCGACGATCGGGGCGCCCGGCGCGGGCAAGAGCACCTGGCGTACGCGCTGGTGCCGGGCGAACCCACACGCCGTCGTGGTCAATCTCGACCAGATGCGCGCCGCCGTGTCGTGGTGCGGGTGCCTGATGAACCAGGCGGCCTCGCCCTACGCGCTCGAACTCGCCACCGCCGCGGCGAGCACCGTGCTGGCCGACGGCGGGACCGTGTTGTGGGACGCCACCTCCGCCGACACCGCGGCCCGTCGGCGGCTGCTGGTGCTCGCCGCCGAGCACGGTGCTCGCACGGTCGCCGTCGTGCACCAGCCGCCGCTCGCCACCGCGCTCGCGCGCAACGCCGCTCGATCGGCGAAGCGTTGCGCCTGCGGCCACGCGCGCCGCGTGCCCGCCGACGTGGTGCGCGACAAGCACGTCGCGATCGAGGCCGCCGTGCCGTGGCTCGCCGATGAGGGGTGGCACGTGGTCACCATCGCGCAGAACCTCCGCGGCGAGGAACCCGTCTGCCCGGTCGAATGGGGGCTCCGGTGACCTGCGGGGCCGGGGTTACGCGGCGACTGTGATCACACCGTCCAGGCCCCGCTCACCAGCCTCGGGTGCGCCACTCGTCGAGATGCGGGCGCTGCTCTCCGAGCGTCGAGTCGTCGCCGTGGCCTGGGTAGAACCACGTCTCGTCCGGCAGTGCGTCGAAGATGCGCGTGGACACATCGTCGATCAGGGACTTGAAGTCCTCCGGCGAGCCCGTTTTGCCCACCCCGCCCGGGAACAGGGAGTCGCCGGTGAAGAGGTGGGGGTGGCCTTCCGGGTCCCGGTAGAGCAGGGCGATCGAGCCCGGCGTGTGGCCCCGCAGGTGGATGACCTCCAGCTCACACTCGCCCACGGTGAGCTTGTCGCCGTGCTCCACGAGGAAGTCGGGCGGCACCGGGAGCGGCGAGGCGTCCGCGGGGTGGGCGGCGGTGTTCGAGCCGTTCGCCCCGGCCACCGCGCCCAGCGCCTGCCAGTGGTCGGCGTGCTGGTGCGTGGTGACTACGGTGCGTAGCGCCGGGCGCTCGGGGCCGTGGCCGATGAGGT
This sequence comes from Amycolatopsis sp. YIM 10, assembly GCF_009429145.1. Taxonomy (GTDB): domain Bacteria; phylum Actinomycetota; class Actinomycetes; order Mycobacteriales; family Pseudonocardiaceae; genus Amycolatopsis. The sequence goes on along the minus strand of NZ_CP045480.1, from coordinate 6,661,530 downwards.
CCGAGATGCGCTCGGGATCGTTGGCCGCGTCGATCAGCAGGGCCTCGCCGGTACCCCGGCAGATCAGCAGGTACGCGTTGTTGTCCATCGGCCCCACGGACAACTTCGTGATGGTCAGCTTCGGCAGCGTCCGGCGGGCGGCGTCGCCGCCCGGCTCGACATGGCCGGTGTAGGTGTCCACGACGTTCACCCTTCGAACTCTAGTACGAATCACCTCACCCGATCGAAACCGCCGCGCGGGGGCACGTACTCTCGAACCCGGCGCGAATTCGCAGCCCCACCAGGCGGGACCTCGTGTGTCCGAAACTGTCGGTGGTGCGACCTAGCATGACGGCGGCCGCCTCACACCCGGCCGTTCCGAATCCAGTGAAGGGACCTCGCGTGGCTGATCGCCTCGTTGTTCGCGGTGCCCGTGAGCACAACCTCCGCGGTGTCGACATCGACCTCCCGCGGGACAGCTTGATCGTGTTCACCGGCCTGTCCGGTTCTGGCAAGTCGAGCCTCGCCTTCGACACGATCTTCGCCGAGGGCCAGCGGCGTTACGTTGAGTCACTGTCGGCCTACGCCCGGCAGTTCCTCGGCCAGATGGACAAGCCCGACGTCGACTTCATCGAGGGCCTCTCGCCCGCGGTGTCGATCGACCAGAAGTCCACCTCGCGCAACCCGCGCTCGACGGTGGGCACCATCACCGAGGTCTACGACTACCTCCGCCTGCTCTACGCCCGCGCGGGCAAACCGCACTGCCCCAAGTGCGGCGAGGCGATCAGCAAGCAGACCCCGCAGCAGATCGTCGACCAGGTGCTCGACATGGAGCAGGGCGTCCGCTTCCAGGTGCTGGCGCCGGTGGTCCGCGGCCGCAAGGGCGAGTACGTCGACCTGTTCGCCAACCTCCAGCAGCAGGGCTACTCGCGCGTGCGGGTGGACGGCGCGGTGCACTCGCTGACCGATCCGCCGAAGCTGAAGAAGCAGGAAAAGCACGAGATCGGCGTGGTGATCGACAGGCTCACCGTCAAGACCGGCGCCAAGCAGCGGCTCACCGACTCGATCGAGACCGCGCTGCGCCTGGCCGACGGCCTGGTCGAGCTGGAGTTCGTCGACCTCGACGAGCACGACCCGCACCGCATCCGCGGCTTCTCCGAGCACCTGGCCTGCCCCAACGGCCACCCGCTGGCCGTGGAGGACTTCGAGCCGCGCTCCTTCTCGTTCAACTCGCCATACGGCGCCTGCCCCGAGTGCACCGGCATCGGCATCCGCAAGGAGGTCGACCCGGAGCTGGTGGTGCCGGACGACGAGCTGTCGCTCGGCGAGGGCGCGGTCGCGCCGTGGGCCGGCGGCCAGAGCGCCGAGTACTTCCAGCGGCTGCTCGAGTCGCTGGCCGAGACCATCGGCTTCCGGATGGACACCCCGTGGCGCCGCCTGCCCGCCAGGGCGCAGAAGGCGGTGCTGCACGGCGTCAACGAGCAGGTGCACGTCCGCTACCGCAACCGCTACGGCCGCCAGCGCTCCTACTACGCCAACTTCGAGGGTGTCATCCCGTTCCTCGAACGCCGCCAGGAGCAGACCGAGTCCGAGTACATGCGCGAGCGGTACGAGGGCTACATGCGCGAGGTGCCGTGCCCGGCCTGCCAGGGCACCCGGCTCAAGCCGGAGATCCTCGCGGTCACCCTGGAGCACGCCAAGCACGGCCCGCGCTCGATCGCCGAGGTCTGCGCGCTGTCGGTGGACGAGGCCTCGGAGTTCCTCAACGGCCTGTCGCTGGGCAAGCGCGAGTCGATGATCGCCGGCGCGGTGCTCAAGGAGATCCAGGCCAGGCTGCAGTTCCTGCTCGACGTCGGGCTGGACTACCTCTCGCTGGACCGCGCCTCCGGCACGCTCTCCGGCGGTGAGGCGCAGCGCATCCGGCTCGCCACGCAGATCGGCTCCGGCCTGGTCGGCGTGCTCTACGTGCTGGACGAGCCGTCGATCGGCCTGCACCAGCGCGACAACCACCGGCTGATCGAGACGCTGACCCGGCTGCGCGACCTCGGCAACACGCTGATCGTGGTCGAGCACGACGAGGACACCATCCGCTCCAGCGACTGGGTGGTCGACATCGGCCCCGGCGCCGGTGAGCACGGCGGCCACATCGTCCACAGTGGACCGTACAAGAAGCTGCTGAAGAACAAGCAGTCGCTGACCGGGGACTACCTGTCCCGGCGCCGCGAGATCGACATCCCGGAGATCCGCCGCCCGATCGACCGCAAGCGCCAGCTCACCGTGGTCGGCGCGCGCGAGCACAACCTGCGCGGGCTGGAGGTGTCCTTCCCGCTGGGCTGCCTGGTTTCGGTCACCGGTGTCTCCGGCTCGGGCAAGTCCACCCTGGTCAACGACATCCTGGCCACCGTGCTGGCGAACAAGCTCAACGGCGCCCGCCAGGTGCCGGGGCGGCACACCCGGATCAAGGGCCTGGACAACGTGGACAAGCTGGTCCGGGTCGACCAGTCGCCGATCGGCCGCACCCCGCGGTCGAACCCGGCCACCTACACCGGCGTGTGGGACCACGTGCGCAAGCTGTTCGCGGCCACCACCGAGGCCAAGGTGCGCGGGTACCAGCCGGGCCGGTTCTCCTTCAACGTCAAGGGCGGCCGCTGCGAGGCCTGCGCGGGCGACGGCACGATCAAGATCGAGATGAACTTCCTGCCGGACGTCTACGTGCCGTGCGAGGTGTGCAAGGGCGCGCGGTACAACCGCGAGACGCTCGAGGTGCACTACAAGGGCAAGACCGTCTCGGACGTGCTGGACATGCCGATCGAGGAGGCCGCGGAGTTCTTCGAGCCGATCAAGGCGATCCACCGGCACCTGGCCACCCTGGTCGACGTCGGCCTCGGTTACGTCCGGCTCGGCCAGCCCGCGCCGACGCTGTCCGGCGGTGAGGCGCAGCGCGTCAAGCTGGCCAGCGAGCTGCAGAAGCGGTCCACCGGCAAGACGGTCTACATCCTCGACGAGCCGACCACCGGCCTGCACTTCGAGGACATCCGCAAGCTGCTCGGCGTGATCAACGGCCTGGTGGACAAGGGCAACTCGGTGATCGTGATCGAGCACAACCTGGACGTGATCAAGACCTCCGACTGGCTGATCGACATGGGTCCCGAAGGCGGGTCCGGCGGCGGCATGGTGGTCGCGCAGGGCACGCCGGAGCAGGTGGCCGCGACCGAGGGCAGCTACACCGGGGAGTTTCTGCGGGAAATCCTGCCGGTGGGGTGATCAGTCCGTCCATAATGGCCGTGTGCGGCTGAACGACTACCGCTTCCGCGACACCTGGCTGGTCGGCGCTCCCGTCCGGCCGGTGTTCGCCACCCTGGTCGATCTCGGTGCCTATCCCGAGTGGTGGCCCGACGTGCGCTCGGTGCGCCAGGTGGACGAGCAGACCGCGGAGCTGGTCTGCCGCGCGCGGCTGCCCTACTCACTGACGATCACCATGACCAGGGCCGAGGAGAACGAGCGCGACGGCAGGCTGCGGGTGGACCTGCACGGTGATCTGGAGGGTTCGCTCGGCTGCCTGCTCTCCGCACAGGACGGTGCCACCCGGCTGGACATCACCCAGCACGTGGTGGCGGCGAAACCGCTGCTGCGGCGGCTCTCGCCGGTGGCGGCGCCGCTGTTCCGGGCGAACCACGCGCTGATGATGCGCCGCGGCAGGCGAGGCCTGGTGCGACGGGTGGGCGCGCCGGCCGGGAACTGATTCACTGGTCCCCATGGGGAGAATCGGTCATTTCACCACGGTCGAGGGGCGCGCCCGCTATTTCGCCGCGTACGAGGAGGCGATGCGGGAGTGCCCGGGGGAGCGGGTGGAGCTGGACGTGCCGAGCCGGTACGGCACGGTCCGCGTCTACCGCTACGGCGATTCCGGGCGCCCGCCGATCGTGCTGCTGCACGGCTCGCACGCCAGTTCGGCGATGTGGGCGCCCAACCTGCCGGGCCTGCTCGCCGAGCGCACCGTCTACACCGTGGACACGCTCGGCGAACCGGGCGCCAGCCTGCAGACCGTGCCGATGCGCGACGCCGCCGAGCGCGCGCGGGCGCTGGAGGACGTGTTCGAGGAGCTGGGCCTGGCCGGTTTCCACCTGGCGGGACTGTCCGCCGGTGGCTGGCAGGTGCTGAACCAGGCGCGGTACTTCCCCGGCAGGCTCGCCTCGATCGCGTTGTTCGATCCGGCGAACACGCTGGGCAAGCTGACCAAGCGGTTCTTCGCCGGGGCGATGGCCGCGACCCTGCTGCCCGGTGACGCGGCGATGAAGCGGTTCCTGAGCTGGACCGCGGGCGGCGGCCCGTGGCCGGATGTGCCGTTGACGCGGGTGCTGCTCGCCGGGATGAGCGAGTACCAGTCGGGGCCGCCGTTCCTGAGTTATCCGGGCGACGACGTGCTGCGGGCGGTTGAGCTGCCGGTGCTGGTGCTGATCGGTGGCAGGAGCGTGGTGCACGACCCGGAGGCGGCGGCCGAGCGGGCGCGCACCCTGTTCCCGCGCGCCGAAGTCGAGCTGTGGCCGGAGGCGACGCACGCGCTGCTCGGGGAGCAGCCGGAACGGGCGGTCGCCCGGCTACTGGAGTTCGTCGCCGAACACGACTGAAAAGGACTGACGCGGTCGCGAGCTCTGGGGGAAGCTCGCGACCGCGTCAGTGGCAGCGGTGAGGGGGAGGGCTGCTACTTCACCGCTGCGGGTTCCCGCTCCGGCGTGGCTTCTTCACCGTCGGCGGGTTTGTGGTCGTCGACCAGGGTGGCTTCGTTGAACGGGTCCTGCCCGGCGAACACCCGGCCTGCCTGGGCGCGGTCGAACTCCTTGGTCCACGAGCCGATCAGCACGGTGGCCACCGCGTTGCCGGCGAAGTTGGTGACCGCGCGGGCCTCGGACATGAACCGGTCGATGCCGAGGATGAAGCCGACCCCGTCGACCAGTTCGGGCCGGTGCGACTGCAGGCCACCGGCCAGCGTGGCGATGCCGGCGCCGCTGACCCCGGCCGCGCCCTTGGACGCGATGATCATGAACACCAGCAGCGAGATCTGCTCGGACACCGGCAGCGGGCTGCCCTGCGCGGTGGCGATGAACAGGGTCGCCATGGTCAGGTAGATCGCGGTGCCGTCGAGGTTGAACGAGTACCCGGTGGGCACGGTGATGCCGACGACCGGCTTGCTCACCCCGAGGTGCTCCATCTTCGCGATCAGCCGCGGCAGCGCCGATTCCGAGGACGAGGTCGACACGATCAGCAGGAACTCGCGACCCAGGTAACGCAGCAGCGAGAACAGGTTGACCCGCGCGCCGAACCACAGCACCGAGCCGAGCACCACGAACACGAACAGCAGGCAGGTGGCGTAGAAGCCGAGCATGATCACCGCGAGGCTCTTCAGCGCGTCCCAGCCGGTTTCGCCGACCACCGCGGCGATCGCGCCGAACGCGCCGACCGGCGCGGCCCACATGATCATCGCCAGGATGCGGAAGACCAGCCGCTGGATGTGCTCGATGCCGCGCAGCACCGGCTGCCCGGCCCGGCCCATCTTCTGCAGCGCGAAACCGGCGAGCAGGGCGACCAGCAGGGTTTGCAGCACCGAACCCTCGGTGAACGCCGAGACCAGGCTTTCCGGGATGATGCCGAGCAGGAAGTCGACCGTGCCCTCGGAGCCCTCCGCCTGCTGCTGCGCCTTCGCGGCGGCGTCCGGGGACAGGGTCAGGCCCTCACCCGGGTGCAGGATGTTGCCGACCACCAGGCCGATGCCCAGCGCGAAGGTGGACATCGCCAGGAAGTAGACGATGGCCATCAGGCCGACCTTGCCGACGCTGGCGGCCTTGGCCACCGAGCCGATGCCGAGCACGATGGTGCAGAAGATGATCGGCGAGATCATCATCTTGATCAGGTTCACGAACCCGGTGCCGAGCGGCTTGAGCTCCTTGGCCAGGTCCGGCGCGGCGAAGCCGACCACCACGCCGAGCACGACGGCCGCGATCACGGCGAGGTAGAGGTAGTGCATCCGATCCCGGCGCTTGCCGGGCGGAGCCGAGCCGGCGGTGGTCGTCGGTTCTGATGGCACCGTTGCCTCCAAGTTGCGTCAAGGTTTCCGGTGACTATGCGGACCCGCGTGAGCGGGGTCACGGTTGTGTTCATTTCGTTCACGAAGTGCGCCACATCGACGGCCCGCGCGGCGGGTGTGCTGGTATGTGGTCGTGTCGAACCGGTGGAGCCTCGCGCGTCAGTTGCTGCTCGTGCAGGTGGTGCTGGTCGCGGCCCTGGTCGGCGGCGGGGTGACGCTGGCCTATGTGGACGCCGAGCGGGCGACCGACGACCGGGCCACCGAGGAGGTCACCACGGTGGCGGTGACCGTGGCGGATTCGCCGAGCGTGCGGACCGCGGTGCTGGGCCCGGATCCGAGCGCCGAGTTGCAGCCGTTCGCCGAGCGGGTCCGCGCGGACACCGGGGTCGACTTCATCACGATCATGGACACCGGCGGCATCCGCTACACCCATCCGAACCCGGCGCTGATCGGGCAGCCGTTCGTCGGCAACACCGCGGCCGCGCTGCGCGGCGAGGTGCTCACCGAGACCTACACCGGCACGCTCGGACCGTCCAAACGCGTCGTGGTGCCGGTGACCGCCGAGCCGGGCCGGGTGATCGCGCTGGTCAGCGTCGGTATCACGGTCAGCACGATCAGCGCGGAGCTGCGCGAGCGGGTGCTCACCGTGCTCGCGGTGGCCGGACTGGTGCTGGCGGTCGGTTTCGCGGGCAGCCTGCTGGTCAGCGCGCGATTGAAACGGCAGACGCGGGGCGTGGCACCGGCCGAGCTGAGCGCGATGTTCGACTACCACGAAGCCGTGCTGCACGCCGTGCGCGAGGGCCTGGTGCTGATCGATTCGCGCGGCAACATCGCGCTGATCAACGACGGCGCGCGGACGCTGCTGGGGCTGCCCGAGGACGTTCAGGGCACGCCGGTCGCCGAGACCGGCCTGCCCGGGGAACTGGTCGCGGCGCTGCTGTCCGGCGAACCGCGGTCCGACGAGATCCACGTGACCGACACCGGCGTGCTGCTGCTCAGCGCGCAGCCGGTGCGCTCGCGCGAGCGGTCGCTCGGCAGCGTGGTGACCATTCGCGATCACACCGAACTCCAGACGCTGACCGGGGAACTGGACACCGTGCGCGGATTCGCCGAGTCGCTGCGGTCGCAGGCGCACGAGTCGGCGAACCGGCTGCACACCGTGGTGTCGCTGGTGGAGATGGGGCAGCTGGAGGAGGCGGTGCGGTTCGCCACCGCCGAACTGGAGGTCGCGCAGCAGCTCACCGACCAGGTGGTCGGCGCGGTGTCGGAGCCGGTGCTCGCGGCACTGCTGCTGGGCAAGGCGGCGGAGGCGAGCGAACGCGGTGCCGAGCTGACACTCACCCCGGACACCGCGATGGACTCCGGCACCGGCGAGCTGGACACCCGGGATCTGGTGACCATTCTCGGCAACCTGGTGGACAACGCGATCGACGCGGCGATCGCCGGCGCGGCCAACGGCAGGCCAACGGTTTCGGTCACCGTGCGCCAGGAGGACGGCGAGTTGCTGCTGCGGGTGGCCGACACCGGTCCGGGCATCGATCCGGACAGCGCCGAGGAGGTGTTCCGCCGCGGCTGGTCGAGCAAGCCGTCCGACGGCCCGGCCGGGCGCGGGCTGGGGCTCGCGCTGGTCGGCCAGGCGGTGCGCCGCCACGGCGGCACGATCGAGGTCTCGCGTGACGTCGGCGCGGTGTTCACCGTGCGCCTGCCCGAGCGGGGTGACCGGTGATCCGCGTACTGGTGGTCGAAGACGATCCGGTGGTGGCCGAGGCGCACCGGCGTTATGTGGAGCGCGTGGCGGGCTTCACCGTGGTCGCCGTGGTGCACTCCGGCGGTGACGCGCTGCGGACCTGCGAGAAGATGCCGGTCGACCTGGTGCTGCTGGACTTCTTCCTGCCGGACAGCCACGGCCTGGCGGTGTGCCGGGCGCTGCGGGCCGCCGGGGTGGCGGTGGACGTGATCGCGGTGACCTCCGCGCGGGACCTGGCGGTGGTGAAGGCGGCGGTGTCCGTCGGCGTGGTGCAGTACCTGCTCAAGCCGTTCACCTTCGCCTCGCTGCGGGAGAAGCTGGAGCGGTACGCGCGCTTCCGTGACCGGTTCACCGAGTCCGGTGAGGTCAGCGGACAGGCCGATGTGGACGGTGTGCTGGCCACGCTGCGCTCCCCGGACCACCACGCGCTGCCCAAGGGCATGAGCGCGCAGACGCTGGAGGCGATCACCGAGGCGCTGGCCACCGCGGCCGAGGGCCTGTCGGCGGGTGCGGCGGCCACCGTGGTCGGGGTGTCGCGGGTGACCGCGCGGCGGTACCTGGAGTACCTGGCCGACAGCGGGCTGGCGCGGCGGGAACCGCACTACGGCCAGGTCGGCCGCCCGGAGGTCTGGTACCGCTCGGCATGACGCCGGTCACACCGTTCAACAAAACCGGTGTCCGGCGGGGTTTCCCGTGCGCCCCAGTTCAACCAGGCAGAAGGGAGCTGTGGTGCCGGACGGGTTCGACCAGTTCGCCGCCGATCGGCTCGATCGGCTGCTGCGGTACGCCACCGCGGTGACCTGCGACCGACACCTCGCCCAGGACATCGTGCAGGACGTGCTCCTGCGCGCCCAGCGCCGCTGGTCCCGGATCGAGCAGATGGACGCGCCGTACCTCTACGTCAAGCGCATGGTCACCAACGAGTACCTGTCGTGGCGGCATCGACGGGCGGCGCGGGACATCGCCTCTTCGCAGCGCACGCTCGACGCGCTCACGCCGCCGGTCGGTGATCCGGCGGTCCAGCACGCCGAGCGCGACGCGATGCGCGCCCGGATCGCGGTGCTGCCGCGCCGCCAGCGCGCGGCGATCGTGCTGCGGTTCTACGAGGACTGCAGCGACCAGGAGATCGCCCAGGTGCTCGGCTGCACGGAAAGCACCGTGCGCAGCCACATCTCCCGCGCGCTCGGCACGCTGCGCGCGGGCAGCCGGATTCCCGCGGAGGTGACGCGATGAACGAGGAACAGCTCATCCGCCAGGCGATCGCCGACGAGGCCGCGCGGGCGGCCCCGACCGAAGAGGTGCTCGCCCGGCTGCGCTCTCATCGGGAGCGGCGGCCGCGCCGCCGCCCGGTGCTGCCGGTGGTGGTGGCCGGGCTGGCCGCCGCCGCGGCGGTGGCGGTGACCGTGGTGGCGGTGCGGCCGTCCGCCGAGCCGACCGCTCCGGTGGCCGCGGCCACGGCCGCGACCGACTTCCTGCTGGTCGGCACGGACGAAAGCGGTCGTGCCGACGCGATCGTGCTGGCCAGGCTCGGCGCGGACGGTGTGGTGCGCGGGGTGTCCCTGCCGCGCGACACCTGGACCGGCCAGGCGAAGCTGAACCAGACCTTCACCGAGCGCGGCATCGACGGCCTCACGTCGGCGGTGGAGGCGCTGACCGGGGTGCGGCCCGCCCACCACGCCGTCGTCGACATGGCGGGATTCGCCCGCCTGAGTGACGCGGTCGGCGGGGTCGAGGTCTGCCTGAAGAACGCGGTCAGCGATCCGCGCTCCGGCGCGGAGTTCCCGGCTGGTGCGCAGACGCTTTCGGGGGAGCGGGCGCTGGCGTTCCTGCGTCAGCGGATGGGGCTGCCCAATGGTGACCTCGACCGCACCGCCCGGCAGCGTGCCTTCCTGGGGAGCCTCACCGGTAAGCTGTCCGGGTCCACTGTGGACGTTGCGAAGCTGGTGCAGGGCAACGTGCGCACCGACCCGGGGTGGGACGTGGTGGAGTTCGCCGGCCAGGTGAAGGGTGCCGGGGAACTGGCCGTCATGCCCACGCTCGGTGAGCGCCAGATCGGCGGGATGTCCGTGCTGCAAGCGGATCCGGCCGCAGTGAAGTCCTTTGTGGACAGCCTGTTGCGCGGTTCGCCGGGGAGCGGCGCGGGCGGCGGCGATACCGCTGGATGCGTGGACTGATCAGGCCCGTGGCGCGGCGCGCATGCCGGAGTACAGGCAGAGCGTGCCGTCGGGCAGGGTGCTGAACACGATCGGCATCCAGTCCCCGGCGAAGGCGCCGAGTCCCGGCGCGGCGAACACCGTGTCCGAGACCGGCACCAGGTCCAGCTCCATCGGTGGCGCGAAGTGCGCCATGCCGCCGACGAAGGCGTACCGCAGGTGCGGCTTGCCCTCCTTCGAGGACACGGTGAGTTCCACGCCTTCGCGCCGGTAGGTGCCGTGGTACTGGGCGAAATCCACGGTGGGCGGCTGCTCGGCGGGCGCGAACGAGGCGGGCATCCGCGCGCCCGCCAGCTCGCCGAGCAGTTCACCGAGCAGATCCGCGTAGAGGTGCCGGGAGTGGCCGCCGTTGGCCAGCAGCACCGCGATCGCCCCGGCGTGCGGGAACACGCGAAGATAGGAGTACTGGCCGGTGGCCGCGCCGTCGTGGCCGTAGCCGGTGACGCCGTCCCAGTCGTACAGCGTCCAGCCAAGGCCCCAGCCGTCGGAGCTGACCGTCCAGCGGTCCGGCACGTCGACGGCGTGGCGCTGCATCTCCGCCACGGTCGAGGCATCGAGCACGCGGGTGCCGTCGGGTGCGGTGCCAGCGTCGAGGTGCATCCTGGCCAGCCGGACCACGTCGGCGGCGGTGGAGCACAGCGTGCCGCCGTACGGACCGCCCGAGCGCGGGATCAGCGTCCAAGCGGGCATCGGCTCCTCGCCGTCGTGGCCCATCGCGGCGCGGAACCGCAGCACGTCCTCGGGCAGGGTCACCGAGCTGGTCATGCCGAGCGGGGTGAGCAGGCGGTCGCGCAGCGCTTCGTCCCAGGTCTGGCCGGTGAGCACCTCGATGATGCGGCCGAGGATGTTGTAGCCGGTGCTGCTGTAGGAGATCGCGGCGCCGGGGGCGACGTCCTGGCCGACCTCGTGGCAGGCGTCGACGTAGCGGGCGAGGCAGTCGTCGTTCCGGCCGGTGTCGAGGGTGAAGTCGCCGCTGATGCCGCTGGTGTGGGTCAGCAACTGGCGCGGGGTCACGGTTTTGGTCACCTCGGGGTCGGCGACCGCGAAGTCCGGCAGCACGTCGCGGACCGGCGCGTCCAGGTCCAGCTTCCCGGCTTCGGCCAGCTGCATGACCAGCGTCGCGGTGTGCACTTTGGACACCGAGCCGAGCTGGAACACCGAGTCGGTGGTGGCCGCGACCCCGGTGCCGCGGTGCAGCACGCCGCTGGCCAGTTCGTGCAGCTCGCCGTCGGTGAAAACGGCGAGCGTGGCGCCGGGCACCCGGTGTGCCGCGCGCAGCTCGTCGAACCGGGCCTGCCAGCGGGTGTGGTCGAAGGTCATCTTGTGCTCCCAGCGTGCGTACGTTGTTCCGGTTATGCGAACACTGTACGCATGAGGATCGTCGTACGTCAATGCGCACACTGTGCGCTACAGTGCGGGGCATGACGGGTGACGAGCGGCAGGTGGTTCCCTCGGTGTGGACGCGGCCCCGGCGGGGGCGCGAGCAGCCGGCGCTGAGCCGGGAGCAGATCGTGGCCGAGGCGGTGCGGTTGCTCGACGCCGACGGGCTGGAGGCGCTGAGCATGCGCACGCTCGGCAAGGCGCTCGGTGCCGGGGCGACCTCGCTCTACCGGCACGTGGCGAACAAGGACGAGCTGATCGAACTGGTCGTGGACGAGGTCTACGGCGAGATCGAGGTGCCGGAGATCGGCGCGGGCGGGTGGCGCGAGGCGGCCGTTGGCTGCGCGCAGAGCGTGCGCTCGATGATCGTGCGCCACCCGTGGATCGCCTCGGCGCTCGGCAACGTCGGGCTGTCCCACCTCGGCCCGAACGTGATGCGGTTGAACGAGGGCATGCTCGGCATCTTTGAGGATGCCGGGTTCTCCTTGCCCGAGGCGGATCGCGCGCTGGGCGCGATGTTCTCCTTCGTGATCGGCATGGGCATCACCGAGGCGGCCTGGCTGACCATGCTCGCGCGCAGCGGGCAGACCGAGCGGGAATGGGGCGAGGTCCTGCGCCCGGCGGTGGAAGCGGCGACGGCGCCCTACCCGCGCCTGAGCCGGTTGTTCACCGAATCCACCGCCCACGCCGATCTGACCGAGGAACGGGAGGACAGCTTCGAATACGGCCTGGCCCGAGTCCTCGACGGTTTGGAAAGCCGCCTCGCCCAAGGATCAGGGACACGGTGAGTTTCCGGCTGGCGGCGTACGCCGTGTGCGTCGAGAACGGGCGGGTGCTGCTCGCCCGCCACGTGTCACCCACCGGCGAGAGCACCTGGACCCTTCCGGGCGGCCGGATCGAGCACGGGGAGGACCCGTTCGACGCGGTGATCCGGGAGGTCGCCGAGGAGACCGGCTGCGAGGCGGTGGTCGAACGCCTGCTGGGCGTCGACTCGAGGCTGGTCCCCGTGGGCGAACGCCGCGTGCCCGGCCCGCTGCCACACCAGAACGTCGGTGTTTTCTACCGAGTCCGGATCACCGGCGGTGAACTACGGCCCGAGCCGAACGGCCCGACCGCCGAGTCGGTGTGGACACCGATCCCCGACGTCGCTCACCTTCGCCGGTCATCGCTGGTCGACGTCGGTCTTGCCATGGTCAGGACCGTTCCGCCGACCGGCCACGTCGCTCCCGTCCCGGTCGGCGGCCTGATCCAGCACTGAGGCCTCGCGCGGGCGGCCGGGCACTCCGGGGCGGGTCTGCCACGGGTGCGGCCCGTCCAGGGGTCGGTATTCGACGCCCAGCGCGTCCAGCCGGGGCAGGTGTGATTCGGTGAGCCGGGCGGAGAACTCGTCGAAGTCACGCGGGCCGGTCGACCACACGACCTCCGCGAAAGCGCACAGCCGCGGGAAAACCGCGTAGTCCACCCGCCGCACCGAGTCCAGGTGCTCGGTCCACACCTGCGCCTGCGCACCGAGGATCCGGGGCCGCGCGTCCTCCGGCAGGTCCGCCGGGTACGGCTCGTAGGCGTGGAAATCCGCCAGCGTGTGCAGGAAACCGACCGGAACCGGCTCGTCCGGGTGGTCGGACTGCCGGTGGTCCAGGTAGACGTGCTGCTCCGGGCACATCACCACGTCGTGCCCGGCGGAAGCCGCGAGGACCCCGGCTTCCTCGCCCCGCCACGAGCCGATGATCGCCGAGGTGGCCGGCTTGCCGTCGAGGATCTCGTCCCAGCCCAGCGCGCGCCGCCCCCGGCTCTGGAGGTGCTCGATCATCCGGTCGACGAACCGGGCGTGGCGCTCGGTCGCGCCGGGCACCTCGTCGCCGCCGATGGCGATCACCTCGCTGGGGAAGACCTCCAGCACCACGTCCAGCACCGTGCGGTAGAAGTCCACTGTGGATTCCGTGGGGTCGAGCAGGCGGGGATTGATCCCCCATGAGGTCCACACCTCGACCGGCTCGCCGCCGCCCAGTTCCGGATAGGCCGCGATGGCCGCCTGCGAATGGCCGGGCACATCGATCTCCGGCACCACGGTGATGTGCCGTTCGCCCGCGTACGCGACGATCTCGCGCAAGTCGTCGAGGGTGTAGAAACCGCCGTGCGGCCGCCCGTCGCGCTCCGGCCCGTCGTGCCTGCCGACCATCGATCCGCGCCGCCAGCCGCCGACCGAGGTCAGCTTCGGGAACTGCGGGATCTCCACGCGCCAGCCCTGGTCGTCGGTCAGGTGCAGGTGCAGCACGTTCAGCTTGTGCGCGGCGAGCAGGTCGACGAATCGCAGCACCTCGGCCTTGGTGCGGAAGTTGCGTGCCACGTCGAGCAGGCAGCCGCGCCAGGCGAACCGCGGGTGGTCGACGATGACCCCGCAGGGCACCGCGCCCGGAGTGAACCCGGCGGCGCGGAACGCGGACGGGCCGCGCAGCTGTTTGAGCGTCTGCGCGCCGTAGAACCGGCCCGCCGCGTCCGAAGCGCTCAGCGTGATCGAGTCCGGGGTGATCTCCAGCCGGTAACCCTCGGCCGGGATCGCGGTGTCCTCGCGGTGCGTCACAGTCTCCACTGCGGACACACCGGCATGCGGCTCGGCCGAGAACGGCCGGGGGAGCAGGCCGTCGAAGCCGGTCATCCCTTCACCGCCCCCGCCATGCCGGAGACCAGTTTCCGCTGCACCAGCAGGAAGAACACCAGTACCGGAATGGTCATCAGCGTCGAACCGGCCATGATCGCGCCCCAATCGTTCTCCTCGGGCTTGAAGAACACCAGGATGCCCAACGGCAGCGTCTGGTTGCTGGTGTCGGAGATGATGAACGTCTTGGCGAACAGGAAGTCGTTCCAGGCGTGGATGAACGAGAGCACGCTGGTCGCCACGAGTCCGGGCGCCACCAGCGGGAACAGGATCTGCCAGGTGAACCGGAACCGGCTGGCCCCGTCCACGGTGGCCGCCTCCTCCAGTTCCGCGGGCACCGCGGCGACGAAGCCCCGCAGCATCCAGATCGCGAACGGCAGGGTGAAGGCCAGGTGCACCAGCACCAGCGAACCCAGTTCGTTCAGCCCGAACGCGGGCGCCACGTCCCCGACCGAGCGCATCAGGAAGAACAGCGGAATGGTCAGCGCCTCGATCGGCACCATCTGCGCTACCAGCAACATCACCAGCAGCACCGTGCGCCCCTTGAACCGGAACCGGGTCAGTGCCACCGCGGCGAGGAAGGACAGCAGCATCGACAGCGCGACCACCACCACCGCGACGATCACGCTGTTCACGAAGTACCGGCCCAGCCCCGCCGAACCCAGCACGCGCTCGAAGCTGTCGAAGCTGGGGGAGAAGGTCCACGGGCGCGGGTTCGCCGACTGGATCTCCCCGGCCGGCTTGAGCGCCGAGAGCACCATCCAGTACAGCGGGAAGGCCACGATCCCGGCCACCACCACGGTGATGATCTCCGCGATCAGCCTGCCCGGCCGCCGCGGCCGCCGCCGTCGCGGCACCCGCGGTTCGGTCCGCACCACCGGCGGCGCGGTCGCCGTCGCCGTCATAGCAGCCCCGCTTCCCGTTTCTGCGACCGGACGTAGAGCGTGGTGATGGACAGCAGCAGCAAGGTCATCACCACCCCGATCGCGGCGCCGAGGCCGTAGTCGGCCCCGGCGAAGGCTTCCTGGTAGGCGTAGACGTTGAGCACCAGGTTCCGCCCGGCCAGCCCGCCCCCGTTGGTCATCACGTAGATCTGGGTGAACACCTTGAAGTCCCAGATGATCGACTGGATGGTGGCGATCATCAGCACCGGCCGCAGGATCGGCAGCATCACCGAGGTGGCGATCCGCGTCCACGACGCACCGTCCAGAGTGGCCGCTTCGAGCACCTCCTCCGGGATCGCCTTGATCCCGGCGTACATGGTGATCATCACGAACGGGAAGGAGCACCAGATCACCTCGGCGGCGACCAGCCCGAACGCGCTGTAGGTGTCGAAGGTCCACGAGTGCTTGGCCATCGACTCGAAGCCCAGCCCGGACAGCACCTCGTTGACCAGGCCGAAGTCGGTGTCGAAGAGGAACAGCCAGATGTAGGACCCGGCCAGCGCCGGAGTCGCCCACGCGCCGAGCGCGGCGATGAACAACAGCATGCGCGGCAGCGCGCGCACCCGGCTGGCCAGCACCGCGAGCGTGGTGCCGACGAGCAGGCTGCCGACCACGCACACCCCGGCGAAGCCGACGGTCTTGGCCAGCACCGTCCAGAACTGCGTCTCGCCGAGCAGCTTGGTGTAGTTGTCGAAGCCGATGAACTCCAGCGGTGCCCGGCCGGCCGCCTGCGCCTGGCCGTAGTCGTAGAACGAGATCAGCACCAGCTGGTAGATCGGGTACGCCAGCACCGCGAGCAGCAGGATCGCCGCCGGCAGCAGGTAGACCATCGCCGCCCGCCCGTCACCGCGCCTGCGGGACGGGCGGGCGGCGCCACCGCGTGGCGGTGCCGGAACCGGGAGGATCTGGGTCGCCATCGGGCTCCTACGAACCGAACGCGTTGTTCATGCGCTCGCTCGCCCCGGCCAGCGCGCCGTCGATGTTCTGCTCCCCGGTGACGATCTGCTGCACCGCGGTGGGCAGGATCTTCTGGGCGTCGATCTTGGACCAGGCCGGGGTGGCGGGCACGAACTTGGTGCCCGCGGTCAGCGTGTCCGCGAACGGCTTGAGGAACGGATCGGTGGCGGACAGCTGCTGCTGCACGCTGCCGAGCGTGGGCAGGTTCCCCATCGCGGTGTACATCTTGGCCTGGTACTTGGCGTTGCCGAGCAGCTGGGTGAACTGCACGGCCAGCGACTTGCGCTTCGTCGCGCCGAACACACCGAGCAGGTTGCCACCGGCGAAGGCGGGGGCGATCGAGCCCGGGTCCTTGCCCGGCAGCGGCACGACCGCGTACTTGTCCTTCATTCCCTCTTCGACGGCCTTGCGGTTGAAGTCACCGCCGACGGTCATGCCCGCCTTGCCGCCGGAGAACGCCTGCACGCTCTGCGTCCCGGTGAGGTTGGCGCACTGCTCCGGCGGGCAGATGTCCGGCTTGATCAGGTCCGCGTAGGCCTGCACGCCGGCCTTGGCCTCGCCTGAGGTGAGCGAGGCGGACCAGCGCTCGCCGTCCTGGCGGGCGATCTCCCCGCCGTTGGCCCACAGGAACGGCAGCATCGCGTAGGTGTACTGGCCGCCGACCGAGATGCCGTACAGCTCGGGCTTGGCCTGCCGGATCTTGCGCGCGGTCTCGGTCAGCTCCGCGATCGACTTCGGCGGCTGCAGGCCGAGTTCGGTGAACACGTCGGTCCGGTAGTACAGCGCCCGGATGCCGGTGAACCACGGCAGGCCGTAGACCTTGCCGTCCACCTTGGCCGTGTCGAGCACGGTCGGCAGCAGGTCGGCGCCCTCGGACCAGCCCTGGATGTCCGCGGTGAGGTCGGCGAAGGCACCGGTCTCGGCGTAGCTGGCGGCGTCGGTGTTGCCGAACTCGGCCACGTCCGGCGCGTTGTTCGGGTCGTTGAAGGCACCGGAGAACTTGTCCGCCCGGCCTTCCACGGCGACCCACTGCACCTCGACCTTGACGCCGGGGTGCGCCGCCTCGAACTCGGCGATCGCCTCGTTCACCACGGCTTCCTTGGGCTGGCGCTTGGCTTCGTCGAACAACCACACGCGCAGCGGGCCGGTCTGTTCGTCGCCGCCTTCGGCCGGGCCACCGGACTGCGTGGGCGCGCACGCCGAGGCGGTGAGCCCGGCGGCCAGCGCCACCGCCGCGACCACGCGGCTGAGTCTTCTGTTCATCAAGCACTCCGTTGCACTATTCGCAATGGGCGTTTCGCTATTAGCAACGAATCGTAGAACTGTGCCCGCGCCCACACAAGGGTCTAGACCACCCGGAAAGCCATGAGCGGGGCGGAAAAGCCCCGCTCATGGCCGCTAGGCGCTGTCCGCCTGGTCACCGGAAGAGCACAAAGGCGACATGGTTGACCGCGAGCGAACCCGCCGGCTTGCCCAGCAGTCCGGTCGCCGGGTCGCGTGGCAGCCAGGTGACCGTGTTCGAGCGCTGGTTCGCCACGTAGACCCACCGCTCCGACGGGTCGAGGGTGAAGTGCCGCGGCCAGGCGCCGCCGGTGGTGGCGTTCTCGCCGATCCGCGTGATCTCCGCACCACCCGCGCCGACGCCGAAGGTGGCGATGGTGTCCTCACCGCGGTTCGACGCGTAGACGAACCGGCCGTCCCGCGAGATGGCGATCTCGGCCGGGTACTGGGGGACCGGCGCGGTCGAGGGCACGGTCGGCACCACGGCCCCGGCGGTCAGCTTGCCCGCGTTCGCGTCCCACGCGGCGACGGTGATCTCCGCCCGCAGTTCGCCGAGGATGTAGGCGTACTTGCCGTTCGGATGGAACACCAGGTGCCGCGGCCCGGCCCCGGACGGCAGCTTGAGCTGCTGGTTCAGCTTGAGCTTCCCGGTACCGAGGTCCAGTTTGTACACGTAGACCGAGTCGGTGCCCAGGTCGACCGCGACCACCCACTTGCCACTGGGATCGGTCACCACCTGGTGGGCGTGTGCCTCGCGCTCCCCGCCGGTGTGCTTGACGACGTCGGTCGGCGGCCCCGCCTTGCCGCCGCTCTGGATGGGCAGCACGGACACCGTGCCGTCGGTGTAGTTGGCGGTCAGCACGAACTTCCCGCTCGGGTGCACCGACAGGTGCGTGGTGCCCGCGCCGCCGACCGGCTGGCTGCCCAGCACCTTCGGCGGGTTCGCCGCGCTCAGCGTGGTCACCTGCCCGTCCGGCACCAGCTCGTTGGTCGAGTACAGCTTGTCCTTCGACACCGCCAGCCACGACGCGTCGGGCACACCCGGCACGGTCGCGCCCAGCGTCAGCGCCGGGCCGCTGCCACGCGTGGCCACCTGGAGACCGACGCCGGGCGGCTCGCCCCAGGTGGTGTAACTGCCCAGGTAGACCACGCACCCCGCCCTTTCCGTGCTCGCGGCCGCGCGGCCGGTGAGCATGCCGGTCAAACCGACGGCGCCCGCCGCGCCAACGGCCCCCAGAAATCTCCGGCGATCGAACCCAACCATCCATCCACTCCTTCAGTTGTGTGAATCGTTGTGGCGGCTTGGGAACTGCGTCAGACAAACGCCAT
The DNA here is from genome assembly GCF_009429145.1 of Amycolatopsis sp. YIM 10. Taxonomy (GTDB): domain Bacteria; phylum Actinomycetota; class Actinomycetes; order Mycobacteriales; family Pseudonocardiaceae; genus Amycolatopsis. Next base: position 6,642,962 of record NZ_CP045480.1, on the reverse strand, counting down.
GATCAGTGCGGCGACGGCGAAACCGGCGACCGAGAGCACGGTTTCCAGCACTGTCCACGTTTTCAGGGTGTCGGCAACCGAGATGCCGAAGTAGCGCGAGACGATCCAGAACCCGCCGTCGTTGACGTGCGAGGCGATGATCGACCCGGCGGCGATGGCCACCACCAGCAGCGCCAGCTGCACCTGCGAGTAACCGAGTTCGGTGACCGTCGGCGCGATGATGCCGCTGGTGGTCACGATCGCGACGGTGGCCGAGCCCTGCGCGATCCGCATGCCGCAGCTGATCACGTACGCGGCCAGGATCACCGGCAGCCCGGCGTCGTCCAGCGAACCGGCCACCGCCTTGCCGATGCCGGTGGCCGAGAGCACCGCGCCGAAGAACGCGCCGGCGCCGACCACCAGCAGGATCATCGCCACCGGCCGCAGCGCGGTGGCCGAAAGCTCGCTCAGCTGCTTGCCGGTCATCCCGCGCCGGGTGCCGAGCAGCCAGGAGGCCAGCAGCACCGCGATGGTCAGCGCCACCGCAGGCGTGCCGATGAACGCGGCGATGCCGGACAGCGTGGTCGAATCCTTGGGCAGCCAGATGCTGCCGAACGTGCCGACCAGGATCAGCACCAGCGGCACCGCGATGATGAACGCGACCAGCCCGAGCGACGGCGGGTTCTCCTGCTCGTCGTCCCCGTTCTCCACCAGCATTTCCTCGGGCACCGGCAGCACGATCTTCTTGCCGATCCACGACGAATACACCACGCCGCCGATGAACCAGGCGGGCAGCCCGCAGATCGCGCCCATCAGGATGACCCAGCCGAGATCGACGCCGAGCAGTCCGGCCGCGGCCACCGGACCCGGGTGCGGTGGCAGGAAGGCGTGCGTCACCGAGAGCCCGGCGAGCAGCGGCATGCAGTACAGGATGATCGACTTGCCGCCCTGCTTGGCGGCCACGTAGACCAGCGGTGCCAGCACGAAGATGCCGATGTCGAAGAACACCGGGATGCCGAAGATCAGCCCGGCCACGCCCATCGCCAGCGGCGCGCGCTTCTCGCCGAAGGCCCGCAGCAGCGTGGTGGTCAGCACCCTGGCCCCGCCGGAGCGTTCCAGGATCGCACCGAGCAGGGTGCCCAGCCCGATGATCGCCGCGATGTGCCCGAGGATGCCGCCGAAACCCTTTTCCAGCAGCGAATCCGAGGCCTTCTGCGCGGAGCCGACCAGGGTGCCCACCGGCACGCCCGCGGCCAGCGCGGTGAGCAGGCCCACCACGATCAGCGCGATGAACGGTTCGAGCTTGAGCTTGATGATCGACAGCAGCAGTACCGCGATGGAGAGCGCGGCGAGGGTGAGCAGGCCGGCCGTGGAGTGCTGCAGCCAGTCGATGAATCCGGTCATGTGGTCGTGCTTTCTCGCTTGCGGAGTGAATGCCCGGCGAGCGCGCCGGTGGCGCGGCCGTCGTCGATGGCGGCGACCCCGTTGACGAAGACGTACGGGATTCCGTCCGCCTGTTGCCGGGGTTCGTCGAAGGTGGCGGTGTCGGCGACCGCGTCCGGGTCGAACAGCACCAGGTCGGCCGCGTGCCCTTCGCGTACCAGGCCACGATCGGCCAGGCGCAGGCGCTTCGCCGCGCGCCCGGTGAGGTGCGCGACGCAGTCGGCGAGGTCCAGCACGCCCAGTTCGCGGACGTACCTGGCGAGGTAGCGGGGGAAGGTCCCCCACGCCCGCGGGTGTGGGCGCGCGCCGACGAGCAGCCCGTCGCTGCCGCCGGTGTGCGTGACGTGCCGCATGATCGCCTGCACGTTCTCCTCGTGCCCGACGTGCATCAGGCACGAGGTGCCAAGGCGTTCGGAGATCAGCACGTCGAAGTACAGCTCGGACGTCGGCCGCCCGGCTCGTCGCGCGGACTCGGCCACGCTGTGCCCGACCAGGTGCGCGTTGTCCGGGTTGCGGACCCCGTTGATCTCGATGGCCTCCCAGTCGATCGGCACGCCGTGCGCGCCGTCCGAACCGGTTTCCTCGATCTCGACGCGGATCCGCTCGCGAGTGTCCGGATCGGACAGCCGCGCCAGCGTCGCCTCCAGGCCGCCTTCGGCCGACCAGCTCGGCAGCAGCGCGGACAGGTAGGTGGCGCCCGGAAGGTACGGATAGGTGTCGAGCGAGATGTCGCAGCCGTCGGCGAGCGCGTCGTCGAGCAGTCGCAGCAACTCGGGCGCGCGGCCCTTGTTCACCGAGAAGTTCATCGTCGCGTGCGCGAGGTGCAGCGGGCAGCCCGAGCGCCGCGACACGTCGACCATCTCGGCGAAGGCCTCCAGCGCACCGGCGCCGTAGCTGCGGTGGTGCGGGCTGTAGTACCCGCCGTGCGCGCCGACCACGGTGCACAGGTCCACCAGTTCCTCGGTGCTCGCGTACATGCCCGGGGTGTAGGTCAGCCCCGACGACATGCCGACCGCGCCTTCGGCCAGCCCGGTGACCAGCAGTCCGCGCATCCGGTTCAGCTCGTCCTCGGTGGCCGGCCGGTCGTCGAAGCCGACCGCCAGCATGCGCACCGAGCCCTGCGGGATCAGGTACGCCGCGTTCACCGCGATGCCCTGGTCCAGCCGGTCGAGGTACTCGCCGACCGAGCGCCAGTTCCAGTCGAAGCCCGGCGGGTCGTCGTTCCACCCGGCCAGCTGCGCGCGCAGCGCGGCCAGCGTCGTGTCGTCGACCGGGGCGTAGGACAGCCCGTCCTGGCCGAGTACCTCGGTGGTCACGCCCTGGGACACCTTCGCGAGATGGTCCGGTTCGGCCAGCACCTGGATGTCCGAATGGGAGTGCATGTCGATGAACCCCGGCGAGAGCACCAGTCCGGTGGCATCGAGCCGCTTCCGGCCGCTGAGCGAACCGGGCGCGCCGATCGCCGCGACGCGGCCGCCGTCCAGTCCGACGTCACCGGTTTCGAGCGGCGCGCCGGTGCCGTCGGCGATCCGCGCGCCGCTGATCACGAGGTCCATGTGCAGCCCTTAGAAGTAGGTACGGACGAAGTCGACGACCGTGCGGCCGTCGGCGTCGACCACGGGGATGAGCGGCCACTTGTCGAACACCGTGCACGGGTGTGAAAGCCCGAGCCCGATCCAGTCGCCGACCGCTACCGGTGAATCCGGCGGCAGCGAGAGAAAGGCGTGCTGGTCGTTCATCGCGGTGACGGTGTGCCCGGTCAGCGGGTCCACCCGGTCGTCGGGGCCGCGGCGCAGCTGGGGTTCGGGCAGTCCCTCGTCGAAGGAGGCGTCGCGTTTGCCCATGGTGAGCAGCGCCAGCTCGCCGGACGGCTTCGATGTCACCTGCGCCCAGGCGCGCAACGCGGACCGGAACGGCTCGGCGCCGGTGGTGCGCGGGTGCTCGCCCAGCGGCGAAATGCCGCGGTAGAAGCCGTCGTCGTGGGTGAGGTAGGCGCCGCTGCGCAACACCGGACGGATTTTGAGCCCGTCCGGCCAGCCGGTGGTGATGCCCTCGGCGACCTGGTCGAAGTACGCGCTGCCGCCCGCGGTCACGATGATCTCGTCCACGTCGGCGAACAGCCCGCGCCCGTGCAGGTCCACCGCCAGCTCGCGCAGATCGTCCACATAGGACTTGACCCGGGCCTGGGACGCTTCGCTCGAGTCGTGTGCCAGCGCGCCTTCGTAACCGCCGACCCCGGCCAGGCGCAGCGCCGGGCTGGCGTGCACGGCCTCGGCGACGGCGATCGCGGTGGCCCGGTCACGCGCCCCGGTGCGGCCGCCGTCGGCGCCCAGCTCCACCAGCACGTCCACCGGCCGCGTCCCGGTCAGCGCGGCGCCCATCTGCGCCACCCCGGCGGTCGAGTCGGCCCAGCAGGTGAACTCGAACGACGGGTCGGCGTCCAATTCGGCGGACAGCCAGGCCAGTGCGGCCGGGTCGACCAGCTGGTTGGCCAGCAGCACCCGGGAGACACCGAACGCGCGGTAGACCCGCAGCTGGCTGGCGTTCGCGGCGGTGATGCCCCAGGCGCCGTGCTCGATCTGGCGGGCGAACAACGCCGGCGCCATGGTGGTTTTGCCGTGTGGCGCCAGTTCCACGCCGTGCCCGGCGCACCAGGCAGCCATCTCACGCAGGTTGTGCGCGAGCGCGTCCTCCTCCAGCACCACGACCGGGCCGAGGAAGCCGTCGGTGAACAGGTCCGGCTTGGCCGCCGCGGCGTCACCGATCCGGCGGCCGGACAACGCGGCCGGGATCGACTTGAATCGCCAGTCGATGGTTTCGTTCCGGGCGCTCCCCAGTGCGGCCTCGTTGATCTCGCAGCTCACCAGTCAGCCTCCAAGCGTTGCACATGTTGCAACGGGCGTTGCGCATATTGCGTGGCATAGGTGTAGCATCCGGGTCGCGACTGGTCAACGGCGAGAAAACGCGGGGAGTCGGGTTTGTCCAACCTGCCGGAAGTGCTCTGCATCGGCGAGTCGATGGCGCTTTTTGTCCCTGGTGAAGCCGGGCCACCGCACCGCGTGCGGACCTGGCAGCGCACGATCGGCGGCGCGGAGTCCAATGTGGCCTGTCACCTCGCCGGCCTCGGCCTGCGCAGCCGCTGGGCCAGCGCCGTCGGCGACGATCCGTTCGGGCGCGCGCTGCTCGAGGAGATCGCGGCCGCGGGAGTGGACGTCGGCGGCGCCGTCGTCGACCCGGCGCGGCCGACCGGGTTGTACGTCAAGGAGAGCAGCTCCGGCGGCAGTCCGGTGCGCTACTACCGGACCGGCTCGGCGGCCTCGGCGATGAGCCCGGACCTGTTGCGTGGTCTCGACCTGGGCGCGGTGGGCGTGATCCACCTGAGCGGGATCACTCCGGCGCTGTCCGCCACCTGCGCCGACCTCGTCCGTGAGGTGCTCGCCCTGCCGCGGGCCGGTACGCGCGTTTCGTTCGACCTGAACTTCCGCCCGGTGCTGTGGTCCGATCGCGACCCCGCCGCCGAGCTGACCGAACTCGCCCGGCAGGCCGACATCGTGCTCGCGGGCGACGACGAGGCCGAAATCGTCTGGGGGAGCGGTGATCCCGGCGTGCTGCGCAAGCGCCTGCCGGAACCGGAGACGCTGGTGATCAAGCACGGCGCACGTGGCGCCACCCTGCTCGAAGGCGACCGGGAGCCGGTGTTCGCGCCCGCGCTGAAGGTCGACGTGGTCGAGCCGGTCGGGGCGGGCGACGCCTTCGCGGCCGGTTTCCTCGCCGCGACGCTGCGCGGGGAGGACCCGCTGACCCGCCTGCGCTCCGGCCACCTCCAGGCGGCCTCTACGCTGCGCACGCACGACGATGTGGGGCCGCCGCTGCCACCGGACGTGGTCGCCGGGCTGCTCGCCGCCGACGAGCGGACCTGGGCGGCGAGCAGGCTGACGGACGAGGGAGTGGTGCGCGCATGAGCCAGAGCCTGGACCGGGCGCTCACCGTGCTTTCCGGGCTGGCGAAGGAACACAAGACCCTCGACCAGCTCGCCGAAGAGGTCGGCGTGCACAAGTCGACCGTGCTGCGGTTGCTGCGCACGCTCGAACAGCACCACTTCGTCCGCCGCGACGGCACGCGGTACTACCGGCTCGGCACCGCGTTGTTCGACCTGGCGAACCAAGCGCTGGAAGGCTACGACGTCCGCCGCGCCGCGCAGCCCGCGTTGTCCGCGCTCAACGCGCGCACCGGGCACACCGTGCACCTCGCCAGCTACGACGACGGCGAAGTGGTCTACATCGACAAGTACGAGGGACGCCATTCGGTCCGGATGTACTCGCGCGTCGGCAAACGCGCGCCGCTGCACTGCACCGCGGTCGGCAAGGTGCTGGTCGCCTCCTTCGGCAAGGACCGGCGGCATGAGGTGGCTCACCGCATCGACTACGTGCGGATGACCGCGAATACGATTTCCTCGGCGGCCGGGTACCTGGCCGAACTGGAGCAGATCGAGCGCCGCGGGTACGCGGTGGACAACGCCGAGCACGAGGACTTCATCCACTGCATCGCCGCGCCGGTGCGCGGGGCGGGCGGCGAGGTGCTGGCCGCGGCCAGCCTTTCGGTGCCCAAGGTGCTGCTGGACTACGAGGGACTGCTCGCGCTGGTACCGGACCTGGTCGCGGCCGCCGAGGATGCGTCCATCCACAGTGGATGGACGGAAGCTAGGAACACGGAAGGATGAGGCACATGGGCAAGGTCGCGATCAGCACGGAGAACGCCCCCACACCGGTGGCGAACTTCGCGCAGGCCGTTCGGAAGGGGAACATCCTGCAGCTGGCCGGCCAGGTCGCCTTCGAACCCGGGACGAACAAGATCGTCGGGGATTCGGTCGGCGAGCAGACCCGGCAGACGTTCAAGAACCTCACCGCCGTGCTGGAGGCGGCCGGGGCGAGCTGGGACGACGTGGTGATGACGCGGGCGTACCTGACCGACACCGCGCACTTCGCCGAGTTCAACGAGGTCTACAACGAACTGATCGGCGAGCCCGCCTTCCCGGCGCGCACCACCGTCTACGTGGGCCTGCCCGCCGGCCTGCTGGTCGAGATCGACCTGCTCGCCGTCATCGGCGACTGACTCGCGGCGGTCAGGGAAGGTCGCTGTACGCGCTGAGGGCCGGCTGCCCGCCCAGGTGCGCGTACAGCACCTTCGAATCCCGCGGGATTTCCCCGCGCGAGACCAGATCGATCAGGCCCGCCATCGACTTGCCCTCGTACACCGGGTCGGTGATCATCCCCTCCAGCCGTCCCGCCGTGCGCATGGCGTCCACAGTGGACTCGTCCGGCACGCCGTAGATCCCCGCGTGGTACCGCTCGTCGAGGATCACCTCGTCCGGCTCGCGCGGGGCGTCGATCAACGAAGCGGTCGCCTTCGCGATCCGGTCCACCTGCGCCCGGGTTTCGGCCGGCTTGGCCGAGGCGTCGATGCCGATGATCCGGCGCGGCCGGTCACTCAGCGCGGCGCCGGCGATCATGCCCGCCTGCGTGCTGCCGGTGACCGAGCAGACCACGATCGTGTCGAAGTACACGCCCAGTTCCCGTTCCTGCGCCTCGACTTCACGCATCCAGTTCGCGAAGCCGAGCCCGCCGAGCCGGTGGTCGGACGCGCCGGCCGGGATGGCGTACGGCTTGCCGCCGCCCGCCTCGATCTCGGCGATCGCCCGCTCCCAGCTCTCCTTGAACCCGATGCCGAACCCGGCCTCGACCAGCCGGACGTCGGCGCCCATCAGCCGGGAGAGCTGGATGTTGCCGACCCGGTCGTAGCCGGGGTCCTTCCAGTCCACCCAGCTTTCCTGCACCAGCACGGCTTTCAGCCCGGTGCGGGCGGCGGCCGCGGCCACCTGCCTGGTGTGGTTCGACTGCACGCCGCCGATCGAGAGCAGCGTGTCCGCGCCGGATGCGAGTGCGTCGGCGACCAGGTACTCCAGCTTGCGGGTCTTGTTGCCCCCGTACGCGAGCCCGGAGTTGACGTCCTCGCGCTTGGCCCAGATCTCGGCACCGCCGAGGTGTGCGGTGAGCCGGTCGAGCCGGTGCACCGGCGACGGGCCGAACAGCAGCGGGTGGCGGGGGAAGGAGTCGAGGGACATCAGGTTTCCTCTCCGGCGGCCATCAGGTCGCCGAGTTCGGCCCAGATGCGGCCGGTGATCCGGATGGCTTCGCCGGTTTCACCCGCCGCGAGGGCGTCGATGAGCTGTTCGTGCCGCCGGACCGAGCGGTGCGCGGGCAGGCTGGCGAACCGCGCGCGCTCGAGGCGGCGCAGCAGGGAGGTGTAGCGGTCGAGCGTCTCGGCGACCGCGCGGTTGCCGCAGGCCTCGACCGGTACGTCGTGGAACTCGTCGTCCGCTTCGATCGCCGCGTCGACGTCGCGGGCCTCGATGGCGGCGGCGAACCTGGCGTTGGCCGCGCGCATCCGGTCCAGGTCTCCGGGCTTGAGGCGGGCCGTGCGCACGGCGAACTCGTGCAGCGCCCTGGTCAGGCCGAGCGCGTCGCGCACGTCATCGCTCTCCAGTGGCGCGACCCTGGTGAAGCTCTGCGGCTTCGACTCGACCAGGCCTTCGGTGGTCAGCCTGGTCAGCGCCTGCCGCACCGGCGCGCGGGAAAGGCCCAGTTCCGCGGCCAGGTCGTGCTCGCGCAACTGCTGGCCGGGGGCCAGGTCCCCGGTGATGATCGCGCGCCGCAGGAGTTCGTACGCCTCGTCCCGCAGCAACACGCGCCGAACGGGCTTCAGGTTGCTCACATCTAACATGTTAGCTGTCGGAGCAGGGGACCACCAGGGTCCCGCCGGGGTGTGACTCAGTGCACGGGGCCGGTGTACTTCTCGCCGGGACCCTGGCCTGGCGCGTCCGGCACCGCCGAGGACTCGCGGAACGCCTTCTGCAGTGACTGGAGCCCGTCGCGCAGCGGGCCGGCGTGCGCGCCGAGGTACTCCGCCGACGACGTGACCAGCCCGGCCAGTGCGGTGATCAACCGCCTTGCCTCGTCGAGGTCGCGCCGGGGACTGGTGTCCGGGTCCTCGTCGGCGAGGCCGAGGCGTTCGGCGCCGGCCGACATCAGCATCACGGCGGCGCGGCTGATCACCTCTACACTGGGAATGGTCTCTAGCTCGCGGATGCCGTCGGCGTCCGTTCCGGGGGAATTCTGAGGCTGGTGTCCAGCGTTGTCCGACACGTCTGGTACCCTTCCACGAGCGACCAGCCCCCGAGTGATCGGGGGCGGCAAGTGGAGCCCCGCTCCCACCCGCGTCGCCGCTCGAGGCGGCCGGGTCCGGTCTCGCGAAACGGTACGGCCTTCACCGGTCGTAGCCGTCGCGAAGGCAGCCGACCACGTGTCGGCGGCCGATCGGATGAGGGCCCCGCGGCCGCACGAAGGTGCGGAAGCCGGGGCCTTTGGTATGTGGGCACCAGGTCGAACGAGCAGAGAAGAACATTACTCGGACCAAGGAGGCCCCATCAGCTCCGAGACGCGCATCAACGAGCGCATCCGCGTTCCCGAGGTCCGGCTGGTCGGACCCAACGGGGAGCAGGTCGGCATCGTCCGCATAGAGGACGCACTCCGGCTCGCCCAGGAAGCGGACCTGGACCTCGTCGAGGTCGCCCCGCAGGCACGACCGCCGGTCGCCAAGCTCATGGACTTCGGCAAGTTCAAGTACGAGAGCGCCCAGAAGGCCCGCGAGTCGCGCCGCAACCAGCAGCTGACCGTCATCAAAGAGCAGAAGCTGCGCCCGAAGATCGACCAGCACGACTACGAGACGAAGAAGGGCCACGTGTCCCGCTTCCTCGCGGCTGGTAACAAGGTCAAGGTCACGATCATGTTCCGTGGCCGGGAGCAGTCCAGGCCGGAGCTCGGCTTCCGCCTGCTGCAGAAGCTGGCCGACGACGTCCAGGAGCTCGGCTTCGTGGAGTCCTCGCCCAAGCAGGACGGTCGCAACATGATCATGGTGCTGGCGCCGCACAAGAACGTGAAGCCGCCGAAGGCGAAAGCCAAGGAAGCCGAAGCCGAAGCCGCGGATTCCTGACCTCGCCCCACGGGCCGGCACAGTCAGCAGCACACCGATGACTCGGTGTGCTGCCGCACGAAAGAGGATGAAAATGCCCAAGAACAAGACGCACAGCGGGACGTCCAAGCGAGTCCGCGTCACCGGCACCGGCAAGATCCGCCGCCAGAAGGCCGGCCGCCGTCACCTGATGGAGAAGAAGGCCAGCAAGGTGACCCGCCGCCTCGAAGGCACCACCGAGCTGGCCAAGGCCGACGTCAGCCGCGTCAAGCGCCTTCTCGGCCGCTGACCGCACTTGCTCTGAACACCCCCGGGGCGTGATTCGCCCCCCGAGATCGACAGGATGGACCCGTGGCACGCGTCAAGCGGGCGGTGAACGCCAAGAAGAAGCGTCGCACAACTCTCGAACTGGCCAGCGGTTACCGGGGCCAGCGCTCCCGGCTCTACCGCAAGGCGAAGGAGCAGACGCTTCACTCCCTGAACTACGCCTACCGGGACCGCCGTGCCCGCAAGGGTGACTTCCGCCAGCTGTGGATCACCCGCATCAACGCGGCCGCCCGGGCCAACGGCGTGACCTACAACCGGTTCATCCAGGGCCTCAAGGCCGCCGGTGTCGAGGTCGACCGCAAGATCCTCGCGGACCTCGCGGTGAACGACGCCGCCGCCTTCACGGCGCTGGCCGAGCTGGCCAAGCAGAACGTGACGACCGGCGAAGAGAAGAAGTCGGCCTGAGCACCACCGGCGTGAACCAGCGACCCGGGGACGGTCTGCCCGCTTTGTCGGGCCACAAGACCCCCCGGGTCGTTGCTGCGCGCAGGCTCACTTCGCGGTCCGGTCGCACCGAGGCCGGCCGTTTCCTCGCCGAGGGGGCGCAGGCGGTGCGCGAAGCACTCGCGCACGGGACCGTGCACGAGTTGTTCGTCACCGAAGCCGCCTCGGCCAAGCATCCCGAGCTGGTCGCCCAGGCCGCCGATGCCGGTGCGCGGATCTCCGCGATCACCCAGCGCGCGGCCGAGATGCTCTCGGAAACCGTGTCCCCGCAAGGGCTCGTCGCGGTCTGTGAGCTGGTCGACGTACCGCTCGCCGACGCGTTGTCCGGCGCGCCGCGCCTGGTCGCCGTGCTCGCGGGCATCGCCGATCCCGGCAACGCCGGCACCGTGCTGCGGGTGGCCGACGCCGCCGGCGCGGACGCGGTGATCTTCGCCGGTGACACGGTCGACCCGCACAACGGCAAGTGCGTGCGTGCCTCCACCGGCAGCCTGTTCCACCTCCCGGTCTCACGCGAGCGGGACGTGGCCACCGCGATCGAGGCCTGCCGCGCCGCCGGGCTCCGGGTGTTCGCCGCCGACGGGTACGCCGACGCGGGCCTGGAGTCCGCCGACGACCTCGCCGAGCCGTCCGCCTGGGTGCTCGGCAACGAGGCGCACGGCCTGCCCGCCGAGGTGCTCGCGCTCGCCGATCGCGGCATCCGGGTGCCGATCTACGGCAAGGCCGAAAGCCTCAATCTGGCCACCGCCGCCAGTTTGTGCCTCTACGCCAGCGCGATGGCCGCGCACCGCTGAACAGCGCTCCTTGTTGATCTTTCAAGAAATCAGCTCCGAGCAGGGGTTCCTCGTCGGAGTGATTCGCCGGTCACCTAGACTCTGCGGCTGAATGTGCACGTGCGCCCGCGAACCCGTCCCGAGTGGACGCCGAGGAGCTATGTCCGAAGCCAACGACAGCCAGGAGCCGGCCACCGCCGACGCGCTGGCCCCGGAAACCCTGCAGGCCGCCGTCAAGTCCGCGGACACGGACTTCGCCGCGGCCGCGGACCTCGACGCCCTCGCCGCGAGCAAGCCGGCGCACCTGGGTGACAACTCCCCGCTGATGCTCGCCCGACGGCAGATCGGCGGCCTGGCCAAGCAGGAGAAGGCCGAGGCCGGCAAGCGGGTCAACGAGGCCCGCCAGGCCATCCAGGGCGCCTTCGACGCGCGCCGCGCCGCGCTGCAGGTCGAGCGGGACGAGCGCGTGCTGCGCGAAGAGACCGTCGACGTGACGCTGCCGTGGGAGAAGGTGCCCGCGGGCGCCCGGCACCCGATGACCACGCTCGCCGAGCGGGTGGCCGACGTTTTTGTCGGCATGGGCTACGAGGTCGCCGAGGGCCCCGAGCTGGAAGCCGAGTGGTTCAACTTCGACGCGCTGAACTTCGGCAAGGACCACCCCGCGCGCCAGATGCAGGACACCTTCTACGTCGGCCAGGAGGACTCCGGCCTGGTGCTGCGCACGCACACCTCGCCGGTGCAGGCCAGGACGCTGCTGCGCCGCGACCTGCCGGTCTACGTGGTCTGCCCCGGCCGCACCTACCGCACCGACGAGCTGGACTCCACCCACACCCCGGTGTTCCACCAGGTCGAGGGCCTCGCGGTGGACAAGGGCATCACCATGGCCCACCTCAAGGGCACGCTGGACGCCTTCGCGCGCGCCATGTTCGGCGAGCGCTCGAAGACCAGGCTGCGCCCGCACTTCTTCCCGTTCACCGAGCCGTCGGCCGAGGTGGACGTGTGGTTCGAGGAGAAGAAGGGCGGCCCCGGCTGGGTCGAGTGGGGCGGCTGCGGCATGGTCAATCCCAACGTGCTGCGGGCTTGCGGGGTCGATCCCGAGGTCTACTCCGGCTTCGCTTTCGGCATGGGCCTGGAGCGCACCCTGCAGTTCCGCAACGGCATCCCGGACATGCGCGACATGGTCGAGGGCGACGTCCGGTTCACCCTTCCCTTCGGAACGGAGGCGTAGTGCGAGTTCCCGTCAGCTGGCTGACCGAGCACGTCGAACTCGGTGAGGCCGTCGGGCCGCAGGAGCTGGTCGACGCCTTCGTCCGGATCGGCATCGAGGTCGACGGCGTGCACTCGCTCGACGCGGTCACCGGTCCGCTGGTGATCGGCCGTGTGGTCGAGATCGAAGAGCTCACCGAGTTCAAGAAGCCGATCCGGTTCTGCCGGGTCGAGGTGGGCGAGGAGCACGCGCCGGAGGAGGACGGGGCCGGGGAACCGGACCCGTCCGCGATCAAGACGCGCGGCATCATCTGCGGCGCCACGAACTTCGCCGAGGGCGACCTGGTGGTGGTCGCGCTGCCGGGTGCGGTGCTGCCCGGCGGGTTCGCCATCGGCTCGCGCAAGACCTACGGCCGGATCAGCGACGGCATGATCTGCTCGGCCCGCGAACTGGGCCTCGGCGACGACCACTCCGGCATCCTGGTGCTGCCGCCCGGAACCGCCGGTCCCGGTGACGACGCCCGCGCGGTGGTCGGCCTCGACGACACCGTGCTGGAGCTGGCGCCGACCCCGGACCGCGGTTACGCGCTGTCGATCCGCGGCTTGGCCCGCGAACTGTCGAACGCCTTCGACGCGCCGTTCGGCGACCCCGGGCTCAGCGAGGTCCCGGTGGCCGAGGGCGAGGCCTGGCCGGTCCGCATCGAGGACCCGGAGGGCTGCCCGCGCTACGTGCTGCGCCGGGTCACCGGGCTGGACGCCTCCGCGCCGACGCCGTGGTGGCTGCGACGGCGGCTGATGCTGGCCGGGATGCGGTCGATCTCGCTGGCGGTGGACGTGACGAACTACGTCATGCTGGAGCTGGGCCACCCGCTGCACGCCTTCGACACCACCGCGATCCAGGGCGAGCTGGTCATCCGCCGGGCGAAGCCGGGCGAGAAGCTGACCACGCTGGACGACGCCGAACGCGAGCTCGACGGGGACGACATCGTCATCGCCGACGACTCCGGGGTGATCTCGCTGGCGGGCACCATGGGTGGCGCGAGCACGGAGATCACGCCCGAGAGCACCGACGTGCTGCTCGAGGCCGCGCACTGGGACCCGCCGTCGATCAGCCGGACCTCCCGGCGGCACAAGCTGTTCTCCGAGGCCGCCAAGCGGTTCGAGCGGTTCACCGACCCGATGCTGCCGCCGGTGGCGGTGGAGCTGGCCGCGCGGCTGCTGCGCCAGTACGGCGACGGCCGCATCCAGCCGGGTCGCACCGACGCCGGTCAGGTGCACCCGAACGCCGAGATCACCATGCCGATCAACCTGCCGGACCAGGTGGCCGGGGTGCGCTACGACCGCGGGGTCACCGCGCGCAGGCTCGCCCAGATCGGCTGCAAGGTCGGCATCGCCACTTCCGACGACGGCGCCGCGCTGGTCACCGCCGTGCCGCCGAGCTGGCGCGGCGACCTGGTGCAGCCCGCCGACCTGGTCGAGGAGGTGCTCCGGCTCGAGGGCTACGACAGCATTCCGTCGGAGCTGCCGACCGCGCCCGCCGGCGCCGGGCTGACCGAGGCCCAGCGCCGTCGCCGCACGGTTTCGCGTTCGCTCGCCGCGGCGGGCTACGTCGAGGTGCTGCCCTTCCCGTTCGTGGCCAAGTCCGTCTGGGACGCCTTCGGGCTGCCCGAGGACGACGTGCGCCGCCGCGCGCTGAAGGTGCTCAACCCGCTGGAGTCCGAAAAGGACGAACTGGCCACCTCGCTGCTGCCCGGTCTGCTGGAAACCTTGCAGCGCAACGTTTCCCGCGGGTTCCGCGACGTCGGCCTCTACCAGATCAGCCAGGTCGTGCTGCCGCCGGAGCAGCCGGTCGCGATGCCCGAGCTGGGTGTCCGGCAGCGCCCGGCCGACGAGGAACTGGCCGCGCTGGAGGCCGCCGTGCCCGCGCAGCCGGTGCACGTCGCCGTGGTGCTCACCGGGCACCGCGAGCGTCCGGGCTGGTGGGGCAAGGGCGAGGAGGCCTCGTGGGCGGACGCCGTGCAGGCGGCCCGCACCGTCGCCGCCGCGGCCGGCGTCGAGCTGGAGCCGCGGGCGGCGGATCTGCTGCCATGGCACCCCGGCCGCTGCGCCCGGCTGTTCGTCGGCGACTGGCCGATCGGGCACGCCGGTGAGCTGCACCCGAAGGTGATCGAAGCGCTCGGCCTGCCCAAGCGCACCGTGGCGATGGAGCTGGACCTCGACGCGATCCCGCTGCACGAGCGCCGCCCGGCGCCCGCGGTCTCGCCGTACCCGCCGGTGCTGCAGGACGTGGCACTCGTCGTCGACGGCTCGGTGCCCTCGGCCGAGCTGGCCGAGACCCTGCGCGCTGGTGGCGGCGAACTGCTCGAGGATGTCGCGCTGTTCGACGTCTACTCCGGTGAGCAGGTCGGCGAGGGCAAGCGCTCGCTCGCCTTCAAGCTGCGGTTCCGCGCTGCGGACCGCACGCTCAAGGTCGAAGAGGCCACCGCCGCCCGCGACGCCGCGGTGGCGGCCGCCGCCGACCGCTTCGGGGCCACCCTGCGCGCCTGAGTGTTCAGTTCTTCAGGTGTTTGAGCGCCTCCCTCCGTGACAGCGGGGAGAGGCCGCCGTGGTTCTCGGCGAAGGCCAGTACCCAGTCCGGGTCGGTCTTCGCCAGTTCCCGCAGGGCCCAGCCGATCGCCTTGCGCAGGAAGAAGTCCGGCTCGGCGATACTGGCTTCGATGGCCAGGGCGAGCAGCTCGGTGTCGGTGCCGGACTTCGCCCCGATCTGGCAGATGATCGAGGTGCGGCGGCGCCACTGGTCCTCGTCCTCGGCCCACTTCAGCATGATCGGCTTCAGCACGCCGGGATCGGCTCGCAGCAGCGGGCCGACCCGGCGGATGGCCACCTCGTCCACGTAGTCCCACCACGCCCCGGTGACGATCAGCTCCTCGTACAGTTCGAGCAGCCCTGGTGACTGCCAGCCCCGGTAGGCGCCGTGCCCGGTCAGGTCGATCGCCAGGTAGCGCTCCTCGCGGTAGGCCGCCTCGCGCCACAGCTGGAGTACGGCCGCGGTGAACTCCGCGACATCGGCCAGCGGGTGCGCGCGGAACACCCGGTTCGCCAGCTTCCGCCGGGCCGGGCTGGGCACCCCGCGGAACGGCATCGCCGACTTCATGTACCGCTGCATCTGCGGTGCCTTCTCCGCGTCGGCCAGCTCGGCGAGCCCGGCCCTGGCGGCCGCCACCAGTTCTGCGCGCATCACCCGTCCTTCCCTCGGCCGCCCACCATAAGCACCCCACCCGACAGTTTCCCGCCACCGCACCCAGCGACCACCCGATCACCGCCGGTGTTCGCAAGCTGTCGGACCCCGTGGCTAGCGTCCCGGCGCATGACAGTTTCCGAACAGCACCGGACCGAGATCCGGACCGAAACCGCTACCTACACCGTCGAAGCCACGTCGATGCCGGAGGCACGCGTGGCGGTGGACGTCAGTGCCGTCGGGTCGCAGGGTGAGCCCGTCGCCGAGGGCCGCATCGAGCTCGACGCCGCGGCCGCGACCACGCTGGCCACCGTGCTCACCAGGGCACTGCGCTCGGCGGGCGCACTCGGGCGCTCGGGTGCGCGAAGCTCAGGCCCGCGCCCGGCGCGCCAGGGACAGCCTTGGTCGGGCACCCTCGACGCCGACCTGGAACGCCGCTGGCTGGCGGGGGAGTCGGTGGAAGTGATCGCCGAGGCCTTCGGCCGCAGCCCGGGCAGCATCCGGGCCCGCCTGCCGCGAGTCGGTTGCGATCCGGAGGCCCCCGGTGCCTACCTCCCCGACCCACCGAGCCGACGGGAGGTCACCGCCATGAGCCCGTAGCCACTCCGGCCGGGCCGGGTGTCGGTTGCCCGGAGGTGTCCGACCCTGCTCACCGAGAAGTCGGATCCACTGGAGGTGCCGGTGATCGTTCCCGGGCGTTCGCGAAGGCCGCGAGCCCCACGAGGCGATCACCGCCTCCTCTGGCCGCGGCCCGGCCGGGCCCGCACCGGGCAGCTGCCGGATGCCTCGGAGGTGCCCGACCCTGCTTCTCCGGATACCCCGGGCCCGCAGGAGGTGGTGGCGATGAGCCCCGGCGTTCGCGCGCGTGTACCCGGGTCGCAGGGGTCCTTGGGGCGTTCGCGAAGGTCGCGATCCGCCACGAGGCGATCACTGCCACCTTCGGCCGCGGGTCTGGGCCGCACCCAGTAGCTGCCGGGTGCTCCCGGAAGTGCCCGAGCCTGCTCGCCGGATACCCGGGTCGGCCGGGGCCGGCGGTGATGAGTCCGGGGCGTCCGCGAAGGCCGCGGGCAACCACAAGGCGATCACCGCCGCCTCCGGGCCGCGGTCCCGGCAACCGCGGCCAATCGCCTGATCGCCTGTCCCGCCGAATTTTCCGAGATCATGAGAGGAGGCCGCGCCTGGTGAAGATCACCATCGCCCGACCCCGGTTTGTTTAGAATTGCGTCGGCGTGCATAATCATGCGTATGACGGTGAAGGCGGCGGTGGCCGGCGCCAGCGGGTACGCGGGGGGCGAACTCCTGCGCCTGCTGCTGGTCCATCCGGAGATCGAGATCGGTGCGCTGACCGCGGCGAGCAGCGCGGGGGACCGGCTGGGCAAGCACCAGCCGCACCTCGTGCCGCTCGCCGACCGGGTGCTCACCGAAACCACGGCAGACACGCTGGCCGGGCACGACGTGGTGTTCCTCGCCCTGCCCCACGGGCATTCCGGCGAGATCGCCGCGCGCCTCGGTGAGGAGGTGCTGGTGGTCGACCTCGGGGCCGACCACCGGCTGCGCGACGCCTCGGACTGGCAGCGCTGGTACGGCGGCGAGCACGCGGGCACCTGGCCATACGGCCTGCCCGAACTGCCCGGCGCCAGGGAGAAGCTGTACGGCACCAAGCGGATCGCGGTGCCCGGCTGCTTCCCGACCGGTGGTTCGCTGGCGCTCGCGCCCGCGTTCGCCGCGGGGCTGGTCGAGCCGGAGGCACACTTCGTCTCGGTGACCGGCACCTCGGGCGCGGGCAAGAGCCTCAAGCCGCACCTGCTCGGTTCCGAGGTGATGGGCTCGGCCAGCGCGTACGGCGTCGGCGGGGCGCACCGGCACACGCCGGAGTTCGCGCAGAACCTCGGCCTGGTGGCGGGCGAACGGGTGACCGTCTCGTTCACCCCGGTGCTGGCGCCGATGCCGCGCGGCATCCTGACCACCGCGAGCGCGCCACTGCGATCCGACACTGAAATCGACGCGATCCGGGCCGAGTACGAAAAGGCCTACCACGACGAGCCGTTCGTGCACCTGCTGCCTGAGGGCAGCTGGCCGAGCACCGCCGCGGTGCTGGGCTCGAACGCGGTGCAGCTGCAGGTGACCGTGGACGCCGACGCCCGGCGCCTGGTGGTCATCGCGGCACTGGACAACCTGACCAAGGGCACCGCCGGGGGCGCCGTGCAGTCGGCGAACCTGGCACTGGGCTTCGACGAGACCACCGGACTTTCCACCGTGGGAGTAGCACCATGACGATCACCGCTCCGCAGGGCTTCCGAGCCGCCGGGGTGACCGCGGGCCTCAAGGCCAGCGGCAAGCCCGACGTCGCCCTCGTGGTCAACGAGGGCCCGTCCGACGTGGCCGCGGCCGTGTTCACCACGAACCGCTGCAAGGCCAATCCGGTGCTGTGGAGCGAGCGCGTGCTCGACGACGGCCGCGCCCGCGCGGTCGTGCTGAACTCCGGCGGCGCCAACTGCTACACCGGCCCGGAGGGCTTCCAGAACACGCACAGCGCCGCCGAGCAGGTCGCCGCTCGGCTGGACCTCGGTGCCATCGAGGTCGTCGTCTGCTCGACCGGCCTGATCGGCGAGCAGCTGCAGGCGGACAAGCTGCGCACCGGGATCGACGCGGCGGTCGACGCGCTGTCGGCCGACGGCGGGCCCTCCGCGGCCGAGGCCATCATGACCACCGACACCCGCGCCAAGGAGGCCGTGCGCCAGGGCAACGGCTTCACCATCGGCGGCATCGCCAAGGGCGCGGGCATGCTCGCCCCGGCGCTGGCCACCATGCTCGTGGTGCTCACCACCGACGCCGACGTGGACCAGGCCACCGCGGACGCCGCGCTGCGCGAAGCCACGCGGCTCACCTTCGACCGGCTCGACTCCGACGGCTGCATGTCCACCAACGACACGGTGGTCCTGCTGTGCAGCGGTTCCTCCGGGGTGAAGCCGGGCCCGAACGAGTTCGGCGAACTGCTCCGCGACCTCTGCCACGACCTGGCCCAGCAGCTGCTCGGCGACGCCGAGGGCGCCGACCACGACATCGCCATCGAGGTGGTGAACGCGGCCACCGAGCAGGACGCGGTGGACGTGGGCCGGGCCATCGCGCGCAGCAACCTGTTCAAGACCGCGGTCTTCGGCAAGGACCCCAACTGGGGCCGCATTCTCGCCTCGGTCGGCACCACCGAGGCGGTGTTCGAGCCGGACCGGCTGGACGTGGCGTTCAACGGCGTCTGGGTGTGCCGCAACGGCGAACCGGGTGAACCCCGCGACAAGGTCGACCTGAACCCGCGCGAGGTGAACGTGACCGTCGACCTCAAGGCGGGCCTGGCCGCGGCCACCATCTGGACGAACGACCTCACGCACGCCTACGTGCACGAGAACTCGGCGTACTCGACATGACCCCGTCCGAATCGGTGATCAGCGCCGACGAGCGCCTGGCCACCGCCGCGGAGAAGGCGGGCGTGCTGGTCGAGGCCCTGCCGTGGTTGCAGCGCTTCCACGGCGCCACCGTCGTGGTCAAGTACGGCGGCAACGCGATGATCGACGACGAGCTCAAGCGCGCCTTCGCCGAGGACATGGTGTTCCTGCGCCTGGCCGGGCTGCGCCCGGTGGTGGTGCACGGCGGCGGCCCGCAGATCAGCTCGATGCTCGGGCGCCTCGGCATCGAGGGCGAGTTCAAGGGCGGCCTGCGGGTGACCACCCCGGAGACCATGGACATCGTGCGCATGGTGCTGGTCGGCCAGGTCAGCCGCGAGCTGGTCGGGCTGATCAACGCGCACGGCCCGTACGCCGTCGGCATTTCCGGTGAGGATGCGCGCCTGTTCACCGCGGAGCGCAAGCAGGCCACGGTGAACGGCGAGGCGGTGGACATCGGCCTGGTCGGCGAGGTGGCCTCGGTCAACCCGGACGCGGTGCTCGACATCGTCAACGCGGGCCGCATCCCGGTGGTCTCCACCGTCGCCCCGGACGTCGACGGCGTGGTGCACAACGTCAACGCCGACACCGCGGCCGGCGCGCTCGCCGCCGCGCTCGGCGCCGAGAAGCTGGTGGTGCTCACCGACGTCGAGGGCCTCTACGCGAACTGGCCCGACCGGTCCTCCCTGGTGGACCGGATCCGGGTGGACCGGCTGGAGCAGCTGCTGCCCGGACTGGCCAGCGGCATGATCCCGAAGATGGAGGCCTGCGTCCGCGCGATTCGCGGCGGGGTCCGGCGCGCGCACGTGATCGACGGCCGCATCGCGCATTCGGTGCTGCTGGAAGTGTTCACCAGTCAGGGGATCGGCACCATGGTACTGCGGGAAGGAGAGCCGGAATGACCCCGATCAAGTCCAATGAGGACGGTCAGGCGCGCTGGCGCTCCGCGCTGATGGACAACTACGGCACGCCGAAGCTCACGCTGGTGCGCGGCGAGGGTGCCACGGTGTGGGACGCCGACGGGAAGTCCTATGTGGACCTTCTCGGCGGGATCGCGGTGAACGCGCTGGGGCACGCGCACCCGGCGGTGGTCGAGGCGGTCAGCGAGCAGGTCAGGCTGCTCGGCCACACCTCGAACCTCTACGTCAACCCGGTCACCGTGGAACTGGCCGAGGCCCTGCTCGACGTGGCCGGCCTGCGTGGCGACGGCAAGGTGCTGTTCGTGAACTCGGGCGCGGAGGCCAACGAGGCCGCGCTCAAGATGACCAGGCGCACCGGCCGCACCAAGGTGATCGCCTGCGAGGGCGCCTTCCACGGCCGGACCATGGGCGCGCTCTCGCTCACCGGGCAGCCGGCGAAGAAGGACCCGTTCGCGCCGCTGGTGCCGGGCGTCGAGCACATCCCGTTCGGGGACGTCGAGGCGTTGCGCGCCGCGGTGGACACCGAAACCGCCGCCGTTTTCCTCGAACCGATCCTCGGCGAGGGCGGCGTGGTGCCCGCTCCGGACGGCTATCTGCGCGCGGCACGGGAGATCACCCGTGAAGCGGGCGCGCTGCTGGTGCTCGACGAGGTGCAGACCGGCATCGGCCGGACCGGCGCCTGGTTCGCCCACCAGCACGACGGCATCGTGCCGGACGTGATCACCCTGGCCAAGGGCCTCGGCGGCGGCCTGCCGCTCGGCGCGGTGATCGGCGTCGGCGCGGCGGCCGACCTGTTCGGCCCCGGCCACCACGGCACCACCTTCGGCGGCAACCCGGTGGCCTGCGCGGCCGGGCTGGCGGTGCTGCGCACCATCGCCGCCGAGGGACTGAACGAGCACGTCGCCGCGCTCGGCAAGGACATCGCCGCCGGCGTGGACCAGCTCGGCCACCCATTGGTGACCGGTGTACGCGGGTACGGCCTGCTGCTGGGCATCACGCTGGCCGAACCGGTGTCGGGCGCGGTCGCCCAGGCCGCCCAGGACGCCGGTTACCTGGTCAACCCCATCCAGCCCGACACCGTCCGGCTGGCACCCCCACTGACCCTGAGCGCGGAGGAGGCGGCCGGTTTCCTGGCCGCGCTGCCCGCCGCGCTCGGCACCACCACCCAGGACTGAACGCATGCCAAGGCACTTCCTCCGGGACGACGATCTCACCCCCGACGAGCAGCTCACCGTGCTCGACCTGGCCGACCGGCTCAAGGCCGACCCGCTGGGCACGCCCGCGCTGCGGGGCAAGTCGGTCGCGGCCATCTTCGAGAAGAACTCGACGCGGACCCGGCTGTCCTTCGACGTCGGCATCGCCCAGCTCGGCGGGCACCCGGTGATCGTCGACGGCCGGTCCATGCAGCTCGGCCGCGAAGAGACCATCGAAGACACCTCCCGGGTGCTCTCGCGCTACGTCGACGCCGTGGTCTGGCGGACCTTCGCGCAGAAGCGGATGGACGCGATGGCCTCGGTCTCCTCGGTGCCGGTGATCAACGCGCTGACCGACGAGTTCCACCCCTGCCAGGTGCTCACCGACCTGCAGACCATCCGCGAGCGCAAGGGGAAGCTCGCCGGGCTGAACCTGGTCTACCTCGGTGACGGCGCCAACAACATGGCGCATTCGCTGCTGCTCGGCGGCACCACGGCCGGGATGAACGTGCGCGTGGTCTCGCCGGAGGGCTTCCAGCCGGATCAGCAGGTCATGCTGGACGCCAAGCACCGCGCCAGCGACACGGGCGGCAGCGCGACGGTGTTCACCGACCCGCACGCCGCGGTCGACGGCGCCGACGTGCTGGTCACCGACACCTGGACCTCGATGGGGCAGGAGAACGACGGGCTGGACCGGGTCGGCCCGTTCCGCTCGCTCCAGGTCAACGCCGCGCTGCTGAAGCGCGCCGCGCCGGAGGCGATCGTGCTGCACTGCCTGCCCGCCCACCGCGGCTGGGAGATCACCGACGAGGTGCTCGACGGCCCGGCCAGCGCGGTGTGGGACGAAGCGGAGAACCGGCTGCACGCGCAGAAGGCGCTGCTGGTCTGGCTGCTCGAAAACAAGCACGACGAGCGACGCCGATGAGCAGGGCGGCCCGGCAGGCCAGGATCATCGAGCTGGTGTCCACGATGGCCATCCGCAGCCAGACGGAACTGGCCAAGCTGCTGGCCGCCGAAGGCACCGAGGTCACCCAGGCCACGCTGTCCCGCGATCTCGACGAGCTGGGCGCGGTCAAGCTGCGCGGCGCTGACTCGGGCGCGCCGGTCTACGTGATCCCGGAGGACGGCAGCCCGGTCCGCGGGGTGCAGGGCGGCACGGCCCGCCTGGCGAAGCTGCTCGCCGAGCTGATGGTCTCGGTGGACGCCTCGGGCAACCTGATGGTGCTGCGCACCCCGCCGGGTGCCGCGCAGTTCCTGGCCAGCGCGATCGACCGGGCCGCGCTGGAGGAGGTCGTCGGCTCCATCGCCGGTGACGACACGGTGGCCGTGATCGCGCGCGAGCCGCTGACCGGCAAGGGACTGGCGGAGAAGTTCGCCGAACTGGCGGACCGCTCGTCCACATCGGACGGTGAGTAGGGTGCCCGGCGAAGCAATCCAGCGACGAGAGAGTGTGAGCGAGTGAGCGGGAAAGAGCAGCCGGTCCAGCTGTGGGGCGGCAGGTTCGCCAGCGGACCGGCCGAGGCCATGGCGGCGTTGAGCCTGTCGACGCACTTCGACTGGCGACTGGCGCCGTACGACATCGCCGGTTCGCGGGCGCACGCCAGGGTGCTGCGCTCGGCCGGGCTGCTCACCGAGGAAGAGCTGACCGGCATGCTGGCCGCGCTGGACACGCTCGCCGAGGACGTGGCCTCCGGCGCGTTCACCCCGGAGATCGCCGACGAGGACGTGCACACCGCGCTCGAACGCGGCCTGCTGGAGCGTGCGGGCGCCGAGCTGGGCGGCAAGCTGCGGGCCGGCCGGTCGCGCAACGACCAGGTGGCCACGCTGTTCCGGATGTACCTGCGTGACGCCGCGCGCCGGATGGTGGCGGGCACGCTGGACGTGGTCGAGGCGCTGGTGTCGCAGGCCGAGCGCAACGCCGACGCGATCCTGCCCGGCCGCACGCACCTGCAGCACGCGCAGCCGGTGCTGCTCGCGCACCACCTCCAGGCCCACGCGCACGCACTCCTGCGCGACGTCGGCCGCCTGCGGGACTGGGACGCGCGCACCGCCGAGTCGCCGTACGGTTCCGGTGCGCTCGCCGGTTCCTCGCTGGGGCTCGACCCGGAGGCCGTGGCCGCGGAGCTGGGTTTCGACACCTCGGTGGAGAACTCCATCGACGGCACCGCCTCGCGGGACTTCGCCGCCGAGTTCGCCTTCGCGCTGGCCATGCTGGGCGTGAACCTGTCCAGGATCGCCGAAGAGGTGATCATCTGGAACACCGCCGAGTTCGGCTACGTCACCCTCGACGACGCCTGGGCCACCGGCAGTTCGATCATGCCGCAGAAGAAGAACCCGGACGTGGCCGAGCTGACCAGGGGCAAGTCCGGCAGGCTGATCGGCAACCTCACCGGCCTGCTGGCCACGCTCAAGGCGCAGCCGCTGGCCTACAACCGGGACCTCCAGGAGGACAAGGAGCCGGTGTTCGACTCGGTCGAGCAGCTGGACCTGCTGTTCCCCGCGCTGGCCGGCATGCTCGGCACGCTGACCTTCCACACCGGACGCCTCGCCGAACTCGCGCCGGCCGGGTTCACCCTGGCCACCGACATCGCGGAATGGCTGGTGCGGCAGGGAGTCCCGTTCCGCGTGGCGCACGAGGCGGCGGGGGAGTGTGTGCGCGTGGCCGAGGGCCGGGGGGTGGGTCTCGAAGACCTGACCGACGACGAACTCGCCAAGATCCACCCCACGCTCACCCCGCAGGTGCGCGAGGTGCTGACCATCGAGGGTTCGGTCGCCTCACGCGACGCGCGCGGCGGCACCGCTCCGGTGCGGGTCGCCGAGCAGCGCGAACGCCTGGTGCACCGCCTCGGCGAACTGCGCGACTGGCTCAAGTAGCGCGGGACTTCGCCGCCGACCGCAGTTTGGCCCGCAGCGCCTTCGTGGCCACCGGGCCGAGGCTCTCCAGCACGTCGGCCAGTGAGGCGAGCTGGGCGAGCGCGCCGAGTGCCTGCTCGCCGCCGTCCGGGTCGACGGACTCGAACAGGGTGAGCCCGAGAAAACCGGCCGAGGTCGCCCGCGCGAGCCCGGCCGGATCGATGAACTCGGTCAGCGGCGAACCGGAGAGCACGCGCAACAGCGTGCTCTCCACCTCGGTGGTCCACTTGCCCAGCGCGTCCCTGGTCGCCTCGGCGAGCCGCCCGCCGCCCTGCGCGCCGGCCAGCGTCTGCGCCAGCACGGCGAGATTGCCTTCGACGCGCTCGGCCTCGTGGATCTCGCGGCCGAGCGCGAGCAGTTCGGCCAGCGTGCGCACCTCGGCGAACCGGGGTCGGTGGGTGGCCACGCGGGCTTCGGTGGTCTGCACGCAGGTCTGCGCGATCAGCTCTTCCAGGTTGCCGAAGTGGTAGAAGATCAGCGCCTGGTTCGCGCCGGCGGCGGCCGCCACCGAACGCGCGGAGACCGCTGTGATGCCCTGCTCACGGATGACCGCGAGCACCCCGTCGATCAACCGCTGCTTGGTGTTCACCACAACACCTTCTCGCGCAGTGGCTTCACCGCGCCGCTCACCCCCTGATCGACGAACGTGGCGTCGAAGCGGCCGTGGTAGCCGAACACCGGGCCGAACCGCGGGTTGGCCACCTCCACCTGGATCCGGAACTGCCCGATCTCCTCGTCGAACCACTCGTTCACCGTGGCGGTGCCGCTGACCCGTGCCGGCAACACCGTCCGCAGTGGACCCTCCCGCAGCCGGAACTCGCCGGAGCTGAGCCGGAAGCCGCCGTCCTCGCGCACGGACAACCGCAGTTCGGTGGCCACGTGCTGGTGCGTGCCGAGGTAGTCGACTATCCGGCCGGATACCGGGTCGAACACCATCTGCGCGTCGAACCGCCGCCGTTTTCCCGGCAGTTCGAAGGTGCGCACGAAAGAGACCGTCTCGCGCCCGAACGAGTCGATGTACGGATAGTTCTCGATGGTGAACGGCACGTTCTCGCCCTGCTCGGGGAACAGGATGTGCCGAGTGGTGCCGAGCCGCAGGAACGGCGCGGTGTAGACCGGGCCGCGCCAGATCCGGTCCATCACCCCGTGGCCGAGCATGCCGATCCCGCTCGCCGTGCCGAGGCCGAGCCGCCGGCGCACCCGCGGGTGCAGGCGGGCGAAGTCAGTACCGAAAGCTCGTTCGAAGATGGTCAAGATTCCTCCTCGGTGGTTCGGGGGTCCGGGGGTCGTCCCCCGTGCGGACCGCACAGCGTTCGGGTTCGACGCCGTCCTCGAGCCACCGGCGCAGCCGGTCGAAGGACAGCGCGGTGAGCCGGGCGAAGACCGGCCGGAACACCCGGTCGGCCGCCTGGCCGACGGCGCCCCAGCGGGTCGTGTAGTCGAACCCGGTGGCGAAGCCGATGCCGTCGGGTCCCGGTGTGTACCGCCAGTAGCCGGCTCCCTGCCGGATCAGGGAGAGCGGGTCGGCCGAGCGGAAGCGCAGCGCCGAGGTGCAGCCGCCGTCCGGGCGGTGGCGTTCCCCGGCGTGCGTGCCGAGCCCGGTGACGCTCACCCCGAGGAAGCGGCTGGTGTAGCGGAACCGGCCGGATCCCAGCGGCACGATCTCGGCGAACCGCAGATCCCACCGCTGGTGCAGGGCCGGGTCCTGGGTGTGCTCCCACACCGCGGCCAGCTCCGCCCTGATCACCGTCTCCACCTGGATCGGAGCCATCTCTCCTCCTCGTTTTGAGCGACTGCTCAACTCACCGTAGCGCGAGTTGAGCGAATGCTCAAAATGGCTCCCGGTTAGGATTCGGGGACGGAATCGAGGGGAGAACGGTGCTGGATCACCTGGTCTACGCGACACCGGAGCTGGACCGGACGGTCGAGGAACTGGCCGGACGGGGAATCGCGCTGAGCCCCGGCGGGCCGCACCCCGGTCTCGGCACGCGCAACCACCTCGCGGCGCTGGGCGGGAGCGCGTTCCTGGAGGTCATCGGCCCGGATCCGGAGCAACCCGATCCGGCGACACCGCGCCCGTTCGGCGTCGACGAACTCACCGCACCCCGGCTGGTGACCTGGGCGATCCAGGTCCCGGACCTCGACACGGCGCTCGACCGCGCCCGCGCACTCGGGCACGAGCCGGGCGACGCCGTCCCGATGTCGCGCCGCCGCCCCGACGGGGTGCTGCTGGCGTGGCGGCTCGCGTTCCCACCGGACAACGAGGGCGGACTGGTCCCGTTCGTGATCGGCTGGGGTGACACACCGCATCCGTCGCGCACGGCCGCACCCGGCACCAGCCTGCTGTCGTTGCGCGGGGAGCACCCCGACCCGCAGCGCCTCGGCCGGGTGCTCGCCGCGCTGGGCGCGGAACTCGAGGTGACCGAGGCCGCCGAGCCCGCGCTGGTCGCCGAACTGGCCACCGCGTCGGGAACGGTGGTGCTGCGGTGACGGACAGGCTGGTCACCGCGGACGAACTGGCCATCGACCCGGTGGTCGCGGCACCCTTCCTGCTGGGCTGCGAGTTGGAGGCCGAGGGTCCCGACGGCACGGTCAGGGTGCGCCTGGTCGAGGTCGAGGCGTACCGCGGGCACGACGATCCGGCGTCGCACTGCTACCGCGGCCGCACCCCGCGCAACGACGTGATGTGGGGCCCGGCCGGTCACCTGTACGTGTACTTCGTTTACGGCATGCACTTCTGCGCGAACGTGGTGTGCGGTGTCGACGGCGTGCCGGGCGCGGTGCTGCTGCGCGCGGCGGAGGTGGTCGACGGCGCCGACGTGGTCCGCGCCCGCCGTCCGAAGGCGCGCTCCGCCGCGGTCGCGAACGGCCCGGCCATCCTGACCTCGGCACTGGGCCTCGACCGCGCGCACAACGGCGCCGACCTGCTCGACCCGAAGTCCCCGATCCGGCTGCTGGCCGGGGAGCGCGTCGCCCCCGGCGAGATCCGCACCGGCCCGCGCGTCGGCGTGGCCGCGGCGATGGACACGCCGTGGCGGTTCTGGGTGGACGGCTCACCCGCGGTGTCGACCTACCGGCGAGGCGGGCGGGTCCGGCCGGGGCGGTGAGCCCGCCCGGAAACCGATTGCGCTGGTGAGGGATCATTCAGTGCGTGAGTGAGCACATCCTTGACGAACTGTCCTGGCGCGGCCTGATCGCGCAGTCCACCGACGTCGACGCCCTGCGCCGAGACCTGGACCAGGGACCGCTCACGCTCTATTGCGGCTTCGACCCGACCGCGCCCAGCCTGCACGCCGGCAACCTGGTCCCGCTGCTGATGCTGAGCCGGTTCCAGCGCGCCGGGCACCGGCCGATCGTGCTGGCCGGCGGCGCGACCGGGATGATCGGTGATCCGCGCGACACCGGTGAGCGCACGCTGAACACGCTCGACGTGGTCGGCGAGTGGGCGGGCCGGATCCGCGGTCAGCTCGAGCGGTTCGTGGACTTCGACGACTCGCCGACCGGCGCGGTGGTGGCCAACAACCTGGACTGGACCGGGCCGCAGTCGGTGCTGGAGTTCCTGCGTGACGTCGGCAAGCACTTCCCGGTCAACACCATGCTGAACCGGGAGACGGTGAAGCGGCGGCTGGAGACCGACGGCATGTCCTACACCGAGTTCAGCTACTTGCTGCTGCAGTCGCAGGACTACCTGCACCTCCACCGCGAGTACGGCTGCAAGCTGCAGGTCGGCGGCTCGGACCAGTGGGGCAACCTGGTCGGCGGGGTGGACCTGATCCGGCGCGTCGAGGGCAGGAGCGTGCACGCGCTGACCGCGCCGCTGGTGACCGACGCCGAGGGCCGCAAGTTCGGCAAGTCCACCGGCGGCGGCAACCTGTGGCTGGACCCGGAGATGACCTCGCCGTACGCGTGGTTCCAGTACTTCGTCAACGTCGGTGACGCCGACGTGATCCGGTACCTGCGGATGTTCACCTTCCTGACCGCCGAGGAGATCGCGGCGCTGGCCGAGGACACCGAGCAACGGCCACACCTGCGTGCCGCGCAGAAGCGGCTGGCGGAGGAGTTCACCACGCTGGTGCACGGCGCCGGGCAGACCCGGCAGGTCGTCGCGGCCAGCCAGGCGCTGTTCGGCCGGGGTGAGCTGGCCGAGCTGGAGGCGTCCACGCTGGACGCCGCGATGGCCGAGGTGCCCAGCGGCGAGGTGAAGCTGTCCGACGAGCCGACCATCGTCGAGCTGCTGCTGGCCGGCGGGCTGGTGGACAGCAAGGGCGCCGCGCGCCGCACGGTGAAGGAGGGCGGCGCGTACGTGAACAACACGAAGGTCACCGACGAGGAGTGGAAGCCCGCGGCGGGCGATCTGCTGCACGGCCGGTGGCTCGTCGTGCGCCGGGGCAAGCGCAACATCGCGGGCGTCGCCGCCGCGCACTGAGCGCGCGGGCCGGAATCAGGGGCTTGACCTGCGGATTCTCCGTTAAGGGACCCCCCTGATTTCGGCCCCGGACGCCCCGTGTAATGTTCTCTTCGTCGCCAGGGAGACCGGGCGGCCGCCGGGAACACGAACCAAGCTCCCACCTTGTGTGGTAGAGTGGGTGGTCCCAAAATCTGGAGCGGTAGTTACCCCCACTGAATCCGAGTGGTTCGACGTTGGGTAGGCTGTTCCAGGGCCAAAAACCTTCAGTGTGTTGCTTGAGAACTCAACAGTGTGCTAGTGAACTAAGCCAGTAGAGCTTATATGAAACCCCCTCGTCGGGGTTTCCTTTGAGAATGCTAGAAATAGTCTAGATCAAATTCATTGTTGGAGAGTTTGATCCTGGCTCAGGACGAACGCTGGCGG
Source organism: Amycolatopsis sp. YIM 10 (assembly GCF_009429145.1). Classification (GTDB taxonomy): domain Bacteria; phylum Actinomycetota; class Actinomycetes; order Mycobacteriales; family Pseudonocardiaceae; genus Amycolatopsis. The sequence goes on along the minus strand of NZ_CP045480.1, from coordinate 6,614,233 downwards.
CGTGCTTAACACATGCAAGTCGAACGATGAAGCCCTTCGGGGTGGATTAGTGGCGAACGGGTGAGTAACACGTGGGCAATCTGCCCTGTACTTTGGGATAAGCCCTGGAAACGGGGTCTAATACCGGATAGGACTGCGCATCGCATGGTGTGTGGTGGAAAGCTCCGGCGGTACAGGATGAGCCCGCGGCCTATCAGCTTGTTGGTGGGGTGATGGCCTACCAAGGCGACGACGGGTAGCCGGCCTGAGAGGGCGACCGGCCACACTGGGACTGAGACACGGCCCAGACTCCTACGGGAGGCAGCAGTGGGGAATATTGCACAATGGGCGCAAGCCTGATGCAGCGACGCCGCGTGAGGGATGACGGCCTTCGGGTTGTAAACCTCTTTCGACAGGGACGAAGGGTGACTGACGGTACCTGTAGAAGAAGCACCGGCTAACTACGTGCCAGCAGCCGCGGTAATACGTAGGGTGCGAGCGTTGTCCGGAATTATTGGGCGTAAAGAGCTCGTAGGCGGTTTGTCGCGTCGGCCGTGAAAACTGGAGGCTTAACCTTCAGCTTGCGGTCGATACGGGCAGACTTGAGTTCGGTAGGGGAGACTGGAATTCCTGGTGTAGCGGTGAAATGCGCAGATATCAGGAGGAACACCGGTGGCGAAGGCGGGTCTCTGGGCCGATACTGACGCTGAGGAGCGAAAGCGTGGGGAGCGAACAGGATTAGATACCCTGGTAGTCCACGCTGTAAACGTTGGGCGCTAGGTGTGGGCGACATCCACGTTGTCCGTGCCGTAGCTAACGCATTAAGCGCCCCGCCTGGGGAGTACGGCCGCAAGGCTAAAACTCAAAGGAATTGACGGGGGCCCGCACAAGCGGCGGAGCATGTGGATTAATTCGATGCAACGCGAAGAACCTTACCTGGGCTTGACATGCGCCAGACATCCCTAGAGATAGGGCTTCCCTTGTGGTTGGTGTACAGGTGGTGCATGGCTGTCGTCAGCTCGTGTCGTGAGATGTTGGGTTAAGTCCCGCAACGAGCGCAACCCTTATCCTATGTTGCCAGCGGTTCGGCCGGGGACTCGTGGGAGACTGCCGGGGTCAACTCGGAGGAAGGTGGGGATGACGTCAAGTCATCATGCCCCTTATGTCCAGGGCTTCACACATGCTACAATGGCTGGTACAGAGGGCTGCGATACCGTGAGGTGGAGCGAATCCCTTAAAGCCGGTCTCAGTTCGGATCGCAGTCTGCAACTCGACTGCGTGAAGTCGGAGTCGCTAGTAATCGCAGATCAGCAACGCTGCGGTGAATACGTTCCCGGGCCTTGTACACACCGCCCGTCACGTCATGAAAGTCGGTAACACCCGAAGCCCATGGCCCAACCCTTCGGGGAGGGAGTGGTCGAAGGTGGGACTGGCGATTGGGACGAAGTCGTAACAAGGTAGCCGTACCGGAAGGTGCGGCTGGATCACCTCCTTTCTAAGGAGCAACACATCCCAGCCTGCGGGTTGGGAGTGGCCGCAGCCTAGATGCCGAATGTGTGTCTGTTGTGGTTGCTCAAGGAATTGTGGAACTACTGGTTTATGGTTCTCTGTTCGGGTTGCCGGCAGGTTGAGTACTGCTCTTCGGGGCGTGGAAAGGTTTGTCGGGTTCGTTCGGGGTTCTGTTCATTGGCACGCTGTTGGGTCCTGAGGCAGCACGCTGGTGTTGTTTCTGGTGTGGTGTTTGAGAACTGTAGAGTGGATGCGAGCATCTTTGTGGTCAAGTTGTTAAGAGCACATGGTGGATGTCTAGGCATCAGGAGCCGATGAAGGACGTGGGAGGCTGCGATAAGCCTCGGGGAGCTGTCAACCGAGCTGAGATCCGAGGGTGTCCGAATGGGGAAACCCAGCACCAGTGATGTGGTGTTACCCGCACCTGAATATATAGGGTGTGTGGAGGGAACGCGGGGAAGTGAAACATCTCAGTACCCGTAGGAAGAGAAAACAACCGTGATTCCGTGAGTAGTGGCGAGCGAAAGCGGATGAGGCTAAACCGTGCGCATGTCAAGCTGTCAGGCGTTGTGTGTGCGGTGTTGTGGGACCCAGCGTGGGAGATCTGACAGTCTCCCGGATGCGCGCTATGGTTAGTGGAATCACCTGGGATGGTGGACCGGAGTGGGTGAGAGTCCCGTACGCGAAAACTGTGGTTGCGTGTTTGTTTGGTGTTCCCGAGTAGCAGCGAGCTCGTGGAATTTGCTGTGAATCTGCCGGGACCACCCGGTAAGCCTAAATACTTCCTGATGACCGATAGCGGACTAGTACCGTGAGGGAAAGATGAAAAGTACCCCGGGAGGGGAGTGAAAGAGTACCTGAAACCGTGTGCTTACAAGCCGTCAGAGCCTACTTGTTGGGTGATGGCGTGCCTTTTGAAGAATGAGCCTGCGAGTTAGTGCTGCGTGGCGAGGTTAACCCGTGTGGGGTAGCCGTAGCGAAAGCGAGTCTGAATAGGGCGTGTGAGTCGCGTGGTCTAGACCCGAAGCGGAGTGATCTACCCATGGCCAGGGTGAAGCGCCGGTAAGACGGTGTGGAGGCCCGAACCCACTTAGGTTGAAAACTGAGGGGATGAGCTGTGGGTAGGGGTGAAAGGCCAATCAAACTCCGTGATAGCTGGTTCTCCCCGAAATGCATTTAGGTGCAGCGTCGTATGTTTCCCATCCGGGGTAGAGCTACTGGATGGCCTAGGGGCCTTACCGGGTTACCGAAGTCAACCAAACTCCGAATACGGGTGGGTGAGAGTGCGGCAGTGAGACGGCGGGGGATAAGCTTCGTCGTCGAGAGGGAAACAGCCCAGAACACCAGCTAAGGCCCCTAAGTGTGTGCTCAGTGGGAAAGGATGTGGGATTGCCCAGACAACCAGGAGGTTGGCTTAGAAGCAGCCACCCTTGAAAGAGTGCGTAATAGCTCACTGGTCAAGTGGTCCTGCGCCGACAATGTAGCGGGGCTTAAGCACACCGCCGAAGCTGTGTCATTCATGCGATACATCGGCTTGAGCCTTCGGGTTCTTGTCTAGTGGTATGGATGGGTAGGGGAGCGTCCTGCATCCAGGGAAGCCGCGGTGTGAACCAGCGGTGGAGGGTGTGGGAGTGAGAATGCAGGCATGAGTAGCGAATGCAGAGTGAGAAACTCTGCCGCCGGATGACCAAGGGTTCCTGGGCCAGGCTAATCCGCCCAGGGTAAGTCGGGACCTAAGGCGAGGCCGACAGGCGTAGTCGATGGACAACGGGTTGATATTCCCGTACCCGAGCACGTGCGTCCCTGATGAGGCAGTTGATACTAACCACCCAAAGCGCAGGCTGGAGTCTTCGGACAAAGGTCTGTTGTGGAGCGTGGGGCCTGATTCTGTAGTAGTCAAGTGATGGGGTGACGCAGGAAGGTAGCTCCGCCAGTGAATGGTAGTACTGGTGTAAGCGTGTAGCCCGAAGTGTAGGTAAATCCGCACTTCATGAGGGTGAGACGTGATGCGTAGCCGATTGAGGTGAAGTAGAGTGATCCTATGCTGCCGAGAAAAGCCTCTAGCGAGTGCGTGCACGGCCCGTACCCCAAACCAACACAGGTGGTCAGGTAGAGAATACTAAGGCGATCGGGTGAACTGTGGTTAAGGAACTCGGCAAAATGCCCCCGTAACTTCGGGAGAAGGGGGGCCAAACATCCTGAAGTCCCTTGCGGGCTAGGGGTGGGTGGCCGCAGAGACCAGCGGAAAGCGACTGTTTACTAAAAACACAGGTCCGTGCGAAGAAGTAATTCGATGTATACGGACTGACGCCTGCCCGGTGCTGGAACGTTAAGAGGACCGGTTAACTCCTTTCGGGGGGTGAAGCTGAGAATTTAAGCGCCAGTAAACGGCGGTGGTAACTATAACCATCCTAAGGTAGCGAAATTCCTTGTCGGGTAAGTTCCGACCTGCACGAATGGCGTAACGACTTTCCGGCTGTCTCAACCACAGGCCCGGCGAAATTGCATTACGAGTAAAGATGCTCGTTACGCGCGGCAGGACGGAAAGACCCCGGGACCTTTACTATAGTTTGGTATTGGTTTTCGGTTCGGTTTGTGTAGGATAGGTGGGAGACTGTGAAGCGCTCACGCTAGTGGGTGTGGAGTCGTTGTTGAAATACCACTCTGGCCGGATTGGGAATCTGAACCTACGCCCATGATCTGGGTGAGGGACAGTGCCTGATGGGTAGTTTAACTGGGGCGGTTGCCTCCCAAAGAGTAACGGAGGCGCCCAAAGGTTCCCTCAGCCTGGTTGGCAATCAGGTGTTGAGTGTAAGTGCACAAGGGAGCTTGACTGTGAGACTGACAGGTCGAGCAGGGACGAAAGTCGGGACTAGTGATCCGGCACCACCTGGTGGAAGGGGTGTCGCTCAACGGATAAAAGGTACCCCGGGGATAACAGGCTGATCTTGCCCAAGAGTCCATATCGACGGCATGGTTTGGCACCTCGATGTCGGCTCGTCGCATCCTGGGGCCGGAGTAGGTCCCAAGGGTTGGGCTGTTCGCCCATTAAAGCGGCACGCGAGCTGGGTTTAGAACGTCGTGAGACAGTTCGGTCCCTATCCGCCGCGCGCGTAGGATACTTGCGGAAGGCTGTCCCTAGTACGAGAGGACCGGGACGGACGAACCTCTGGTATGCCAGTTGTCACGCCAGTGGCATGGCTGGTTAGCTACGTTCGGAAGGGATAACCGCTGAAGGCATCTAAGCGGGAAGCCTGTTCCTAGATGAGGTATCCCACCCCTTTGTGGGTTAAGGCCCCCAAGAGACGATTGGGTTGATAGGCCAGAAATGGAAGCGCAGTAATGTGTGGAGTTGACTGGTACTAATAGGCCGAGGACTTGCCTACAAAGACGCTTCGCATCCACTCTACGGCTCTGAAACACCACACCAGAGCTGATGTAATGCCAGCATGGTGTTTCGTAGTGTTTCGGTGGTTATAGCGGTGGGGAAACGCCCGGTCCCATTCCGAACCCGGAAGCTAAGCCTGCCAGCGCCGATGGTACTGCACTCGAAGGGGTGTGGGAGAGTAGGACGCCGCCGAACTCAACTCAGGGAGCGGGGTTCCAGCCTGTGAGGGCTGGGACCCCGCTTTCTTGCTGTCCATGGCCGTTGGGCTACCGCGCCGGAGGGGTGGCGGACCCGGCCAGATACAGTTGTGTGCTGGCCCCCGTGTGGGCCTTTCCCACTTTCGAGGTCTCTGCTAGGAGGACAGGTGTCCGAGTTCGGTCGGCGCGATTCTGAGGACGACCGCGAGGGCGGTCGCCCGCGGCGGCGCGACTCGAGTCCCCGCGGCAAGCAACAGGGCGGTGGGCGCCCCACCAGGCAGAGCAGCACCGACCGCGGTGGCTACAAGCCCCGTGGCGACAAGAGCTTCAAGCCCCGAGATGGCGCCCCCCACAAACCGCGCGAAGACCGCGGTGGCTACAAACCCCGCGAAGGCGGCAGCGGCTACAAGCCACGCGATGATCGCGGCGGCTACAAGCCCCGCGAGGACCGCGGCGGCTTCAAGTCCCGTGAGGGTGGCAGTGGCTACAAGCCTCGCGAAGGCAGTGGCGGCTTCAAATCGCGCGATGACCGGGGCGGATACAAGCCCCGTGAAAGTGGCAGCGGCTTCAAGTCACGTGACGACCGCGGTGGCTACAAGCCCCGTGAGGACCGCGGCAGCTTCAAGTCCCGTGAAGGCGGCGGTGGCTTCAAACCGCGTGACGACCGGGGTGGCTTCAAGCCGCGCGAGGATCGGGGTGGCTTCAAGCCGCGCGAGGATCGCGGCAGCTTCAAACCGCGCGAAGATCGGGGTGGCTTCAAGTCCCGCGATGACCGTGGTGGGTTCAAGCCTCGCGAGGGTGGTTCCAACCGCGACGACCGCGGTGGTTACAAGTCGCGTGACGACCGTGGCGGTTTTAAGCCTCGTGAAGACCGGGGTGGCTACAAACCTCGCGAAGGCGGGAGTGGCTACAAGCCCCGCGAAGGCGGCGGCGGCTTCAAACCGCGCGAGGATCGTGGCGGCTTCAAGTCCCGCGAGGGTGGCAGTGGCTACAAGCCTCGCGAAGGCAGTGGCGGCTTCAAGTCTCGCGAGGACCGGGGCGGCTTCAAGCCCCGTGAGGATCGTGGTGGGTTCAAGCCTCGCGAGGGTGGTTCCAGCCGCGACGACCGCGGTGGGTTCAAGCCGCGGGAGGACTCCAAGCCGCGCGAAGACCGGGGCGGTTACAAGCCCCGCGAGGACCGGGGTGACTTCAAGTCTCGTGAAGACCGGGGCGGGTTCAAGCCTCGCGAGGGTGGCTCCAGCCGCGACGACCGCGGTGGCTTCAAGCCCCGTGAAGATCGAGGCGGATACAAGCCTCGTGAAGACCGCGGGTACAAGCCTCGTACCGGGCCGCGGAGGGATGAGCGCGTGCTGGACGACGCCGAGCTGGCCAAGGAGCTGCTCGAGGCGCCCGAACTCCCCGAGGACATCGAGTTCTCCGACCTCGACGAGGAGGCTCGCCGCGAGTTGCGGACCTTGCCCAAGGGGCTGGCCGAGACCGTCGGCAAGCATCTGGTCGCGGCCGGCGGGCTGATCGACACCGATCCCGAGGCCGCCTTCGAGCACGCCAAGTACGCCAAGGCCAAAGCCTCCCGCGTGCCGATCGTGCGCGAGGCACTCGGCCTGGTCGCCTACCACTCTGGCAAGTGGGCCGAGGCGCTCACCGAGCTGCGCGCGGTCCGCCGGATGACGCGCAGCGACTCCCACATCGCGATCATCGCCGACTCCGAGCGGGCCCTCGGCCGCCCCGAGCGGGCGCTCGACCTGGCCAAGGAGGCCGACATCAGCCGCCTCGGGCGGGATGTGCAGATCGAGCTGAAGATCGTCACCGCCGGGGCGCGCCGCGACCTCGGGCAGCTCGACGCGGCCGTCGTCTCCCTCCAGGGCGAGGACCTCGACGCCCGCAAGCGCGAACCGTGGAGCGCGCGGCTGTTCTACGCCTACGCCGACAACCTCCTCGCCGCCGGCCGCCGGGACGAGGCGATCAGCTGGTTCCTCCACGCCGCCGAGGCCGACGACGACGAGCTGACCGACGCCGCCGAGCGCGCGGCCGAGCTGGGGCAGGCCGAAGGTGAGTGACGCACTGCTGGCGGCCTACGACTCACTGCTGTTCGACCTCGACGGCACGGTCTACCACGGCGCACGGGTCATCCCCGGCGCGCCGGAGGTGATCGGTGAGGCGCGGGCCGCCGGCACGGCGGTGCGGTTCGTCACCAACAACGCCTCCAAGGCACCCGCCGCGGTCGCCGAGCACCTCAACGGCATGGGCATCGACGCCCAGCCCGACGAGGTGCACACCAGCTCACAGGCCGCCGCGCAGGTGCTCGCCGAGCGCCTCGCTCCCGGCGCGCACGTGCTCGTCGTCGGCGCGCAGGCGCTGTGCGACGAGGTCGAGGCCGTCGGCCTGCGGCCCGTCCGCGAAAACTCCGACCAGGTCGAAGCCGTGGTCCAGGGGCACTCGCCGGACACCGGCTGGGGCAACCTGGCCGAGGCCTGCATCGCGATCCGCGGTGGCGCGCTCTGGGTGGCCAGCAACGTCGACAAGACCCTGCCCACCGAGCGCGGCCTGCTGCCCGGCAACGGCTCGATGGTCGCCGCCCTGCGCAGCGCCACCGATCGCGAGCCGATCGTCGCGGGCAAGCCGGAGGCGCCGCTCATGCGCACCGCCGCCCACGGCCGGGCGCTCGTGGTCGGCGACCGGCTCGACACCGACATCGCCGGCGCGGTGGCGGCCGGGCTCGACGCGCTGGTGGTGCTCACCGGCGTGGACACCCCGGCCAGCCTGATCGCCGCCATCCCGGCCGAGCGCGCACGGTTCCTCGCCGCCGACCTCACCGGCCTGCGCGACTCCGCCGAGACCACACTCATCGCGCCGAAGCCGGGCTGGGTGATCACCGCCGAGCAGGACGTTCTGCAGGTCCGGGCCGACGGCGGCAGTGATCCGCTCGACCTGCTGCGCGCGCTGTGCGCTACCGCGTGGGACACCGGCGTGACCGAGGTCAAGCCGCTCGACGACACCGCGAAGGGCGCGCTCAGCGAACTCGGCCTCATCGGTTAGCGTTGTGGGGTGCAGGAGCAGAACCACCCCGTCCCGCGACCGCCGGGACAGCAGCCGCAGCCGCAGCAGATCGACCCGCGCGCCGGGATCGACGAGGCGGTGTCGGGGCTGAACGAGCTGGACCGGGTCCCGCTCGCGGAGCACGTGGAGCGCTTCGACGCCGTGCACACCGAGCTGACCGTCGCGCTCTCCAGCATCGACAAGGTCTGAGTCCGATGGCCCGCAGGGCACGGCTCGACGCGGAGCTGGTGCGCCGAGGCCTCGCCCGCTCCCGTGAGCAGGCGAGCTCGCTGATCGCGCAGGGCAAGGTGAGCGTCGGCGGCATGGTCGCGACCAAACCGGCCACCGGGGTGGAGGCCGCCGCGGCGATCGTGGTGCGTGACGAGGACGACCCCGGCTGGGCTTCGCGCGGGGCGCACAAGCTGCTCGGCGCCGTCGAGGCGTTCGAACCGGACGGGCTCACCGTCGAGGGCAAGCGCTGCCTGGACGCGGGCGCGTCCACCGGCGGGTTCACCGACGTGCTGCTGCGCGCGGGGGCCGCCCAGGTGGTCGCCGCCGACGTCGGCCGCGGCCTGCTCGACTGGCGCCTGCGCACCGACGAACGCGTGGTCGTGCTGGACCGGACGAACGTGCGCAACCTGACGCCCGAGCTGATCGGCGGCCCGGTCGATCTCGTGGTGGCGGATCTGTCGTTCATCTCGCTCAAGCTGGTGCTGCCCGCGCTCGCGGAGTGCGTGCACCCCGGCGCGGATCTGCTGCCGATGGTCAAGCCGCAGTTCGAGGTCGGCAAGGACCGGCTGGGCAGCGGCGGTGTCGTGCGTGATCCCGAGCTGCGCGCCGAGGCGGTGCTGGCGGTGGCTGCCGCGGCGGCCGAACTCGGCCTGGCCACCAGGGGCGTGGTCGCGAGCCCGTTGCCCGGCCCGTCCGGCAACGTCGAATTCTTCATCTGGTTGCGGCGTGAGGCCGCCGAGTCGACCGTGGACGTGGACCGGCTGGTCCGCACCGCGGTTCAGGAGGGTCCTTCGTGACGCTTCGGCGTGAAGTGCTGCTCGTCGTCCACCCCGATCGTGACGCCACGGCCGGCGCGGCCCGTGAGGTGGCCGCGCAGCTGGCGGCGGCCGGTATCCGGCTGCGGGTGGCCGACGAGGAGGTCCGGCAGCTGGTCCAGGCCGACCGGCACGCCCCTGAGTGCACCGTGGTCGCCCCGGACGACGATCCGGCGGCCGGTACCGAGCTGGTCTTCGTGCTCGGCGGTGACGGGACCCTGCTGCGCGCGGCGGAACTGGCCCGCCCGGCCGGGGTGCCGGTGCTCGGGGTGAACCTGGGCCGCGTCGGCTTCCTCACCGAGGCCGACTCCGACGCGCTCGAGGAGACCGTGCGGCGGGTGGTCGAGGGCCACTACCGGGTCGAGGAGCGGATGACCGTGGACGTCACGGTCGCCGTCGACGGCGAGATCGTCGCCCGCACCTGGGCGCTCAACGAGGCCAGCGTGGAGCGCAGTTCGCGGGTGCGGATCCTGGACGCGCTGATCGAGGTCGACGGCCGCCCGGTGTCCTCGTTCGGCTGCGACGGCGTGCTGTGCGCGACCCCGACCGGGTCGACCGCCTACGCCTTCTCCGCCGGCGGGCCGATCATGTGGCCAGACGTGGAGGCGCTGCTGGTGGTGCCGAGCAACGCGCACGCGATGTTCTCCCGCCCGCTGGTGGTCTCGCGGAACTCGGTGATCACCGTCGGCATCGATCCCGAGGGCTCGACGGCGGTGCTGACCTGCGATGGGCTGCGGCACATCGAGCTGCCGCGCGGGGCCAGGGTGCGCGTGGTGGCCGGCCGGGTGCCGGTGCGGCTGGCCCGGTTGTGGGACGGCCCGTTCACCGATCGCCTGGTGCACAAGTTCGCGCTGCCGGTCAAGAGCTGGCGCGAACGCGACCGCCACCAACCACGCTGACGGCCCGTTCGCGTCGGTTTTCACCAGGAACTTCGCCGTTGTTGCGAGTGCCGGGCGCGCGTCGCCCGGACGGGGCACTACGGTTGGTGGCGTGCTGGCCGAGATGCGCATCCAGGGCCTCGGGGTCATCGAGGACGCCCTGCTCGAGTTGCACCCGGGATTCACCGTGGTCACCGGCGAGACCGGTGCGGGCAAAACCATGGTGGTCACCGGGCTGCACCTGCTCTCCGGAGGACGGGCGGAGGTGTCGAAGGTCCGCGTCGGTGCGGGGAAAGCGCTGGTGGAGGGCCGTTTCGAAGGGGTGACCGGCAAGGTCGCGCTGGACATCATCGGCGACGCCGGTGCCGAGGTCGAGGACGGCGGCGGGGTGATCGCCCTGCGTTCGGTGGCCAGTGACGGCCGTTCGCGCGCGCACCTCGGCGGCCGGTCGGTGCCGGTCGGCGTGCTGGGTGACCTGTCCGAGCAGCTGCTGGCCGTGCACGGCCAGAACGACCAGCTCCGCCTGCTGCGCCCGGCCGAGCAGCGCGCGGTGATCGACCGGTTCGCCGGTGACGCCGTCGCCGGGCCGCTCGAGCAGTACCGGGCCGTCCGCGAACAGTGGCAGGCGGTGGTCACCGAGCTGACCGATCGCACCACCCGCTCGCGCGAGCTGGCCCAGCAGGCCGACATGCTGCGCCTCGGGCTCACCGAGATCAGTTCGGTCGAGCCGACCCCCGGCGAGGACACCGAGCTCACCGAGCAGATCAAGCGGCTGTCCGCGATCGACGAACTGCGCGCGACGGCCACCGAGGCGCACAACGCGGTCTCCGGCGCCCAGGACGGCGACCTGGAGGCCCCCGGCGCGCTCGGCCTGGTCGGCGAGGCGCAGCGGCGGCTGGCCGGCGCCGAGGACCAGGCGCTCCGCGACATGGCGCCGCGGCTGGCCGAGGCCGCCGTGCTGCTCGGCGACGTCGGCACCGAGCTGGGCAGCTACCTCGAATCGCTGGAGGCCGACCCGGCGCGGCTGGAGCAGTCGCTGGCCAGGCAGGCCGACCTGAAGAAGCTGATCCGCAAGTACGCCGCGGACATCGACGGTGTGCTCGCCTGGGCCGAGGACGCCCGCGAGCGACTGTCCACGATGGACACTTCCGAGGAGGCGCTGGCCGAGCTGGCCGCGCGCCGCGACGAACTGGCCAAGCAGCTCGGCGAGCACGCGGCCCAGCTTTCGGCCGCGCGCCGGGTCGCGGCGAGCGAGCTGGCCGGGGAGATCACCGCCGAGCTGGCCGGGCTGGCGATGGGCCAGGCGCAGATCGAGGTGACCGTCGGCGTGCGCGAGGTCGACGAGTCAGATCCGCACGCGCTGGTGGTCGACGGCCGCACGGTGCACGCCGGGCCGGACGGGGTCGACGAGGTCGAGCTGCTGCTGCGCGCGCACAAGGGCGCGCCGCCGCTGCCGGTGCACAAGGCCGCGTCCGGCGGTGAGCTGTCCCGCGTGATGCTGGCCATCGAGGTGGTCCTCGCGCACGCGGACACCGTGCAGACGCTGGTGTTCGACGAGGTGGACGCCGGGGTCGGCGGCCGCGCGGCGGTGGAGATCGGCAGGCGGCTGGCCCGGCTGGCGACCAGCCACCAGGTGCTGGTGGTGACCCACCTGCCGCAGGTGGCCGCGTTCGCCGACCGCCACCTGGTGGTGGACAAGGGCATGTCCGACGGCATCACGCGCAGCGGGGTGAAGGTGCTGCAGCAGTCCGAGCGGGTGCTGGAACTGGCCCGCATGCTGGCCGGCATGGACGACACCGAAACCGGTCGCGCGCACGCGGAGGAACTGCTCGCCGCGGCCGACGCGGACAAGTACTCCTTCAGCAGGCTTCCGCGTGACGGGCGGAAAGGGTCGAAGAAAAAGCGCACGAAATAGTGATTCCTCCCCAGCACGGGGGATACGCGGAGTGAACCGCACACCGATCGTTGGATTCTCGAAATGCGTACCGGCGTGGCGGCCACCTTCTCACGTGCACATTTGTCACCATCGGTCCCATGAAGCTCACCGGCTTGCTCTCGCGGAACGACGAAACCCGTCCCGGCGTGACCGGGGTGGCGCGGGTCGACCGGCGCACCAGGGAGTTGCTCCGCCGGATCTCCCCCGGTGACATCGCCGTGCTCGACCAGCTCGACCTGGACCGGGCCACCGCGGACGCGCTGGTGCGCGCGGAAGTGGCCGGCGTGGTCAACGCCTCGCCGTCGATTTCCGGCCGGTTTCCGAACCTGGGCCCGGAAATCCTGCTCGCCGCCGGGATCCCGCTGATCGACTCGGCCGGTGGCTCGGTGCTGCGCAACGTCAAGGACGGCAGCAAGCTGCGCCTGCACGAGGACACCATCTACCTCGGTGAGCGCAAGGTCGCCTCGGGCACGCGGCAGACGCGGGAGAGCGTCGCCGACCAGATGATCGAGGCCAAGGCCGGGATGTCCACCCAGCTCGAGGCCTTCTCGGCGAACACGATCGAGTTCCTGCGCCGCGAGCGCACGCTGATCCTGGACGGGGTCGGCGTGCCGGAGCTGCGGCTGTCGCTGCGGGACCGGCACGTGCTGGTGGTCGCCGCGGGCAACGGGCACGCCGAGGACCTGAAGAAGCTGAAGAAGTACATCGGTGAGCACCGGCCGGTGCTGGTCGGTGTGGACGGTGGCGCGGACACGCTGATCGCGCAGGGCCACACGCCCGACGTGATCGTCGGCGATCCGCTGGGCATCGAGGCGGAAACGCTCAAGTGCGGGGCCGAGGTGGTGGTCCCGGCGCAGCCGGACGGGCACGCGCCCGGCGTGGCCCGCATCCAGGACCTCGGCATCGGCGCGGTCACCTTCCCGGCGTCGGGCAACGCGGAGGACCTCGCGCTGCTGCTGGCCGACGCGCACGAAGCGAGTCTGGTGGTCACCGTCGGTTTCCAGGCCACGCTGCGCGAGTTCCTCGACCACGGCCGGTCCGGTTCGAACCCGTCCACCTTCCTGACCCGGCTGAAGCTGGGCACGAAGCTGGTCGACGGCAAGGCCGTGGCCACACTGCACCGCGGCCGGGTCTCCGGCGGGATGATCCTGTTCCTGGTGCTGGCCGCGCTCGCGGTGGTCGCCGCCGCGCTGCTGGTCTCCAACGCCGGCGAGGTCTACCTCGATTGGATCACCGACACCTGGCGGTCCTTCACGAACTGGGTCAAGGGGCTCTTCACGTGATTTCTCTGCGCTATCACATCGTTTCGATCGCGGCGGCGTTCCTGGCGCTGGCCGTCGGCGTGGTGCTTGGCTCCACCGCGCTGAACGGGCCGCTGCTGTCCGGGCTCTCCGACGACAAGGCCGAGCTGGGCCGCCAGGTGTCCGACCTGGAGGCCCAGCGCAACGCGCTGACCGCGCGGCTCGGTGATTCCGACGCCTTCGCCGGTGCGGTCGGGCCGAAGATCGTGGCCGGGCAGCTGGACCAGCGTTCGGTCGTGCTGGTCACCACCGAGGACGCGAAACCGGCCGACCGGGACGCGCTCAAGGAGCTGATCGGCCAGTCGGGCGCGGCGGTGACCGGTGAGGTGCAGCTGACCCAGTCGTTCGCCGACCCGGCCAAGGCCGACCAGCTGCGCCAGGTGGTCACCCGGCTGCAGCCGGCCGGGGTGAGCTTCCCGACCGCGGGGGATCCGGGCACGCTGGCCGGCGCGCTGCTCGGGTCGACCTTGTTGCTGAACAAGGATTCCGCGCAGCCGCAGTCCACTCCGGACGAACTGGCGGCGGCACTGGGCGGGCTGTCCGACGGCGGGTTCGTCAAGACCGCGGGGGACGTCAAGCCCGCGCAGGAGGCCGTGGTGCTGGTCGGTGGCAAGGCCACCGGCGACGGCGCGGGGGACCGGGCGGCCACGGTCGCGCGCTTCGCCACGCAGCTGGACCGCTCCGGCGCGGGCACCGTGCTCGCCGGGGACCTGGCTTCGGCCGAGGGCACCGGCGCGCTGGGTGTGGTGCGGGCGGACACCTCCGCCACCTCGATCCTGTCCACTGTGGACAACGTGGACACCGCGGCCGGGCGGGTGGTCACCGTGCTGGCCCTGCGCGAGCAGCTGGACGGGGCGGCGGGCCGCTACGGCATCGCGGGCAACGCCCAGAGCCCGGCACCGGGCGTGAACCGCGAAGGCAGCTAGCGACTATTCAGAAAATGAATGTGGCTTCGGGGCAGGTTCGCCCCGAAGCCACATTTGTGTTCAGCTGCCGAGCAGGGCGGTCCAGGCGTCGACGAAGCCGGGGAAGGTTTTGCCGACGGTGGCCGGGTTTTCCACCTGTACGCCCGGGGTGCGCAGACCGGCGACGGCGCCCGCCATGACCAGGCGGTGGTCGTCGTAGGTGTGGAAGACGCCAGCGTGCATGGGAGCCGGGGTGATGCGCAGGCCGTCCGAGGTTTCGGTGACGCCGGCGCCCAGGCCCGACAGCTCGGTGGCCAGCGCGGCCAGCCGGTCGGTCTCGTGGCCGCGCAGGTGCGCCACCCCGCTGATCACCGACGGCCCGTCCGCGAAGCACAGCAGCGTGGCGATGACCGGGGTCAGCTCGCCGACCTCGTGCAGGTCGAACTGCCCGCCGCCGAACTCGCCGGTACCGCTGACGGTCAGGCCCGTCTCGTCCAGCGACACCTTCGCGCCGAGTTCGGCGACCAGGCTGCGCAGCCAGTCGCCGGGCTGCGTGGTCTCCTCCGGCCAGCCCTCGACCCGCACCGAGCCACCGGCGAGCAGGGGAGCCACCACGAACGGGGCGGCGGTGGACAGGTCGGGCTCCACGGTGAAGTCCGGGCAGGACAGCGCCGCGGGCGGCACGAAGAACTCGGTGCCCGAGCGTTCCGGGGTGGCACCGAAGCGGCGCAGGATGTCCAGCGTCATCTCGATGTGCGGCTCGCTCGGCGGTGTGCCGGTCAGGCGCACGCGCACGCCCTCGCCGAACGCCGGGCCCGCCAGCAGCAGCGCGGACAGGAACTGGCTCGACGCCGACGAATCCAGCTCCACCTCGCCACCGGCGAGCCCGCCGCGGCCGGTCACGGTGAACGGCGGCGCGCCGCGGCCCTCGTCGTCGATCCGCGCGCCGAGCGCGGACAGCGCGCCCAGCAGGGGAGCGAGCGGGCGGCGGCGGATGGCCTCGTCGCCGTCGAACCGCACGGTCCGGCCGCCCAGCGCGGCCAGCGCCGGGGTGAACCGGGCCACCGTGCCCGCGTTACCGAGGGTGACCGTGGCGTCGCCGGAACCGGCTTCGATCGGGCGGATCCGGGTGCCCTCCTCGGTTTCCGCGTAACCGCCGCCGAGCGCGGACACCGCGCCCAGCATCAACCGGGTGTCGCGCGAAACGAGCGGCTCGCGCACGAGCGTGGGCCCGGTGGCGAGCGCGGCGAGCACGTAGGCCCGGTTGGTGAGCGACTTCGAGCCCGGTACCCGGACGGTCGCGTCCAGTGATCGCGAACTCTCCGGTGCGGTCCAGGTCTCGGCTTCGGCCATGTGTCCTACCCCTCGGCTTCCGTGCGCGGGTGTGGCAGCGGTGGCGCTCGCCGCCGCTCGTGTTAGCGTAAAAGCCCGTGGACGACACTCCTGCGCCGGGACGCGAAGCGCCGGTGGCCGAGTGTGCGTTCTGACCGGCAGACGGTGAGGACTAGTTGAACACGGGAGTCTCCTTGGTGCTTCAAGCACGTACGACCAAGCACGTATTCGTGACCGGGGGCGTCGCCTCCTCACTGGGCAAGGGACTCACCGCCTCTAGCCTCGGCCAGTTGCTGACCTCGCGGGGTCTGCGGGTGACCATGCAGAAGCTGGACCCGTACCTCAACGTCGATCCCGGCACGATGAACCCCTTCCAGCACGGCGAGGTCTTCGTCACCGAGGACGGCGCGGAGACCGATCTCGACATCGGCCACTACGAGCGCTTCCTCGACCGCGACCTGAACGGTTCGGCGAACGTGACCACCGGCCAGGTGTACTCGCAGGTGATCGCCAAGGAGCGGCGCGGCGAGTACCTCGGCGACACGGTCCAGGTGATCCCGCACATCACCGACGAGATCAAGTCGCGCATCCAGGCGATGGCCGAGCCGGACGACGAGGGCCGCCGCCCCGACGTGGTGATCACCGAGGTCGGCGGCACGGTCGGCGACATCGAGTCGCTGCCGTTCCTCGAGGCCTGCCGCCAGGTGCGCCACGACGTGGGCCGCGACAACTGCTTCTTCCTGCACGTCTCGCTGGTGCCCTACCTGGCGCCGTCGGGCGAGCTGAAGACCAAGCCGACGCAGCACTCGGTGGCCGCGCTGCGCAACATCGGCATCCAGCCCGACGCGCTGGTCTGCCGGGCCGACCGGGACCTGCCGGACGACCTGAAGCGCAAGATCGGCCTGATGTGCGATGTGGACACCGAGGCCGTGGTCGCCTGCCCGGACGCGCCGTCCATCTACGACATCCCGAAGGTGCTGCACCGCGAGGCGCTCGACGCCTACGTGGTGCGGCGGCTCGGGCTGCCCTTCCGCGACGTCGACTGGACGGTGTGGGGCGATCTGCTCGACCGCGTGCACAACCCGGCCGAGACGGTCCGCGTTGCCGTGGTGGGCAAGTACATCGACCTGCCGGACGCGTACCTGTCGGTGACCGAGGCGTTGCGCGCCGGTGGTTTCGCCAACCGCGCCAAGGTGGAGATCGTCTGGGTCGCCTCCGACGAGCTGACCACGCCGTCCGGCGCGGCCGCGCTGCTGTCCGATGTGGATGGTGTGCTGGTGCCGGGCGGGTTCGGCGTGCGCGGCATCGAGGGCAAGGTCGGCGCGATCACCTACGCGCGCACCCGCGGCCTGCCGGTGCTCGGGCTGTGCCTCGGCCTGCAGTGCATGGTGATCGACGCGGCGCGCAACCTGGCCGGGATCACCGACGCGAACTCCGCCGAGTTCGACGAGGAGACCAAGCACCCGGTGATCTCCACCATGGCCGACCAGCGCGACGTGGTGGCCGGTGAGCGGGACATGGGCGGCACCATGCGCCTCGGCGCGTACCCGGCGAAGCTGCTGCCCGGTTCGCAGGTGGCCAAGGCCTACGGGCAGACCGAGGTCTCCGAGCGGCACCGCCACCGCTACGAGGTGAACAACAGCTACCGCAAGAAGCTCGGCGACGCGGGACTGGTCTTCTCCGGCACCTCGCCGGACGACCGGCTGGTGGAGTTCGTCGAACTGCCCGCCGACGTGCACCCGTTCTTCGTCGGCACGCAGGCGCACCCGGAGCTGAAGAGCAGGCCGACCCGGCCGCACCCGCTGTTCGACTCGTTCATCCGCGCGGTGGTCGCCTACCGCACCGCGGACCGCCTGCCGGTGGCCCTGCCGGAGTCGACCGTCGGCGCTTCCTCGTGACCGCACCGGGTACCCACGACTTCACCGTGGTGTCCACTGAGGACGTCCACATCGGACGCGTGGTCGGGCTGCGGGTGGACGAGGTGGCCATGCCGGGCGGGGGCACCGCGCGGCGGGAGGTGGTCGAGCACCTCGGCGCGGTGGCCGTGGCCGCGCTCGACGAGCAGGGCGCGCTGACCATGATCCACCAGTACCGGCACCCGCTGGGCCGCCGGATCTGGGAGCTGCCGGCCGGGCTGACCGACCACCCCGGTGAGGAGCCGGTGGCGGCGGCCGCGCGCGAACTGGTCGAGGAGGCCGGGCTGCGGGCCGAGCGCTGGGAGACCCTGGTCGACGTGGCCGCGTCGCCGGGCTTCACCGACGAGGTGGTCCGGGTGTTCCTCGCCCGCGATCTGTCCGAAGTGGACCGTGAGGTGCTCGGCGATGAGGAGGCGGACCTGGTGATCCGCAAGGTGCCGCTGGCCGAGGCGGTGCGGATGGCGCTGCACGGCGAGCTGGTCAACGGGGCGACCGTGGCCGGGGTGCTGGCGGTGCACGCGGTGCTCTCCGGCGCGGCCCGGACCCGCCCGCCGGACGCGCCGTGGCGGGACCGCCCGAACCGGTTCGCCGCCCGGAGCAAGTCCTAGGTGACTGACCCCCGCCTCCGGAACCGTGACGGTTTCGGAGGCGGGGTCTAGTCGAGCAGTCGGCGTCCCTGGGCGTCGTAGCCGCCGTTGGCCAGGATGACGATGCCGTCGATGATCGGCCAGAGCACACCCGCGCCGCAGGTGACCAGCACGACCAGCAGCTGGGCCAGGCCGATCCCGACGTGCCCGGAGTAGAACCGGCCGATGCCGAAGGGCAGCAGGATCTGCAGCAGCCCGGTGGTCAGCTTCGACTTGTCCGACAGCCCGCGCGCCGCCGGGGTGTAGCCGTAGACCGGCTGCGGGAACTGCCCGTAGGCGGGCACCGGCGGTGGCCCCGGCGGGCGCAGCACCGGCGGGTGCGGCTCGGGCAGGTCGGCGAACAACGGGGCCAGTTCCGCCTTCGTCTGAGCGCCGAGCGCGGCGGTCACCCGCTGTTCGTACTCGTCGGTCTCGAGACGTCCCTCGGCGAAGTGGTCGCCGAGCGCCTTGACGCACTGCTCACGCTCGAAGGTGCCGATGCGCACGGCATCCGGATCTGGCGATGTGGTCACCTCACCGACGGTAATGGAAGCCGGAGTGGTATGTGGCGTGATTCGCCGGTGTCGAGTCGCGTTCGTTGCTCTAGAGTGGCGCGGTGCCCAGGGCGGTAGCCGGTGTGATCAAGGCGTACCTCAACCACCTCACGGTGGAGCGGGGCACCGCCAAGAACACCCTGGACAGCTACGCCCGCGACCTGCGCCGCTACGCCGCGCACCTGGCGGCGGCCGGGGTCACCGACTTCACCGCGGTCAGCCCGGAGCACATCGCCGCGTTCGGCGCCGCGCTGCGCGAGGGCGACGACGAGCACCAGCCGCTGGCGGCCTCCTCGTCGGCGCGGGCGCTGGTCGCGGTGCGCGGGCTGCACCGCTTCGCCCACGCCGACGGCATCACCGAGCAGGACCCGGCGCGCGAGGTGCGCCCGCCGGCGGCGGCGCGGCGCCTGCCGAAGGCGCTGCCGGTGGACCAGGTGCTCAAGCTGCTCGACACCCCGCCCGCCGAGGGCGACCGGCCGCTGCGCGATCGCGCGCTGCTCGAACTGCTCTACTCGACCGGCGCGCGGATCTCCGAAGCGGTCGGCCTCGACCTCGACGACATCGACCAGGAGGAGCGCACCGTCCGGCTCGACGGCAAGGGCGGCAAGCAGCGCCTGGTGCCGATCGGGCGCCCGGCGGTCGAGGCGCTCAACGCCTACCTCGTGCGCGCGCGGCCCTCGCTCGCCGCGCGGGGCCGGGGCAGCGCGGCGGTGTTCCTCAACGCGCGCGGCGGGCGGCTGACCCGGCAGAGCGCGTGGCAGGTGCTCAAGACCAGCGCCGAACGCGCCGGTATCCAGGCCGTGGTCTCGCCGCACACGCTGCGTCACTCCTTCGCCACACATCTGCTCGAAGGTGGTGCGGATGTGCGTGTCGTCCAAGAACTTCTCGGCCACGCCTCGGTGACCACCACGCAGGTGTACACGCTGGTCACGGTCAATACGCTGCGCGAAATCTACGCCACGGCGCACCCCCGCGCGCTGGGCTGAACGGGCAGGCTACGCCGAATGGCCCTGGCACCCGGTCGGCTGACGGCGGTCAACTAGTGCGGACACGCCCGGCGAGCCGCTTTTGCACCCCCGTGCTACGCGCATAGGCTCCCGGCAGACCGCTGAGCAAGGAGCTTTCGAGGTATGTCGACATCGGAGCCGCCGGAGCGAGCGTCGGAGTCCGCAGGTTCTGCCGCCGCGAGCCTCAGCAAGATGACCATCGCGATCGAAGGAGACACGCTCTCCGACGACGAACTGGACTCGGAGGCACTCGTTCCACCGCTCAACGGCAAGAAGGCAAGCGATCGGCTCGGCCCCACCGGGAGGCCCTACCGCGAGATCGCGGAGCCGCCCCTGCTGGACAAGCACGGCCCGGCCACCATCCTGGCCATGTGCAACCAGAAGGGCGGGGTCGGCAAGACGACCTCGACCATCAATCTCGGCGCCGCACTGGCCGAATACGGGCGCCGCGTGCTGCTGGTCGACTTCGACCCGCAGGGCGCGCTCTCGGTCGGCCTCGGCATCCAGCCGCACGAACTCGAGAACACCGTCTACAACGTGATCATGGAAAGGTCGGTGAACATCCTGGACGTGATCCGCTCGACCGGGGTGGAGAACGTCGACCTGCTGCCGAGCAACATCGACCTGTCCGCGGCGGAGGTGCAGCTGGTCGCCGAGGTCGGCCGCGAGCACACGCTGCTGAGGGTGCTGAGACCGGTCATGGACACCTACGACTATGTTCTGGTCGACTGCCAGCCCTCGCTCGGCCTGCTCACGGTGAACGCGCTGACCGCCGCGGACGGCGTGGTGATCCCGCTGGAGTGCGAGTTCTTCAGTCTGCGAGGCGTGGCGCTCCTGATCGACACCATCGAGAAGGTGCGCGAACGCCTCAACCCCAAGCTGGACATCACCGGGATTCTCGCGACCATGTTCGACCCGAGAACCCTGCATTCGAAGGAGGTCATGGCGCGCGTGGTGGAGGCATTCGGCGAGACCGTGTTCGACACGGTCATCAACCGCACCGTGCGGTTCCCGGAGACCACCGTGGCCGGGGAACCGATCACTACGTGGGCACCCAAGTCGGCCGGTGCGATGGCCTATCGCGCACTGGCCCGCGAGGTGATCGCCCGGTGAGCAGGAGAGCTCCCCTGCCCGGCGCGTCCGAACTGTTCCGCCTGACCAGCAACAGCAACGCACTCGAACTGACCGTTCCGGCAGAACCGCGCGAGCCGGAGCCGGAGCCGGAACCCGCGCCGGAGCCGCCGCGACGGCTGGTGCGCGGGGCCAAGGCCGCCCGGACCAGCACCCCGCGCCAGAAGCACGACGCGAAGATCACCGTGTACGTCTCCGGTGACGAGCTGCTCGCGATGGAGCACGCCCGGCTCACCCTGCGTGGCGGGCACGGGCTGGTGGTCGACCGCGGCAGGCTGGTCCGCGAGGCGGTCGCCGTGCTGCTGGCCGACTTCGACGAGTTCGGCGAGGACTCGGTGCTGGTGCACCGGCTCCGCGCCGCCGGGTCGGACGACGCCGCCGAGAGCGGGACCGGCGGCTGATGACCGAAACCGAGCCGGCGCCGCACCCCGAGCCCCGGCCGGAATCGGCGGACGAGGGCGCGGCCGGGAAGTTCAAGGTCCGGCTGGCCAACTTCGAGGGCCCGTTCGACCTGCTGCTGCAGCTGATCTCCCAGCACCAGCTGGACGTCACCGAGGTGGCGCTGCACCAGGTCACCGACGACTTCATCGCCTACACCAGGGCGCTGGGCGCGGAATGGGACCTCGACGAGACCACCGAATTCCTGGTGATCGCGGCGACCCTGCTCGACCTGAAGGCGGCGCGCCTGCTGCCCGCCGCCGAGGTCGAGGACGAGGACGACCTGGCCCTGCTGGAGGCTCGCGACCTGCTCTTCGCCCGTGTCCTGCAGTACCGGGCCTACAAGCAGGTCGCCGCGTTGTTCGCCGAGCTGGAGGCCGGTGCGCTGCGCCGGTACCCGCGGTCGGTCGCACTGGAGGAGCGTTACCTCGGGCTGCTGCCGGAGGTGATGCTGGGCGTGGACCCGGCGAAGTTCGCCGAGGTCGCGCTGGCGGTGTTCCGGCCGAAGCCGCCGCCCACGGTGTCGCTGGACCACCTGCACATGGGCAAGGTGTCGGTGCGCGAGCACGCCGCGCTGCTGCGGTTGCGGCTGGCCGAGGCGGGTACGGCCACCTTCACCGCGCTGGTCGCCGACTGCGAGCACACCATCGAGGTGGTGGCGCGGTTCCTGGCGCTGCTGGAGCTCTACCGCGAGTCGACCGTGCAGTTCGAGCAGCTCGAGGCACTGGACGAGCTGCACGTGCGCTGGACCGGCGGATCGGTGGAGCAGGCGAGCGCGGCGGCCGAGCAGGACCGCGCCCGGAGTGAGGACGAGGAGTACGGGTGAACCCCGAAGAGATGCTGGACGTGGACGCGCCGGACCCGGAGGAGGAACTGGTCGCGGTCCGCGGCGGGTCGGGTCCGCCCGACCTCACCGACGACGCGGTGCTGGAGTCGGCGATCGAAGCGCTGCTGCTGGTGGTCGACTCGCCGGTGAGCGAGGAGTCGCTGGCCGGGGCGCTGGAGCAACCGGTCGAGCGGGTCACCTCGAAGCTGGAGTCGATGTCGACCGGGCTGACCGAGCGGTCCAGCGGCATCGACCTGCGCCGTGTCGGTGAGGGCTGGCGCTACTTCACCCGCGACACCTACGCGCCGTTCGTGGAGAAATTGCTGCTGGACGGGCAGCGCGCGAAGCTGACCCGTGCCGCTTTGGAGACGCTCGCCGTCATCGCCTATCGTCAGCCGGTCACCCGGGCCAGGGTCGCCGCCGTTCGCGGGGTGAACGTGGACGGCGTGATCCGGACGCTGCTCGCGCGCGGGCTGGTCGAGGAGACCGGCACCGACGCGGAGACGGGTGGCAACCTGTACGTGACGACGGAGCTGTTCCTGGAGCGGCTGGGGCTCTCGTCGTTGACCGATCTCCCGCCCATCGCTCCGTTGCTGCCTGAAGTGGATTCGATCGATGACATCGGCTAACGACGAAGGTGTTCGCCTGCAGAAGGTGCTGGCGAAGGCCGGCGTCGCCTCGCGGCGGGCCGCCGAGGACCTGATCGCCCAGGGGCGGGTCAGCGTGGACGGCGAGATCGTCCGCGAGTTCGGGCGCCGGGTCGATCCGGACAGCGTGGTGATCCGGGTCGACGGCACGCGCGTGGTGCTCGACGAGACGCTGGTGTACCTGGCGTTGAACAAGCCGCGCGGCATGCACACCACGATGACCGACGACCAGGGACGGCCGTGTGTCGGCGACCTGGTGCGCGATCGCGCCGAGCGGCTGTTCCACGTCGGCAGGCTCGACGCGGACACCGAGGGCCTGCTGCTGCTGACCAACGACGGGGATCTCGCGCACCGGCTGATGCACCCGTCGTTCGAGGTGCTGAAGACCTACCTGGCCGAGGTCGAGGGCACCGTGCCGCGCGGGCTGGGCAAGCGCCTGCGCGCCGGGATCGAACTCGAGGACGGCCCCGCGCGCGCCGACGAGTTCCGGGTCAAGGACATGCAGGCCGGGCGGACGCTGGTGGAGATCGTGCTGCACGAGGGGCGCAAGCACATCGTGCGCCGCATGCTCGCCGAAGTCGGCCACCCGGTGCGGAAACTGGTGCGCACCTCGGTCGGCGAGATCCATCTCGGCAACCTGCGCTCGGGTCACCTGCGCGCGCTGACCCGCAAGGAAGTCGGCTCACTGCACAGTTCGGTCGGCATGTAGCTCGGGGGCACGATGACTCACCGGTTCAACCCGTCGGGGATGTGGCAGCCGAACGGCCGCGCGTTCTCCCAGGGCGTGGTCCAGGGCGAGGGCGCCGTGCTGCACGTCACCGGGCAGGTGGCCTGGGACGAGCACGGTGACGTCGTGGGCGCAGGGGACGTCGAGGCGCAGATGGAGAAGGCCGTCGACAACGTCCGGCTGGTCCTCGCCGAGGTCGGCGGTGAACTCGCCGACATCGTGTCGATGACGATCTACTTCCTCGATCGCGCCGACCTGCCGGGCATCCAGCGGGTGCGCGCTCGCCACTTCCCGCTCGAGACCGCGCCGGCCAGCGTGCTGATCCAGGTACCGGGGCTGGTCGCGCCGGAACTGCTGGTCGAACTCGTGCCGATCGCGGTGGTGCCGCCCGAGCGGTTCCGCCCGCCGCGGTGACCGCGGTGGCCGGTCAGGTGGTGGAGACGGCGGCTTCGGAGCGGGTCTTCCTGGTCAGCGCCCTGGCGATCGGCTCGACCACGCGGGCCGCGGTCGGGCCGAGAATGGCCATCAGCAGCACGTAGGCGGTCGCGAGCGCGGCCAGGTCCCCGGTGACGGCACCCGCCGAGACGGCGAGCCCGGCGATCACGATGGAGAACTCCCCGCGCGCCACCAGTGCCGCGCCGGCTCGGGCGCGACCCATCCGGCCGACGCCCTGGCGTCTGGCCGCCCACCAGCCGGTGGCCACCTTGGTCAGCGTGGTCACCACCGCCAGCGCCACCGCCCAGGCCAGCACCGGCGGGATCGAGGCCGGGTTCGTGTTCAGCCCGAACACCACGAAGAACACCGCGGCGAACAGGTCCCGCAGCGGCTCCAGCATGTGCGTGGCGTTCTCCGCGGTGGAGCCCGAGATGGCGATGCCGAGCAGGAAGGCGCCGACCGCGGCGGAGACCTGCATGGCCGAGGCGATCCCGGCCACCAGCAGCGCCGCGCCGAGCACCTTGAGCAGGAAGACCTCGCGGTCGGGGCTGTCCACCACGGCGGAGACGTACCGGCCGAACTTCAGCGCGATCAGCAGCACCACGGTGATCACCAGCAGCGAGATGCCGACCGCCTTGGCGCCGCCGAGCAGGCTCACCCCGCCCAGCACCGCGGTCAGGATCGGCAGGTACAGCGCCATCACCAGGTCCTCGAACACCAGGATGGACAGCACCACCGGGGTTTCCCGGTTGCCGAGGCGCCCGAGGTCGCCGAGCACCTTCGCGATGATGCCGGAGGAGGAGATGTAGGTGACCCCGGCCATCACCAGCGCGCCGACCGGGCCCCAGCCCAGCAGCAGCGCCACCGCGGCGCCCGGCGCGGCGTTGAGCACGATGTCGAGCAGGCCGGCCATCCAGGAGCGCTTGAGCCCGGTGAACAGTTCGGCCGCGGAGTACTCCAGTCCCAGCAGCAACAGCAGCAGGACCACGCCGATTTCGCTGGCGAGATGGGTGAAGTCGCCGATGTCACCGAGCGGGATGAGCCCGCCCTGGCCGAAGCAGAGGCCGCCGATCAGGTACAGCGGAATGGGCGACATGCCGATCTTGCCGGCCAGCCTGCCGAGCGCGCCGAGGACGAAGAACACGCCGCCGAGCTCGATCAGGGCCAGTGCGGTGTGGTCCACGTTCTCCAGCCTCTGTAATTCAGGTACAACGTCAGGTGAAGGACCCTCAGCCGTTCTTGAGGATCTTGTAGGCCGCCTGCAGCCCTTCGGAGGTGCCGACGGTGACCATCAGGTCGCCGCCGGTCAGGGTGAAGTCCGGGGTGGGGGAGGGGTGCACCTGGCCGGCCCGCATCACCGCGACCACCGACACCCCGGTGCGCGAGCGCAGCGCGGTGTCGCCGAGGGTGCGGCCGTCGAACGGCGAACCGGTGGCGACCGGCAGCTGCTTGGTGTTGATGCCGGGCAGATCGGCGTGCTCTTCCTTGAGCTGTGCGACCAGCTGGGGCGCCCCCAGCAGGTTGGACAGCGCGGCGGCCTCGTCGATGGTCAGCGGCAGCGCGGCGAGACAGGCGTCGGGGTCATCGGACTTGGACACGATGAGCTCGATCTGCCCGTCCCGGTGGTTCACCACACCCACCCGTCGCCCGCTGCGGAGTGCGAAGTCCTTGCGCACGCCGATTCCGGGCAGGGGAGTCACTTCCACGTTCACCTGTCCACGGTAACCCATGATCCCGGTGACGGGGGTTATCAGGTCGGATCGGACCGGGGAAAGCGGGCCATCTGTCCAAACTGGACGGTCAGCCGATCGCCCGTACCCCGCGCCGCTCGCGGATCTCGGTGATCGTGCGCTCGACGTCGCGGCGCAGGTCGGCCATCGAGCCGTCGTTGACCAGGTGGTGGTCGGCCAGCGCGATCGCGGTCGCCTTGTCCAGGGTCCGGATCTCCCGCAGGTCACGCGAGTGGATCTCGGCCGGGGTGAGCGGGCGCACCGGGCGGTGGGCGAGCCGTTCCTCCCGCACCGCGCGGGGCGCGTGCACGGCGATCAGGCTGAGCTGGTCCGGGTAGCGCTCGTGCAGCAGCTCGTACTCGGCGTAGCTGTACAGGCCGTCGATGATGACCTCGTCGTGCGCGGTGAAGTGCTCGTCGACGTCACGGCTGGCGAGGTGGGCGATGGCGGACATGCCGTGCTCGGCGCGGAGTTCCTCGCGCACCACGCGCTCGGTCTCCTCGGTCACCTTGAGCCCGCGCCTGCTGACCTCGGCCACCACCACGCCGCCGAAGTAGACCACCGGGACGCCGAGCAGCTCGTGCAGCAGTTGCACCACACTGGACTTACCGGTTCCGGCGAGGCCGACGACGGCGAAGATGCCATGTCCAGCATCGTGATTCACAGGCGTTCCTGACCTCGGTCGTCGTGCACGTCGGGGATTCACTTAGTGTACAAGCGACTGGACACGCCTCGAATGAGAGGTTCACGAGCACGGAGTTGATGGGGCGGATGGGGTATCGGCGGGACGAGGCGCTGCCCGAAGGCGCGGTGCCCTGGCTGCACGACATCGGCAAGCTGATCGGCCGGTACGGCTTCCGCCCCGGCTTCCGGGTGCGGGTGCACGGTGTCGAGCGGGTGCCGCGGACCGGGCCGCTGCTGGTGATCGCCAACCACAGCTCGATGCTGGAACCGCAGCTGATCTACGGAATGTTGCCGCGCCGCTGCGCGTTCCTGGTCAAGCAGGAGCTGTTCACCGGGGCCGCCGGCTGGGGTCTGCGCCGCATCGGCCAGATCCCGGTCCGGCGGGGTGCGCCCGACCGGACGCCGCTGCTGACCGCGGTCTCGGTGCTGCGCGACGGCGGGGCGGTCGGGGTGTTCCCCGAGGGCACCCGCGGCGCCGGCGACGTGGACAATGCGGAGCGGGGTGCCGCCTGGCTGGTCCGCGCGTCCGGCGCGACCGTGATCGGCGTGGCGACCAGGGGGACCCGCAAGCCGGACGACGGCGGGCGCCGGTTCCGGCCACGGGTGGACATCCTGGTGGGCGAACCGTTCACGGTGACCGTGGACAAGGGCCGCGCCGGCCTGGAAACGGCGACGGAACAGCTTCGCGGCGAGCTCGCCGCGGTGGTACGAGCGCTCGACGAGTGGCGCGAGGCGCACGGAATCGGTGCGCAGGGACGGAAAGAGCAGGCATGACCGAGGTAGACGGCACGTGGTCCGACGAGTCGGAGTTCACCGTGCTGGACGGCGACATCAGCGATGGTGCCGACGGTGACGAGGAGACCGCCCAGGCGCAGCCGGTGCTCGCCGTGGTCGGCAGGCCGAACGTGGGCAAGTCCACCTTGGTCAACCGGATTCTCGGCCGGCGTGAGGCCGTGGTGCAGGACACGCCGGGCGTGACCAGGGACCGGATCGCCTACGACGCGCTGTGGGCCGGGCGCCGGTTCACCGTGGTGGACACCGGTGGCTGGGAGCCCAAGGCCAGCGGGTTGCAGGCTTCGGTGGCCGCGCAGGCCGAGATCGCGATGAACACCGCCGACGCGGTGCTCGTCGTGGTGGACGCCTCGGTCGGGGCCACCGCCACCGACGAGGCCGTGGCCAAGGTGCTGCGGCGCTCGGAGCGGCCGGTGCTGCTGGCCGCGAACAAGGTCGACGACGAGCGCCTGCTGGCCGAGACAGCCTCGCTGTGGTCGCTCGGCCTCGGGGAACCGCACCCGGTCAGCGCGCTGCACGGGCGCAGCTCCGGTGACCTGCTCGACAAGATCGTCGAGGCGCTGCCCGAGGCCCCGCGCGACGCCGAGCGCCCGGCCGGGCCGCGCCGCGTGGCGCTGGTCGGCAAGCCGAACGTGGGCAAGTCCAGCCTGCTGAACAAGCTCACCGGCGAGGAGCGCTCGGTGGTCGACTCGGTGGCGGGCACCACCGTCGACCCGGTCGACTCGCTGGTCGAGCTGGACGGCGAGGCCTGGCGCTTCGTCGACACGGCGGGCCTGCGCAAGCGGGTGCAGACCGCCAGCGGCACCGAGTACTACGCCTCGCTGCGCACCAAGACCGCGATCGACGCGGCCGAGGTGGTGATCGTGCTGCTGGACGCCAGCGAGCCGATCAGCGAGCAGGACCTGCGGGTGCTGACCATGGTGGTCGAGGCCGGCCGCGCCTGCGTGCTGGCGCTGAACAAGTGGGACCTGGTCGACGAGGACCGCAGGCACCAGCTCGAGCGCGAGCTGGAGCGCGGCCTGGTCCGGGTGCCGTGGGCGGAGCGGGTGAACATCTCCGCGCTGACCGGCCGCTCGGTGCGCAAGATGGCCCCGGCCCTGCGCACCGCGCTCGAATCCTGGGACCAGCGCGTGTCCACCGGCCAGCTCAACGGCTGGCTGTCCGACCTGGTCGCGGCCACCCCGCCGCCGGTGCGCGGCGGCAAGCAGCCGAAGGTGCTCTTCGCCACCCAGGCCGGTATTCGCCCGCCCACGCTGGTGCTGTTCACCACCGGTTTCCTGGAGGCCGGATATCGCCGTTTCATCGAGCGGAAATTCCGGGAGCGCTTCGGATTCACCGGTACTCCGGTACGCATCAACGTGCGAGTTCGGGAGAAAAAACCCAAGACGGGCGGCAAGAAGCAGGTAAAGCGCTCCTAGGACAGCACCAGCGCCTGGACGGGTGATCTCCGACATAAATCCGAGACCCTCCGGATACCGGGCGTTCACCTGACGTATTCTGGTCGGCCTGGACAACGGGCGCCTCATTCGGGAGAGCAGGCCCGAATCACGCTCGTCGGAAAGGTGAGTGAAGGTCTTCAGTGACCCTGACCGCTGAACATCGCCCTTTTCCCTGCGTTGCCGAGGTGACCGTCGCGCCCTCGGCCGCGCCCGTTCTCGACCGCGCTCTGTACTGGTCCGGCCTGGCCGCCAGTGAGCGCACGCTGCTCGACGTGTTCGGCGCGACCGTGGCCCGCCACGGCAGCGCCCCCGCGCTCGACGACGGTCGCACCGTGCTGACCTACCGCAGGCTCGCCGAGGAGGTCGACGACCTCCGCGCCAAGCTGGCGGCCATCGGCGTCGGCGCGGGTGACCGCGTCGGCGTGCGGATCTCCTCGGGTACGGCGGAGCTGTACATCGCCATTCTCGCGGTGTTGTCGGCCGGGGCGGCCTACGTGCCGGTCGACGCCGACGACCCGGACGAGCGCGCCGAGCTGGTGTTCGGCGAGGCCGGGGTGTGCGTGGTGCTCGGCGACGGCGGCTCGATCACCGAGCTGGCCGCGCCCGCCGGGCGGATCGGCGCGCCCGCGCCGACCGACGACGCGTGGATCATCTTCACCTCCGGGTCCACCGGCAAGCCCAAGGGCGTGGCGGTGAGCCATTCGGCCGCGGCGGCCTTCGTCGACGCCGAGGCCCGCTTGTTCCTCACCGACGAGCCGCTCGGTCCCGATGACCGCGTGCTCGCCGGGCTGTCGGTCGCCTTCGACGCCTCGTGCGAGGAGATGTGGCTGGCCTGGCGCCACGGCGCCTGCCTGGTCCCGGCCCCGCGTTCGCTGGTGCGCACCGGCGTCGACCTCGGCCCGTGGCTGGTCGCGCAGCGCATCACCGTGGTCTCCACCGTGCCGACGCTGGCCGCGCTGTGGCCCGCCGACGCGCTGGAGGACGTCCGCCTGCTCATCTTCGGCGGTGAGGCCTGCCCGCCCGAGCTGGCCGAACGCGTCGCCGTCGAGGGCCGCGAGGTGTGGAACACCTACGGCCCCACCGAGGCCACCGTGGTCGCCTGCGCCGCGCAGCTGACCGGGGAGGGCCCGGTCCGGATCGGCCTGCCGCTGGCCGGCTGGCAGCTCGCCGTGGTCGACGAGCGCGGTGAGCTGGTCGGCATGGGCGAGACCGGTGAGCTGGTGATCGGCGGCGCGGGCCTGGCCCGCTACCTCGACGAGGCCAAGGACGCGGAGAAGTTCGCCCCGCTGCCCGCGCTCGGCTGGCGCCGCGCCTACCGCAGCGGCGACATGGTCCGCGCCGAGCCGGAGGGCCTGCTCTTCCTCGGCCGCGCCGACGAGCAGATCAAGCTCGGCGGCCGCCGCATCGAACTGGGTGAGGTCGACGCCGCGCTGCAGGCGCTGCCCGAGGTCGCCGGTGCCGCCGCGGCCATTCGCAAAACCAAGGCGGGCAACCAGATCCTGGTCGGCTACGTGGTCCCGCGCGACGGTGCGGAGTTCGACATCGACACCGCCACCGCGCAGCTGCGCGAAAGCCTGCCCGCCGCACTGGTCCCGCTGCTGGCGCCGGTCACCGACCTGCCGACGCGGACCTCGGGCAAGGTCGACCGCGACGCGCTGCCGTGGCCGCTGCCGTCCGTGCCCGAACAGTCCACTTCGGACAATCGAGGCGGGCTGAGCCCGACCGAGGCGTGGCTGGCCGAAGGCTGGGCGGAGATCCTCGGCGTCACCGTGCGCAGCGCCAAGGCCGACTTCTTCAGCAACGGCGGCGGCAGCCTCACCGCCGCGCAGCTGATCGCGCGCATCCGCACCCGGCACCCGTCGGTGTCGGTCAACGACATCTACCAGCACCCGAAGCTGGGTTCGCTGGCCGCGATGCTCGACGAGCTGAGCACCGCCGAGACCAAGCGGCGTGAGATCGCGCCGACCCCGCGTCGCGCCGGGATCATCCAGAGCCTGCTGATGCTGCCGCTGATGGCGCTGCCCGGCCTGCGCTGGACCACCGTCGCCGCGGCGCTGTCCACCGTGCTCGCCGAATTCGGCGGCCTGTCCTGGGCGCCCGCGGTGTCCTGGTGGCTGCTCGGCGTGGCCTGGCTCCTGCTGTTCACCCCGGCCGGGCGCATCGCGATCTCGGCCGGTGGCGCGCGGCTGCTGCTGCGCGGGGTCCGCCCCGGCAGCCATCCGCGCGGCGGCAGTGTCCACTTGCGACTGTGGACGGCGGAGAAGCTGGCCGAGTACAGCGGCGCCGCCGAGGTGGCGGGCGCGTCCTGGATGACGCACTACGCGCGGGCACTGGGCGCCAAGGTGGGCAAGGACGCCGACCTGCACTCGCCGCCGCCGGTGACCGGTCTGCTCAAGCTCGGCCGCGGTGCCGCCGTGGAGCCGGAGACCGACCTGTCCGGGTACTGGGTCGACGGCGACCTGGTGCACATCGGCAAGATCCGGATCGGCGCGGAAGCGCGGATCGGCGCCCGCAGCACGCTGTTCCCCGGTGCGCGGATCGGCAAGGGCGCGGAGATCGCGGCCGGGTCGACCGTGCGTGGCGCGGTCCCGGCCGGGCAGCGCTGGGCCGGTTCCCCCGCCGAGCGCAGCGGCAAGGACGCGCTCAAGTGGCCGTCGAGCCGCCCGCCGCGCACCCGCCGCTGGTCGGCGATCTACGGGCTGACGTCGTTGCTGCTGGGCCTGCTGCCCGCGGTGGCCGCGCTCCCGGCGCTGGCGCTGCTGGCCCAGGGTGTCGCCGGAACGCCGAGCCTCGGCGCGGCGCTGGGCGGCGCGCTGGTGATGGTGCCGTTCGCCACCGTGGCCTACTTCGCCGCGTACGCGCTGCTGGTGCTCGCCGGGGTGCGGGCGCTGGGCATCGGCATGGTCGAGGGCTACCACCCGGTGCACGGCCGCGTGGCCTGGCAGGTGTGGACCACCGAGCGGCTGATGGGCATGGCGCGGACCGGGCTGTTCCCGTTGTACGCCAGCCTGTTCACCCCGGTCTGGCTGCGCCTGCTCGGCGCGAAGGTGGGCCGCGGCGCCGAAGTGTCCACGGTGCTCGCGCTGCCGAAGATGACCCAGGTCGACGACGGCGCCTTCCTCGCCGACGACACCATGGTCGCCACCTACGAACTCGGCCACGGCTGGCTGCACGTCGCGCCCGCGCGCATCGGCAAGCAGGCCTTCCTCGGCAACTCCGGCATCACCGCGCCGGGGCGTTCGGTGCCCAAGCGCGGTCTGGTCGGCGTGCTGTCGTCCACCCCGTTGAAGGCGAAGAAGGGCTCGTCCTACCTGGGCATGCCGCCGATGCCGCTGCGGCGCTCGGTGGAGACCGGCGACACCAGCCGCACCTACGCCCCGCCGGCGCGGCTGAAGCTGGCGCGCGGGCTGATCGAGCTGTGCCGGATCGTGCCGGTGATGTGCGGAACTGCGCTGTCGGTGCTGGTGCTGGCCGCGTTGTCGGCCCTGCTCACCACCGTCGGCCTCGGCTGGACGCTGCTGCTGGCCGGGCCGGTGCTGTTCGCCGCCGGGGTCACCGCGGCCGCCACCGCCACGGTGATGAAGTGGACGCTGGTCGGCAAGTTCCGCGCGGTCGAGCACCCGCTGTGGAGTTCCTTCGTCTGGCGCAACGAACTCGCCGACACCTTCGTCGAGGTGCTCGCGGTGCCGTGGTTCGTCGGCGGGGTCAGCGGCACGCCGCTGCTGCCGATGTGGCTGCGCACGATGGGCGCGAAGATCGGCCGCGGCGTCTGGCTGGAGACCTACTGGCTGCCCGAATCGGATCTGGTCACGCTCGGCGACGGCGCCACGGTGAACCGGGGGTGCGTGATCCAGACGCACCTGTTCCATGATCGAATCATGAGCATGGACGGGGTGAGCCTGCACGAAGGAGCCACGCTCGGGCCGCACGGTATCGTGCTGCCGGGCGCCGGCATCGGTGCCCGCACCACGGTCGGACCGGGTTCGCTGGTCACCCGTGGGGACGAGGTACCTGCTGATTCTCGCTGGCTGGGCAACCCGATCGCGGCCTGGCCGGTCAAGGGAGCGCGCCGGGGGTGAGTGCGGCGAAGTCGACGCAGCCCGCGCCCGGCGCGGACACCTCACCGGATTCGTACCTCCCCGCACACGGCAACGGCGGTTACCGGGTCACCCGCTACACGCTGGACCTCGACTACAAGGTCGGCCCGAACCGGCTCGCCGGGCACGCGGTGATCGAGGGCGTGGCCACCCAGCCGCTGTCGCGGTTCAGCCTGGACCTGGCCGGGTTCCGGATCGGCCGGGTGCAGGTCAACGGGCAGAGCGCGAAGTACACCCAGCGCGCGGGCAAGCTGCACGTCAAACCGCAGCGCCCGCTGCAGCCGGGTGCGGAGTTCATGGCCGAGATCCGCTACACCGGCAACCCGCGGCCGATCACCTCGCCGGACTGGGGTGACATCGGCTGGGACGAGCTGACCGACGGCGCGCTGGTGGCCAGCCAGCCGGTCGGCGCGCCGTCCTGGTTCCCGTGCAACGACCACCCGTCGGACAAGGCGGCCTACCGGATCTCGGTGACCACCAGTTCGGCCTACACCGTGCTGGTCACCGGGAACCTGCTCACCAAGCGGCAGGGCGCGAGCACCACCACCTGGGTGTTCGAGCGCCCGGAACCGACCGCCACCTACCTGATGGGCGTCCACATAGGACGGTATGAGGAGGTGGAGCTGGCCGCCGAGCCGGTGCGGCAGTTCGCGGCGGTGCCCGCCAGGCTGCGCAAGCTGTTCGACCGGGACTTCCGCCGCCAGCCGGACATGATGGACGCGCTGGAGGGCTTCTTCGGGCCGTACCCGTTCGGCGAGTACGTGATCGTGGTGACCGACGACGAGCTGGACGACCCGATCGAGGCGCAGGGGCTGTCGGTGTTCGGCGCGAACCTGCTCGACGGCCGCGGCACGCACGAGCGGCTGATCGTGCACGAACTGGCGCACCAGTGGTTCGGCAACAGCCTGACCGTGGCCGAGTGGCAGCACATCTGGCTCAACGAGGGCTTCGCCACCTATGCGGAATGGCTGTGGTCGGCCGAATCGGGCGGGCTCGGCGAGGACGCGCACGCCCGCCGGTGGCACGCGGCGCTGGCCGGGCGCCCGGCGGATCTGCGCATCGGCGATCCCGGCGTGGCCAGCCTGTTCGACGAGCGGGTCTACAAGCGCGGCGCGCTCACCTTGCACGCGTTGCGCAAACTGCTCGGGGACACCGTGTTCTTCGCGCTGCTCAAGGACTGGGCCGGCCGCTACCGGCACGCGACGGTGACCACCGCGGACTTCACCGCGCTGGCCGAGGAGCACGCCGGCCGCTCGCTCGCGGAGTTCTTCCACGAGTGGCTGTTCAGCCCGGCGCTGCCCCCGCTCCCGGGGTGATGATCACCGCCTTGGCCATCCGGACGATCTCGGCGATCACGTCGTCGATCGGGGTCCGGTAGCCCTCGGTGGACCAGTGGAAGACCAGCTCGTTCACCGCGCCGATCAACGCCACCGCGCCGAGGCCGAACTCGCGTTCCTCGGCCTCGCCGCGGGCCACCGCCCGCTTGGCCTCGGCCACCAGCATCTGCACCCAGCGGGTGCGCCAGGCCAGCCGGTGCGCCTCCACCGCCGGGCTCACCCCGATTATCTCCACATAGGACAGTTTGGCCCGGCGGGGATCGGCGGCGGTGCAGGTGATGTAGGCGCGCACCGCGTGCTCGATGCGGTCGGTGACGTGCTGGTCGTCGGCCTCGGCGAAGGCGGTGGCGACCGCGGCCACCGCCGATTCGATCACCTCGTTGTGAATGGCCATCAGCAGCGCTTCGCGGCTGCTGAACTCCTCGTAGAAATTGCGCGTGGACACCGATGCCGCCGCGCACAGCTTTTCGATCGAGCTGGCCGGGTAGCCCTCGGTGCCGAACAGTTCCAGGCCGGCTTCGAGCAGGCGGCCGCGCCGTTCGGCTCGGCGATCGGCCGCCGAGCGGCCGCCGTAGACGCGCCGGGGGGACGATTCTTTCGCAGGCACCCTTGTCACCCTAGGGCACGGACAGCGGTTTTCCGTGCGGGATTCGGACCGGAAATCGCAGCAGGCCCCGGATTCCGGCACTCGGCCGCCGTCGCGGCGTGCCGTCGACGGCCAGCTCCGGCATCCGTTCGGCCAGTGCGCGCAGGGCGATCTCGGCCTCCAGCCGGGCCAGCGGCGCACCCAGGCAGTAGTGGATTCCGCTGGAGAAGGCCAGATGTTCGCGTTCCGGCGTTCGAGTGATGTCGAAAACCTCCGGGTCGGCGAAAACCGCGGGATCGCGGCCGGTGGCGCCGATCATGGTGAACACCAGTTCGTTCGCCCGGATTCGCGTTCCCGCCAGTTCGACGTCCTCGTGCGCCACCCTGGCCGTCGACTGCACGGGCGGGTCGTAGCGCAGCGTTTCCTCGGCGGCGGCCCTGGCCAGACCGGGGTCCTCGCACAGCAGCGCCCACTGCTCGGGGTGGGAGAGCAGGGCGAGCGTGCTGTTGCCGATCAGGTTGACGGTGGTTTCGAAACCGGCCACCAGCAGCAGTTCGCAGGTCGCCAGCAGTTCGGGCACGGTCAGCTTGCCCGCGTCGTGTGCTTCGGTGAGCTGGGTCAGCACGTCGGCTTCCGGGTGCTCGCGTTTGGCGGCCATCAGCGCGCGGAACATGGTGTACATCTCGGTGGTGGCCGTGCGCAGCTCGCGCACCAGCCGCATCGAGCTGATCCCGTCGAGCGCCTTGGCCAGGATCCGGCCGTAGGCGAGGAAGCGCTCGGCGTTCACGTCCGGGATGCCGAGCAGCTCGCTGATCACCCGGATCGGCAGCGGGCCGGCGAAATCGGCCATCAGGTCGAAGCCGCCCTTCTTGGCGGCGCGGTCGAGCAGGTCGTGCGCGATCGACTCGATCAGCGG
This sequence comes from Amycolatopsis sp. YIM 10, assembly GCF_009429145.1. Taxonomy (GTDB): domain Bacteria; phylum Actinomycetota; class Actinomycetes; order Mycobacteriales; family Pseudonocardiaceae; genus Amycolatopsis. The sequence goes on along the minus strand of NZ_CP045480.1, from coordinate 6,578,838 downwards.
GCGGTAGCCATCGAGCTTGGCCGGGCCGAACGCCGGGCGGGCCAGTGCGCGCAGCCGGGTGTGCTCGGGCGGATCGAGTTCGAGGAAGGAGAGCACCACTTCCGGGCCGCGGGCCAGCGCCATGGTGTCGAAGAACCGCGGCATGGCACCGTCGTTCTGCTGCACACCGAAGCGGCGGTCGCGCAGCACCAGGTTGCAGTGCTCGAAGGTGGTCGCCACCCAGAAGCCGAGTTTGCTGCGGTACAAGGTTTCCCGCTCGCGCAGCCGGGCGTAGGCCGGATACGGGTCGGCCCGGTTCGCGGCGCTGTCCAGCCGGGCGAACTCGTCGCCGGTGGCCCGCAGCAGCCAGGCGCCGGTGCGCTCGACGGCGATGCGGGTGGACAGCCGGGCGTCGGACAAGGTGATCACGGTTGTGCTCCTTGCTTGTCGTCGGACGGGAGCTTGTGCAGGCCGGTGAGTGCGGTGTCCAGCGCGAGCTTCGGCGCGTCACGCGGCGCGAGCTTGCCCCGGACGACGCCTTCCCAGGCCGCGTAGGCCACGGAGTTCAGCGCCCCGGCCACCCACCACGCGGGTAGGTCGGCGCGCAGCAGCCCGTCGCGCTGGGCGCGGCCGATGAACTCCTCGGCGGCTTCTTCGAGTCGCTCGATCGCGACCTCGACCTCCTTGACCGGGTCCAGCGTGGGCTGGCGGAACAGGAAGGCGATCCGCGATCCGAGCTGGACCGAGGCCTCGACGAACTCGCGCAGGGTTTCGGCGGTCACCGGTCCGTCCGCGGTGGCCCCGGTTTCGTCGAGCGCCTGCCAGATCTGCTCGATCGAGTCGCGGGCCACCGCGAGCAGGAGGTCCTGGCGCTTCGGGTAGCGCTTGTGCAGGGTCGTGCGGCCGATGCCGGCGGCCTCGGCGATGGCCGAAAGCGAGGCGGTCGGATCGAGAGCGAGCACGTCCGCCGCGATGCCCAGCGTGGACTTACGCGTTCCGAAGTGAACATCCATGTTCACCACCGTACACAGATGTTCGCCACGGGGTAGGTGAATTCCGGTCAGCGGGGGACTTCGACCAGTGCCGGGCGCCCGGCGGGGGAGCCGGTGTCGATCCAGTGCGCCAGCCGCTCGGGCGCGAACAGCTCGTCGATCACCATGAACGCCGCGCCGACCAGTCCCGCCTCGTCGCCCAGGGTGGACCTGGCGATGCGCAGTTCGCGGGTGGCCAGCGGGAGCGAGCGGCGGTACACGGTCTCGCGCAGCGTGGCCAGCAGCAGGTCGCCCGCGCCGGACACACCACCGCCGACGATCACCAGCGCCGGGTTGTAGAAGCTGACCAGCGTCGCCAGCAGGCTGCCGACCAGCCTGCCCGCCTTGGTCAGCAGTTCCACCGCGGTCCGGTCGCCGCTCTGGGCCGCGGTCGAGAGGTCCGCCGCGGTAAGCGCGCCGCGTTCGGTGAGGCGGTTCGCCAGGAACTCGCTGCGCCCCTCCTTCGCCGCGGTGCTGCCGTCCCTGGCGAGCGCGGCCCCGCCGGCGAACGCCTCCAGGCAACCGGTGTTCCCGCAGCGGCACACCACCACCGGATCGTCGGCCACCGCGGCGTGCCCGATGTCCCCGGCGCAGCCCTGGCTGCCCCGGTGCAACCGCCCGCCGGAGACCAGCCCGGCGCCGATCCCGGTGCCGATCTTGATGTAGATGATGTCCTGCTGCCCGCGTGCCGCGCCCGCGCGCAGCTCGCCCAGTGCCATCGCGTTGACCTCGTTGTCCACCCACACCGGCGCGGCATAGCGCGCGGCGAGCCGGTCGCGCACCGGGTAGCGGTCCCAGCCGGGCATGATCGGCGGCGCGCTCGGCCGCCCGGTGGCGAACTCGACCGGGCCCGGCAGGCCGAGGCCGATGCCCCAGACCGGCGGCCTGCCCTCCAGTTCATCGAGCAGTTCGTCGAACAGTTCCTCCACCCTGTCCAGCACCACGTCCGGCCCGAGCGCCACGTCACCGGGCTCTTCGCGCCGGGCCAGCACGCGGCCGGTCAGGTCGGTGACGGCGGTGGCGATGCTGGTGGCTCCGAGTTCGGCGGCCAGCACCACGCCCGCTTCCGCGCGGAAGCGCAGTTCCCGCGGGGCGCGGCCGCCGCTGGACGGGCCGAGCCTGCCTTCTTCGAGCAGTCCGCAGCCGGTCAGCTGGCTGACCCGCTGGGTGATGACCGTGCGGCCGAACCCGGACAGCCTGCCCAGCTCCGGCCGGGTGCGGGCGGCGCCGCCGCGCACCAGATCGAGCACGGTGGCGAGGCCGTCGAGGTGGTCGGACGGGACCGGGCTGGCCGGCGGGGAGGGCTCCACCCGCTCATTTTCGCCCATTCGGCGGCGCGGGCGGTGGTAATCACGTTGGCCGTGTCGCGGCCGTCCGCTATTCTCGTGCCCATGGCTTACCAGTTCTATCTCTGATTTCGCCCGCCCGGCGCCGCGGCTCTTCCGCGAGCGCGGGCTCTTCCGTCGTCATCGACCGGAACTTTCCCGGTGGCTTCCGCGCGTCCGCGCGCCCCGGGCCCGAAATCGGAGTGGAACTTTGTCACGCACCCGAAAATCCGCCCACCTCCAAGCCGAGAACGTGGGCAAGTCCTATGCCGCGCAACCGGTGTTCGAGGACGTCTCGCTGGTGGTCAGCGCCGGGCAGTGCCTCGGCGTGGTTGGTGAGAACGGCAGTGGGAAAACCACGCTGCTGCGCCTGCTGGCCGGCCAGGTGCCGCCCGACACCGGCACGGTGTCGCGGCACGGCTCGGTCGCGCTGGCCGGGCAGGAGCTGCCGTTCGGCGAACACGACACCATCGCCTCCCTGCTGGACATCGCGCTGGCCGGTGCGCGCGCCGCACTGGCCGAGCTGGATGCCGCGTCGGCCGCACTGGCCGAGCAGGAACCCGGCGCGGACGATCGCTTCGCCACCGCGCTCGCCCGCGCCGAGGAACTGGACGCCTGGGACGCCGAACGGCGCGCCGACCTGGCGCTCGCCGGACTCGGCGCCCCCGGCGACCGGGGCCGGAAGCTCGCGGAGCTGTCCGTCGGGCAGCGCTACCGCGTCCGCCTGGCCTGCCTGCTCGCCGAGGGCGTCGACATCCTGCTGCTCGACGAGCCGACCAACCACCTCGACGCAACCGCGCTCGGTTACCTGACCGGCCGGATCCGCGAATACCCCGGTGCCGTGGTCCTGGTCAGTCACGACCGGATGCTGCTCGACGAGGTGTGCGGCTCGCTGCTCGATCTGGATCCGACCGCGGACGGTGGGCCGAAGGTCCACGGTGGCGGGTACACCGAGTACAAGCGGGAGAAAGCGGCCGAGCGGGTGCGCTGGGAACAGCGGTACGCGCTCGAATCCGGCGAGGCCGAGCGGCTCGAGCACGACGCGAAGGCGGCGGCGAACCGGCTGATCTCGTCGTGGCGCCCGGACAAGGGCACGAACAAGCACCAGCGGGCCACCCGCGCGCCCGGTCAGCTGCACAACGTCCAGCGGCGCATCGAGGCGCTGGCCGGGCGCCGGGTCCCGCCGCCACCGGAGCGGCTGAGCTTCGCCTGCCCCGACCTGACCGGGACGGGGCAGGGCGTGGTGCTCACCGCCTCCGGTGTCGCGGTGCCCGGCAGGCTGGCGCTGCGCGAGACCATCGCACTGTCCACAGGGGACCGTCTGCTGGTCTCGGGCGCGAACGGCGCCGGGAAGTCGACCCTGCTCAACGTGCTGGCCGGACGGCTGGAACCGGTCGAAGGCGCGGTGTGGCGGGCCGGGTCGGCGCGGATCGGCTTGCTGTCACAGGAATCCGACTTCCCGGACACCGGAATCGGCGCGGCCGCGCTGTACGAGCGCCGGGCGGCGAAACTGGTCTCGCGCGGTCAGCTCAGCGCCGGTGCCGTGGTGCCGTTGAAGCGGCTGGGGCTGTTCTCCCCGGCCGACGCGAACCGTCCGGTGAACCGGCTGTCCACCGGGCAGCGGCGGCGGCTCGCGCTGGCGTTGCTGCTGCTGCACGCCCCGCACGTGCTGCTGCTGGACGAGCCGACGAACCACCTGTCGGTGACCCTGGTCGACGAACTGACCGAGGCGATCCAGCGCACGCCGGTGGCGGTGGTGGTGGCCAGCCACGACCGGCAGCTGCGCGCGGACCTGGCCGACTGGCCGTCGCTGGAACTGGCCGCGTAGCGCGGGCGGGCCGGGTATGTTCGATCGGGTGAGGCGAGCGCTGGATCCCGACATGTTCGACCCGGCCTGCCCGAGCAGCGTCACCCCGATCCGGATCGGGGACAAGTGGGCGGGCATGGTGCTGATCTGCCTGGAGGACGGGCCGCGGCGGTTCTCCGAGCTGCGCGTGCCGATGCGCGGGGTGACGCCGAAGGTGCTCACCGAGACGCTGCGCGGGCTGGAGCGCGACGGCATGATCGTGCGGACCGTCTACGCGGAGGTGCCGCCGCGGGTCGAATACGAGCTGACCCCGTTGGGGCGCACGCTGTTCGGCCCGATCGCGGCGTGCCGGGAATGGGCGGCGAAGCACCTGCCGGAGATGCTGGCCGCGCGGGAGGCCTATGCGCGGCGGGAAGCCGTCGTAGACTGAGGCATGGGAGTCCTGCTGCTCTACGGGCTCGTGGCCATCGCGCCGACGCTGCTGTTCTGGTTGCTGCTGCGCCTGCCACGGCTGATTCGCTATGCGCGGCAACGGTTCTTCCCGCGTCCGGCGCCGCCCGCGCACCCGCCGGTGCAGGTGCTCGCGGCCGACCTGCGCCGGGTGCACCGGTTGCTCGCCGCCTACGGCCCTGGCACCCCGGCTGCCCGCCGGACCGGCACCCGGCAGGCCTACGACGCCCTGCTCACCGAAGCGTGCGCGGTGCTCGAGGTCCCGCATCGGCTGGACGCCCTGGCGGAAGGCATGGATCGGGAGTTGGAACGCCTGCGCGTCGAGGAAGCCCTGCGCACCGCCGGCCTCGCCATTCCCTGAACGCCATTCCCTGGAACGACGGAAGGTGGCTCCACCGCGTGGGTGGAGCCACCTTCCGTCGTGGTTCTGGAGTTGCTCAGTCCAGGTAGTCGCGCAGGACCTGCGAGCGCGACGGGTGACGCAGTTTCGACATGGTCTTCGACTCGATCTGCCGGATGCGTTCCCGGGTGACCCCGTACACCTGCCCGATCTCGTCTAAAGTCCGCGGCTGGCCGTCGGTCAGGCCGAAGCGCAGCCGGACCACGCCCGCCTCGCGCTCGGACAGGGTCTGCAGCACCGACTGGAGCTGGTCCTGCAGCAGCGTGAACGACACCGCGTCCACCGCGACCACGGCTTCGCTGTCCTCGATGAAGTCACCGAGCTGCGAATCACCCTCGTCACCGATGGTCTGGTCGAGCGAGATCGGCTCCCGCGCGTACTGCTGGATCTCCAGCACCTTCTCCGGGGAGATGTCCATCTCCTTGGCCAGCTCTTCCGGAGTCGGCTCGCGGCCGAGGTCCTGCAGCAGCTCACGCTGGATGCGGCCGAGCTTGTTGATCACCTCGACCATGTGCACCGGGATGCGGATGGTGCGGGCCTGGTCGGCCATCGCGCGGGTGATCGCCTGCCGGATCCACCAGGTGGCGTAGGTGGAGAACTTGAAGCCCTTGGTGTAGTCGAACTTCTCCACCGCGCGGATCAGGCCGAGGTTGCCCTCCTGGATCAGGTCCAGGAACGCCATGCCACGACCGGTGTAGCGCTTGGCCAGTGAGACCACCAGGCGGAGGTTCGCCTCGAGCAGGTGGTACTTCGCCCGCTCGCCGTCGCGCACGATCCACTTCAGGTCGCGCCGCATCTGGGTGGTGAGCTTCTCGCCCTCCTCCTCGGCGGTGCGCACGCGCTCGGCGGCGTAGAGGCCGGCCTCGATCCGCTTGGCCAGCTCCACCTCCTCCTCGGCGTTGAGCAGCGCGACCTTGCCGATCTGCTTGAGGTAGGCGCGGACGGAGTCGGCCGACGCGGTGAGCTCGGCGTCCTTGCGGGCCTGCCGCAGCACCTCCGACTCCTCCTCGTCCCAGACGAAGTCGGGGTCGTTGGCGTTCTTGCCGCCCTTGGCCGCCGTGCGCTCGGCGCGGGTGCCCGCGGCCGGAGCCTCGGCCTCCTCCGCCTCGGGCTCGTCCTCGTCGGCCTCTTCGCTCACCGTGGCGTCGACGACGTCGATCTCGACGGCCTCGAGATCGGCGAGGTCGGCGTCCAGCGCGGCATCGTCGATCTCCTCGCCGACGCCCTCGCCATCAGCGCCCTTGGCCTCGTCGCCCTTGCCCGCGGCCTTCTTCGTGCGGGCTCCCTTCGCGGGGGCCTTCTTGGCTCCGGCCTTGGCTCCGGGCTTGCGGGCGGCGGGCTTCGCCTCCCCGGCGGTGCCGTCGGGCTGGGTCTCGGGATCCACGTCCTTGCCTTCCGGCGAGGTCTTGGCGGCGCTGGTTGTCTTCGTCCCGCCTCGGGTTGCGGTTCTTGCGGCTGCCACGTACGCCCTTTCGCAGCGGTCGATCATGGCGAGCCGAGACACTCCGGCCTCAGCTGCCTCAGATTCGGGGAACACCCCTCGGCCTGCGGTTTTGCCCGCCGTGGCCGTGGGCCGTGTTCCATTGTAACGACGTTGCCTTCGGGCGTCGCGAAGCGATCATCCCCGGGCATGGCGAGGGGGGTGGCCGAACGGCCCGGATCAGTGCTCGATACCCTCCACGGCCGCGGCGGCCGCGCCCACGATCCCGGCGTTGTTCTGCAGCGAGGCGACCACGATCGGAGTGCGGATCTCGAGCAGCGGGACCCACTTCTCGGCCTTCTTGCTGACCCCGCCGCCGACGATGAACAGATCCGGCCAGATCAGGTTCTCCAGCACGGAGAGGTACCGGTCGACCCGCTTCGCCCACTCCGGGTAGGACATGCCCTCGTTGTCCTTGACCGAGGCGGCCGCCTTCTTCTCCGCGTCGTGCCCGTCGACCTCGAGATGGCCCAGTTCGGTGTTGGGCACCAGCCTGCCGTCGAGGAACACCGCGCTGCCGATACCGGTACCGAAGGTGAGCAGCGCGGTCACGCCCTTGCGCGCGGCCGGGTCACCGAAGCGGATTTCGGCCATGCCCGCCGCGTCCGCGTCGTTGAGCATGGCGATCTCGTCCACGCCCCGGCCGATCCGCTTGGCGAACAGCGCGTCGGCGTCGGTGCCGATCCAGCTCGGGTCGATGTTCGCCGCGGTCATCGCGACGCCCTTCTTGATCACCGCGGGCAGGGTGACCCCCACCGGGCCCTCCCAGCCGAAGTGCCCGACGATCTCGGCGACCACGTCCGCCACCGCGTCCGGGGTGGCCGGGCGCGGCGTGTCGATCCGGAGGCGGTCTCCGATGAGCTTGCCGTTCTCCAGGTCGACCAGGGCGCCCTTGATCCCGCTGCCGCCGATGTCGATGCCGAACCCTCGGGTCGCCGTCATGGGCGTGGTCCCTTCCTTCTCGATTCAGAAAGTCGCTCGGGTGACTGTAACGGCACCGGTTCGCATGATGTGGTGGGAGCTATGGAGTCGATATCGACGCAACTGACGGCGACCGCGGAGCGGGTCGCCGCCGAAGCCGCCGAACTGGTGCTGACCGCCCGGGAGAAGGTGCTCGCCGGTGGATCCGTGCTGGTGGACACGAAGTCCAGTGAAACCGATGTGGTGACCGCGGTCGACCGCGAGTCGGAGCGTTTCGTCCGCGCCAGGCTGGCCGAGTTGCGGCCGGGGGAGCCGGTGCTCGGCGAGGAGGACGGCGGCGAGGTCGCCGACGGCGGGGTGACCTGGGTGGTCGACCCGATCGACGGCACGGTGAACTTCCTCTACGGCTTCCCCTGGTTCGCCGTCTCGCTGGCCGCACAGGTGGACGGGGTGTCGGTGGCCGGTGCGGTGGTCGAACCGGTCAGCGGGCGCCGCTGGACGGCCACCAGGGGCGGCGGAGCGCGCCTGGACGGGCGGCTGTTGCGGGTGGGTGCGCCGGAGCGGCTGGAGCTGGCGCTGGTGGGCACCGGGTTCGCCTACGACAGGGAGCGCCGGCTGCGGCAGGCCGGGCTGGCGCAGTCGCTGCTGGGGCGCGTGCGGGACCTCCGGCGGGCGGGCGCGGCGTCGCTGGACCTGTGCGCGGTGGCGGCGGGCTGGACCGACGCGTACTTCGAGCACGGGCTGCACCGCTGGGACTGGGCCGCGGGCGCGCTGGTGGCCGCCGAAGCCGGTGCCGTGGTCGGCCTGCCGGGGGAGGAGCCGGAACTGGGGGAGGATCTCACCTTCGCCGCGGCACCGCCGATCGCGGACGCGCTGCGCAAGGCGCTGGCCGACGGCGGCAGCGCCGGGATCTGAGCCGATCGGCGGCAGCCGCGTGGCGACGGCCGCTCGGCGGTAGCCGCGTGGGACGGCCGCCCGGCGGTAGCCGCTCAGCGGTAGTCGCCCGGCGGCAGCTGCTCGGCGGTAGCCGCGTGGGACGGCCGCCCGGCGGTAGCCGCTCAGCGGTAGTCGCCCGGCGGCAGCTGCTCGGCGATGGCCGCCCGGCGACAGGCGCCCGGCGGCAGCTGCTCGGCGGGTGGCCGCTTGGCAGTAGCCGGTCAGCAATAGTCGCTCACAGCAGCCGCCCAGCAGTAGCCGCTTGGCGGTAGCCGGGCGGCAACAGCGGCTCGGCGGTAATCACTCGGCGGTAATCGCTCAGCAGTAGCCGGTGCGGGCCGCGGCCAGCCGGTCCTTCTCGATGGTCGGCGCGGTCTGCCCGGTGGACTGCTCGTTGCCGCCGGAGTCCGACTCCTGGTTCTGGCTGGCCCAGGTGCTCAGTTCCTTGAGGATGTCCAGCCCGGCCTGGTTCGGCCGCGGCTCGGTGAACTTGGTGCCGATGCTCAGGTCGACGCTGGCGTCCTGGCGGTTGTCCTCGACCAGCTCGACGCACGGGTCGACCAGGCTCAGCGTGCGCGCCGCCGCCCGGCCGTTCTCGCCGTAGCGGATCTGGCCGCGGCAGGAGGCTTCGGTGCTCTCGTAGGCCGGGTCGTTCGCCGGGTCCGCCGCCTCGGTGAAGCCGAGTTCGCGCAGCGTGGCCGTGGTGATCGCGCCCTGGCCGCGCGTGCCGCCCGCGTTGAGCACCTTCAGCGCGATCTTGCCCGGCGGGATCGGCGCGGTGTCGTCGAGCGCGTCGTGCGCCACCGGGGTGTAGGTCACGCCCTCCGGGGCCACCGGCGCCGGCTCGCACCGGATCGCGTCGTTGATGTCGTCCTTGGTGAGCAGGGCGTTGAGCCACACGCCCATCGCGACCACCCCGAGCACGCCGATGACGATCAGCGCGGGCCACGGCCGCCGTTTGCGATACAGCCGTGACTTCCCGTTCCCCGACGCCACTGACCTGCCCCTTCCCAGAGCGCAGAACTCGCGCGATGCGCCACCCACCGTTGTGCCGTTCAGACTAGGCGTTACGTCTTCTGGACGCCGGAAGCGCCGCCGGGGTTGCCCGCGCGAGCCCGGAAAAGAATCGCACCACGACGGCCCAGAGCCGGGCAAGGAGGCAACACGCCGAGTGACCGGCCACCACCGGAGCAGCCTAGTCCCGCCTACTCCCGACTCCTCCTGACGGGTGACTTCGGAACGGACAGGGGTGACGGGTTTCGGTGCGGGGTATGCCATGAGCTACCCTCTGCGGGCTCCGGCCACCCAGCGTGCGCGAGAAAGAGATCTGGCTCACGGGATTCGCCGGGCACAAACAGGGGCGCTGGAACGTTAACCAGCGGCACGGAGGACCACGGGCGCGTCCCGGGGTCCGGCCACTGACATTCGAAGCTGATCGCAGGGGTGAGGGACAATGGCGACCGACTACGACGCTCCGCGCCGCAGCGAGGCCGACGAGCTGGCCGAAGACTCGTTGGAGGAGCTGAAGGCGCGCCGGAACGAGAACCAGTCCGGTGTCGTCGACGTGGACGAGGACGCGACGGCCGAGAACTTCGAGCTGCCCGGGGCTGACCTCTCCGGGCTCTCGGGGGAGGACCTGACCGTCAAGGTGGTGCCCAAGCAGGCCGACGAGTTCACTTGCTCGGTCTGCTTCCTGGTGCACCACCGCAGCAGGCTCGCGGAGGAGAGCGGCGGGCGGATGATCTGCCGCGACTGCGCGTGAGGCTGTTCCACCAGGGGATTCTCGGGGCGTTTCGGTGAACGGGGCGTTATCGGCTTGGGATGCCGGTAACGCCCCGTTCCGCACATCAGGCGGATCAGGCGGACCGGTGCTCGGTCAGGAGCTTCGCCAGCGCTTCCGGCTTGCGCGTGCTGAACAGCCAGTACGGCGTCGGATCGGCCGGGTCGTCCAGCCGGATCCGCAGCGCCGGGCCGACCCAGCCGCGGTGCACCACGAAGGCCGCGGGATCGGCGTCGCGGCCCAGCGCGCGGCGCTTGTCGTTCTTGGCGATGACTTCGACGTCACCGACGTACCGGACGGGGAGATGAGCGTCACCCACCCACAGCTCGGTCTCGCCGTCCTTGGCGAGCACCCGGACCTTCGTCCGGCCCATGCTCAGCAGGATGGCGACCACCAGCGGCAGCACCACCAGGTACGGCAGCCAGGCCCGCACGCCCGGATAACCCATGTGGATCTCGGCGGCGAGCAGGCCACCGCCGAGGAGCGGGAGCGGCCACAGCCACCACGGGACGTAGAGGCGTTCGGAGTGCAGCACCTCGCCGGTGATCTTGCTCGCCCGTTCTTCGGCCACGTTCGCGCTCTCGGTCACGGGTTCAGGGTAGTCTCGCGGCCCGTGTCCAGCGTGCAGGTACTCCTCTCCCGGGTTGATCCCGGCGTCCCGCTGCCCGGCTACGCCCGTCACGGCGACGCCGGTGCCGATCTCGTCACCACCGAGGACGTGGTGCTCGATCCGGGGGAGCGGGTGGTGGTCGGAACCGGGATCGCGATCGCGCTCCCCGAGGGTTACGCCGGTTTTGTGCACCCACGGTCCGGCCTGGCGGCCAGGGCCGGGCTGTCCGTGGTGAACACCCCGGGCACGATCGACTCCGGCTACCGCGGGGAGATCAGGGTCTGCCTGATCAACCACGACCCGCGGGAGCCGCTGAAGCTGGCGCGCGGGGACCGGATCGCGCAACTGGTGGTGCAGCGCGTCGAACACGCGCGGTTCGTCGAGGTGGCGGAACTGCCGGAGACGGAGCGGGGCGGCGGCGGTTACGGGTCGACCGGCGGCCACGCGGTGTTGAGCTCCGGCGTACCCGCCGGTGAGGAAACGGAGAAGTAGTGGGGATTTTCGGACGTAAGCGGCGCGCGTCGGCCGGGGACGAGCGGCCGAGGGGGAGGCACGCGGCGCCCGACGACAACGACGACGCCGACGACTACGACGACGAGTCGTACCTCGAGCCCGAGGAGACGACCGGGCCCTACGACGTCGCCGACGCGCCGGAGGACGACGGGATCCCGCGCATCGACCTGGGTTCGGTGCGGGTGCCGGTGCCCGAAGGTGCGCAGGTGCAGGTCGAGATGGACCAGGCCAGCGGCGGGGTGCGCGCGGTGCACGTGGTGACGCCGGTGGGGCAGGTCACCGTCAGCGGGTACGCGGCACCGAAGTCCGGTGGCCTGTGGACCGAGGTCTGCGGGGAGCTGACCGAGCAGCTGCGCTCGGACGGCGCGAAGGTGCAGCCGGGCCGCGGCGAGTGGGGCATGGAGCTGTCGGCGATCGTCGGTGAGGTGGCGCTGCGGTTCATCGGGGTCGACGGGCCGCGGTGGATGCTGCGCGGGGTGATCGCCGGGCCGCAGTCGCAGGCGGCCGCGGCGCCGGACGTGCTGCGGGAGATCGTGCGCCACACCATCGTCGTCCGCGGCGACGCCCCGATGCCGGTGCGGACGCCGCTGACCATCGAGCTGCCGGAGGCCGTGCAGCAGCACATCGCCCAGCAGCAGGGCGGCTAGGCGCGGTCATTAGCGCCGCTACGGGGGCGTTCGGAAATGTCGGGGCGGACCGGCGCCGCGCTGATTAGGGTCGCGGGGTGCCGAATTCCGCCGAGTGGCTGATTTTCCTCGGGACCGCGGCGATCTTCGCGATCACGCCGGGTCCCGGGATCCTGTACGTGCTCGCCCGCAGCCTCCGCGGCGGGCGAGCCGAGGGCCTGCGTTCGGTGGCGGGCAACGGGATCGGCGCCTCGGTGCACGTGGTGGCGGCGGCGCTCGGGTTGTCCGCGCTGCTGGCGACCTCGGCGGCCTTCACCGTGGTCAAGTTCGCCGGCGCGGCCTACCTGGTCTATCTCGGCGTGCAGGCCATCTTCCGCAGGCACGACGACGAGGCAGGCGCCGAGCCCAAGCGCGGAAACCCGCTCGTGCAGGGCATGTGGACCGAACTGCTGAACCCCAAGACCGCCCTGTACTTCATGGCGTTGCTGCCCCATTTCGTGCACCCCGAGCAGGCCCCGGCGCCGCTCGTGTTCATCCTGCTCGGCCTGATCGCGCTCGCCATGGCGATGGCCGCCGACCTCGTGGTGGCGTTGTCCGCCGGCACGCTGGGCAAGCGGCTGCTGGACCATCCGCGGTGGCGCGTGCGCCAGCGCGTGGCCGGCGGCGCCACGATGATCGGCCTCGGCGCGTTTGTAGCTGTCGCCGACTAGCTGCTGCCCGCGAGCGCTGACTAATCGCTGCCTTGCGAGGCACTCGCCTGTTGCCAGGCTTCGATCGCGGCTCGGCCCAGTGCGGCCCGGTCCTCGCCCAGTGCCGCCAGGGTGGTTTCGCGCACGTGTGCCCGTGGCAGCGCCGCCGCCCAGGCGTTGGCGACCGCGACCGGGTGCACGGGGTCGTCCGTGCAGGCCGCGATGCCCACCGGAACCCGCAGCTGTGCCAAGGCATCCAGCGTCGGCGCGGGGTGGGCGCCCGCGGCCCGCAGACCGGCCGCCAGACCGGCGGCGTGCCGGGGCCAGGCGCGGTTCAGTTCTGCCGCCAGCCAGGGCGCGACGCCATCGGTGGCGATCCGCAACGCGTCGGCGAGACCGTCCCGCTCCACCATGTCCGCCGAGATCCGGGCCGCGACCGAAGCCGGGGCCCCGTCCGGAACACCGTTCCACGCGGGCAACGCCAGCAGCAGTCCCGAACACCGTTCAGGGTGGCGCAGCGCCCATTCGACCGCCAGGTGCGCACCCAGTGAGACGCCGCCGACCAGCAGTTTTCCGTCGACGCCCGCCGCGGTTGCCTCGAATGCGGCCAGGTATCCCTCGATCAGCGCCGTGCCATCGGGCGGCGGTGCCGGTGCGGTCAGCGCGATCCCGGCCTCGCGCAGTGGCCCGGCGAACGCCGCGCGGACGAAAACTTCGTCGGATCCGGTGCCGGGCAACAGAACGGCGGTCGTGCAGGTCACGTTGCGATCCTGGGGTGAAATCGGTTTTCCTGGCCGGGAAAAGCTACGCTGGTCAAGCACGGGCCGTTCAAGTCGGGGGCCCCGGAGCACAGGAGCACCGCATATGCCCGCCAAAGACGGCGGCTACTTCAGCCGGTTGGTTCGCAAGCTGACCACCGACGTCGAGGAGCTCGACGCCGACGATCTCTCCCAGGAGTCCGAAAAGTCCGGTGCGCGCCGCGCCTGTGACTGCCGGTCGGGTGAGGAAGTGACCGTGCTCGGGCGGCTCAGAAGCGTCGAGCTGTGCCCCTCCAGCGAGGTGGCCACCCTGGAGGCCGAACTGTTCGACGGGACCGACGGGGTCACCCTGGTCTGGCTCGGCCGACGGCGCATCCCGGGCATCGAGCCTGGGCGGACGGTGAAGGCACGTGGCAGGATGGCGGACCGCGACGGCCGCAAGGTGCTCTACAACCCGTACTACGAGTTGCAGACCACTTCCTGACGGCGCGCGTGTCCGTACACCTCGAGCAGAGTGGTAACACACCGTGAGCGAAAACCCGCGAACCGAGCCCAAGGAAGCCGACGGCGAGGGCGAGAAGCAGGACCGCAAGCTGCCCACGGTCTGGGAGGACATGGGCGGCGCGATCGGGCTGTTCTACTCGTCCTTCCCGGTGATGGTCTTCGTGCTGGTGAACTCGTTCGCCGGGCTGACGGCGGGGATCTGGAGCGCGGTCGGCGTCGGTGTCTTTTTTGTCGTCTTCCGCGCGATCCGCAAGGAACCGCTCAAGCCGGCCATCTCCGGGTTCATCGGCATCGCGATCTCCGGGTTCATCGCCTACCGCACCGGCTCGGCGAAGGGTTTCTTCCTGGTCGGGATCTGGTTCAGCCTGGTCTGCTTCGGCATCGTGGCGCTCACCATCGTGTTCCGGTACCCGCTGGTCGGGGTGCTGTGGAGCGTGATGAACCGCGTGCCGATGAAGTGGAAGAAGGACAAGTCCTCGGTCTACGGCTACGACCTGGCCACCGGTGCGCTGGCCGCGGTCTTCGGCGCCCGGTTCATCGTGCAGCGCTGGCTCTACGAGGAGGACTACACCGGCTGGCTGGCCTTCGCGAAGATCGCCATGGGCTATCCGCTGTGGGGCCTGGCGCTGATCGTGGTGGTGTGGGCGATCCGGCGCGCGGACAAGCGCATCAAGGAACGAGAAGCCCAGGAGCCCGCCGAGGAGACCGACGAGCAGGCCGAGGCCCGGCTGCGGGAGAAGTACGCGCAGACGCCGGATCAGGGCGCATAACGGCGTCTCAATACAGCGTCCGGCAACCGCGGCCTACACCAGCGGCTCGTGCCGCAGGCCGCTCAGCACGCTGAGCAGCTCGGTGCGGCGCTGGTGCGACAGTGGCCGGAAGGCACGCGCGGCGATCCGGTCGGTCAGCGCGTCGATCCGGATCCGTTCCGGGGAACCGGCGGCCAGCCGCCGGACCGAGCGCACGGTGTGCCCGTCGGCCTGCCACGCGGCCGCGTGCCCGTCCGCCCGGTGGTGACGCAGCGCGTTCAACCGGTGGAACAGGTCACCGGCCACACCGGGATCGGGATTGTGCTCGGCGAGCCTCGCGACGGCGTCGAAGACCGGTCCACCGGAGGTGCCGACGGCACCGAGCACGATCTCGTCGGCTAGTGACTTCCCTAGAACCGGTTCGCCCCAAAGGGTGCGGGCCGTCTGCGCCTGCGCGACGGCCAGCTGGCGCAGCAGCGCCCGCCCACGCGAGCTGACCACGACCGTTTTGGCCGTTTTGAGCAGCCAGCCGGCGGCCACCAGCGCGTCCAGCCTCGCCTCCAGCCCGCTGACGTAGCGGTGCAGCCCGCGCACCACCTCCAGCGGCACCGGCTTCGACACCCCGAGCAGGCCCAGTTCGACCAGCGTGCCCGCGTGCGGCGGCAGCCCGTGCCGGTCGAAGATGGCCGGGGCCAGCCGGGTCGCGGTGAGCTTGTGCACCGCGGGCACCAGCCGGTCCAGCTCGACGCCGACCCTGGACGCGGTGACCGCCGCGTCGGCGGCGTCCAGCGCCATCCTGGTGGCTTCGATCAGCTCCTCGTCACCGCCGTAGAGCCGCAGCCGCATCGCGGTGGCGAACCGCTCCCGCGCCAGCACCCAGTCCCCGGCGTCGTAGGCGCACATCCCGGCGTGCTGGTAGACCACGTGCACCTGATCGCCTGCCAGGTGCGCGTCGCGCAGGCAGTGCCGGAACTCCGATTCGGCCAGGGTGAACCGGCCCTGCCACTGGTGCACGTGGGCCAGCCGGACCCGCGCCAGCACCGCGTCGCGCGGGCGGGTGGCCAGCTCGACCGCGCGCCCCAGCTGGATTTCCGCCTCGTCGAGCCGCTCCAGCATGCGGGCGGCGACGCCGATGGCGGTGCGGTGGGCGCGCTCGTCGTCCGGATCGGCGGGCGGGGTCCGCGCCAGCGCCGCGTCGAGCCACAGGGTCAGTTCTGCCGGGTTCTCGATCGTCTCGCGCAGGCTTTCCGGATCGATGCGGTAGCGCGCAGGCCAGACAGGTTGGGCCATATCAGACGATCAGTACCCCAGCGCCGCGCGGATCTCCGGTTCCACATCGGACTGTGAGACGAACAGCAGCTCGTCCCCCGCCTCCAGCGGGTCGTCCGGCTGCGGCACGATCACCCGCTCCCCGCGCAGGATCGTCACCAGCGCCGCGTCCCTCGGCAGCGCCAGGTCCGCGACCGGGCGACCGGCCAGCGGGGTCTCCTCCGGCAGGGTGATCTCCACCAGGTTCGCCTGGCTCTGCCGGAAGGTCATCAGCCGCACCAGGTCACCGACGCTGACCGCCTCCTCCACCATCGCCGCCAGCATGCGCGGGGTGGACACCGCCACGTCCACCCCCCAGGCGTCGTTGAACAGCCACTCGTTGGCCGGGTTGTTCACCCTGGCCACCACCCGGCGCACCGCGAACTCGGTCTTCGCCAGCAGCGAGACCACCAGGTTCACCTTGTCGTCCCCGGTGGCCGCGATCACCACGTCGCACAGCTCGATGTCCGACTCCTCCAGAGTGGACACCTCGCAGGCGTCGCCGAGCACCCAGTCGGCCTGCTCCACGGTCTCCGGCATGAACTGGTCGGACTGGCGCTCGATCAGCATCACCTGGTGCCCGGCGTCCACCAGTTCCGCGGCGATCGACCGGCCGACCGCGCCGGCTCCGGCAATGGCGACCCGCATCAGTCCTCCTCTTCCGGGGAGCGCGAGGCCACGCTCGTCACATCGCTCACCGTGCCCGAGTGCGCGGCCACGTAGACCACGTCCCCGGACTGCAGCACGGCCTTGGAATCGGGCAGCACCCCGGTGCCGAACCGCATGATGAACGCCACCCGCGCGCCGGTCTCGGTCTGGAGCTGGGCCACGCTGCGGCCGATCCAGTCCTCGTGCAGCGGCAGTTGCAGCAGCGCGACCGTGCCGGACGGGTCCCGCCAGGCCGAAGCGACGCCGTCGGGCAGCAGGGTGCGCAGGAACCGGTCGGTGGTCCACGGCACGGTGGCCACCGTCGGAATGCCGAGCCGCTCGTAGACCGCGGCGCGCTTGTGGTCGTAGATCCGCGCCACCACGTGCTCGACGCCGAAGTTCTCCCTGGCCACCCTGGCCGAGATGATGTTCGAGTTGTCCCCGCTGGACACCGCCGCGAAGGCCCCGGCGCGCTCGATCCCGGCCTCGATCAGCACCTGCCGGTCGAACCCGACCCCGACCACCTGCTGGCCGTGGAAGTCGCTGCCCAGCCTGCGAAACGACTGCTGGTCGCGGTCGATCACCGCGACCTCGTGCCCGAGCCGTTCGAGTGCGGCGGCCAGCGATGCGCCCACCCGGCCGCATCCCATGATCACCACGTGCACCGTTGCGCCTCCCTAATCTCACACACCAGCCGAGAACCTACCGGCAGCACCCAGGCCGGGGGAGGCCGCCTTGGAGGACGCGCGAGCGGGGCATGGCGGCACCCGCCGCGCCGAGGTGATTCCACCGACCCTACTTGCGCGCCCGCTTACCGCCCGGCACTCGGCCGGACGGGTGAGGGCTCCATTACCCTTCGCCCGTGTCCAAGTTCGCCACCGCGGCCAAACGTCTGGTCCTTGGCCGGCCGTTCCGCAGCGACCGCCTGGCCCACACGCTGCTGCCCAAGCGCATCGCCCTGCCGGTCTTCGCCTCCGACGCGCTCTCCAGTGTCGCCTACGCGCCGGAAGAAATCTTCCTGACGCTCAGCGTCGCCGGCCTGGCCTCGTTCACCATGTCGCCGTGGATCGGGCTGGTCGTGGTGGTGGTCATGCTCGCCGTGGTCGCCAGCTACCGGCAGAACGTGCACGCCTATCCCAGCGGCGGCGGCGACTACGAGGTCGCCACGGTGAACATCGGCCCGAAGGCCGGGCTGACCGTGGCCAGCGCGCTGCTGGTCGACTACGTGCTCACGGTGGCGGTGTCCATCTCGGCGGCCGCGGCCAACATCGGCGCGCTGGTGCCGTTCGTGGCCGAGCACAAGGTGCTCTTCTGCATCGGCGCGATCCTGCTGCTCTCGGCGATGAACCTGCGCGGCATCCGCGAGTCGGGCAGCACCTTCGCGGTGCCCACCTACGCGTTCATGCTGGGCATCTTCGTGATGATCACCTACGGGCTCTACCGCACGCTGGTCGCCGGTGAGGAACTGCGGGCGGACAGCGCCGGGCTCCAGCTCGCGCAGGACAACGAGCACCTGACCGGGCTGGCGATGGTCTTCCTGGTGCTGCGCGCGTTCACCCAGGGCTGCGCCGCGCTGACCGGCGTCGAGGCGATCAGCAACGGCGTGCCCGCCTTCCGCAAGCCCAAGTCCCGCAACGCGGCCACCACGCTGCTGCTGCTCGGCACGATCGCGGTGACCATGTTCATGGGCATCATCGTGCTGGCCCGCGAGACCGGGGTGGTGCTCGCGGAGAACCCGGCCGAGCAGCTGATCGGCGCCCCGCCCGGTTACGTACAGGACACGCTGGTGGTGCAGCTGGCCGAGACGGTGTTCGCCGGCTTCCCGCCTGGTTTCTTCTTCGTGACCGTGGTCACCGCGCTGATCCTGGTGCTGGCCGCGAACACCGCGTTCAACGGCTTCCCGGTGCTCGGCTCGATCCTGGCCCAGGACCGGTTCCTGCCGCGTCAGCTGCACACCCGCGGCGACCGGCTGGCCTTCTCCAACGGCATCCTGTTCCTGGCCGGGTTCGCCATCGTGCTGGTGGTCGCGTTCGACGCCGAGGTCACCCGGCTGATCCCGCTCTACACCGTGGGCGTGTTCGTTTCGTTCACGCTGAGCCAGATCGGCATGCTGCGGCACTGGAACCGGTTGCTCGGCAGTACCAAGAACCCTCCCGCGCCGGCTGAGCGGCGCCGGATGCGGCAGTCGCAGGGCATCAACACCTTCGGCCTGGTGATGACCGGTTCGGTGCTGATCATCGTGCTGATCACCAAGTTCCTCGCCGGGGCGTGGATCGCGATCGTCGCGATGGTGGCCATCTTCCTGCTGATGAGCGCGATCCGGCGGCACTACGACCGGGTGGCCGAGGAACTGCGCCGCGAGGACGAGAAGCCGGTCGTGCTGCCCTCCCGCAACCACGCCGTGGTGCTGGTGTCGCAGTTGCACCGGCCGACGCTGCGCGCGCTGGCGTACGCGAAGGCGACCCGGCCGGACGTGCTGGAGGCGGTCACCGTCAACGTGGACGACACCGACACCCGCAAACTGGTCTCCGAGTGGAGCAAAAAGGACTTCAAGGTGCCGCTGAAGGTGGTCGAGTCGCCGTACCGCGAGATCACCAAGCCGGTGCTCGACTACGTCAAGCGCATCCGGGGCGACAACCCGCGCCACGTGGTCACCGTGTTCATCCCGGAGTACGTGGTCGGCCACTGGTGGGAGCAGGTGCTGCACAACCAGAGCGCGCTGCGGCTCAAGGGCAGGCTGCTGTTCCAGCCGGGCATCATGGTGACCAGCGTGCCGTGGCAGCTGAAGTCCTCGGCCAAGGCGGTGGACCGCGTCGACCGGGAGCGCCCGGCGGCCGGTGACGTGCGCCGCGGCCTGATGGGCACGCACTCTTCTACGACGTCTTCCTCGTCTTCCTCGTCTTCATCGGAGAACGGTAAATGAGCGAAAGCTGGCGCGGCCGCCGGATCGAACTGGAGATCGGCGCGGTGGCGCACGGCGGGCACTGCGTCGCGCGGACCGAGGGGCGCGTGGTTTTTGTCCGCCACGCCCTGCCGGGGGAGCGCGTGGTCGCCGAGATCACCGAGGACAAGGGCGGCTCGTTCTGCCGGGCGGACGCGGTCGAGGTGCTCACCGCGGCCCCGGAGCGCGTCGAACCGCCGTGCCCGCTGGCCGGTCCCGGCCGGTGTGGTGGCTGCGACTGGCAGCACGCTTCCCCTGCCGCGCAACGGGAACTGAAGGCCGCGGTGATCGCGGAGCAGTTGCAACGGCTGGCCGGGCTGGAACGTTCCGTCGAGGTCGAGGAACTACCCGGCGGGCCACTCGGGTGGCGGACCAGGGTACGGCTGGTGGCCGGTCGTGACGGTCGCGCGGGATTGCGCGCGCACCGCAGCCACCGGGTGATCCCGTTGGGGGACAACGGTTGCCCGATCACCGTGCCCGGCGCGCTGGCCGGGGTGCTTTCGCAGACCTGGCGCCCTGGTACCGAAATCGAGGTCGCCGCGGACGGCGACGGACAGGTTCATGTGGACAGTTCCGGGGCCGCGGTGCAGCACGCCGCTGGCCGGGACTGGCGCCTGGACGCACACGGTTTCTGGCAGGTGCACCCGGCCGCCGCGGACACTTTCGCCGCCGTGGTCGGGGAATGGGCGCGGGCGCCGCGCACCGGCCGGGTGTGGGACCTGTACGCGGGCGTGGGCTTGTTCGCCTCGGTGCTGGCCGAGCAGGTGGGGCCGCGGGGGAACGTGCTGGCGGTGGAATCCGGCGGGCGCGCGGTGGTCGACGGCACGGCGAACCTGGTGGACCTGCCGCAGGTGCACTGGCGGTCCGGGCTGGTGGAGCGGGTGCTGGAGACGCTCGACCCGGACGACGAACGGCCGGATGTGGTCGTGCTGGACCCGCCGCGCAAGGGGGCGGGCAAGGCCGTGGTCGACGCGATCGCCGAAGGGTCGCCGGAGCGGGTGGTCTACGTGGCCTGCGACCCGGCGGCGCTGGCGCGGGATGTGGCGACATTCGCGGAGCACGGGTACGAACTGGCGGAGTTGCGTGCTTTTGACGCGTTTCCGATGACGCATCATGTGGAGTGCATCGCGCTGCTCCGCTGAAGCTGTTGCACTGAAGCTGCCGAGACACGAATGTGGCTTTCGAGATATCTGGTGTCTCGAAAGCCACATTCGTGACGCCGGGCCGGGTTGGCGGCGCTCAGGCCTTTGCGTCTTCGGCGATCATGTCGGCGCAGCGTTCGCCGATGGCCATGGTGGTGATGCACGGGTTCACCGCGACCAGGAACGGCATGGCCGAGCCGTCGCAGACGCGGAGGCCGTCGACGCCTCGGACCCGCAGGCGTTCATCCAGCGGAGCCAGTGGGTCGTCCGCGCTGCCCATCTTCACCGTGCACGAAGGGTGGTACACGGTGTTGTGCGTCTTGCGCAGGTAATCGGCGATCTCGTCGTCGCTCTGGGCTTCGGCGCCGGGGGCGAGTTCGTCGCCCGCGTACGCCGCCATCGCGGGCTGCGCCACGATCTTCCGTGCCAGCCGCACGCCGTAGGTCATCACGCGCATGTCGTGCGGATCGGTGAAGTACCGCGGATCGACCTTCGGCCGGTCGCGGAAGTCCCTGGTGCGCAGGCGAACCGTGCCGGTCGATCGGCTGCGGGTGACGTTCGGGGTCAGGCAGAAGCCGTTCTCCGTGGTCGGGTAGCCGTGCCGCAGGGTGTTCAGGTCGAACGGCACCGAACCGTAGTGGAACATCAGGTCCGGCCGGTCCAGGCCCGGCTCGGTGGTGGTGAAGATGCCGATTTCCCACCACTGCGTGGATTCGGTCACCATCGGCTGCTTGGCGTCCCACTGGACCAGGCCCTCGGGGTGGTCCTGCAGGTTCTCGCCGACGCCCGGCGAGTCCACCAGCACCTCGACGCCGACCTCACGCAGGTGCTCGGCCGGGCCGATGCCCGAGAGCATCAGCAGCTTGGGCGAGTCGATCGCACCCGCGCTCACGATCACCTCGCGACGCGCGCGGATTTCCTTGCTGTGCAACAGATCCGGTGCCTGGTACTCGACGCCGACACAACGCTTGCCGTCGAAGACCAGCTTCTTCGCCCGCAGCCCGGTCTTGACCTCCAGGTTCGGCCGCTTCCCGATGATCGGGTGCAGGTACGAAACCGACGCCGAGGACCGCGTGCCGTCCTCGCGGGCGTTGATCTGGAACCAGTTCGCGCCGTGTGTCACGGTCTTGCCGGAGTTGAACTCGGTGCGCGGGATACCGGCCTGCTCACAGGCCTCCAGTAGCGCCACCCCGACCGGGTCGTTCGGCGGTACCGAGCGCAGCGTCACCGGACCGGACCGGCCGTGGTGCTCGCCCGGCCCGTCGTTGGTCTCCAGTTCCTTGTACAGCGGGAAGATGTCCGCCGCCGACCAGCCGGGCAGGCCGAGCGAGGCCCATTCGTCGAGGTCCTCGGCCGGGGCCCAGAAGGCGATGCACGAGTTGTGCGAAGAGCAGCCGCCGAGCACCTTGGCCCTGGCGTGGCGCAGGAAGGAGTTGCCCGACTCCTGCGGCTCGACCAGGTAGTCCCAGTCGTAGGCGGACTCCAGCAGGCTCATCCACCGGTCCAGCCGCAGGATCGCGTCGTCGTCCACATCGGACGGACCGGCTTCGAGCAGGCAGACGGTGACCGACGAGTCCTCCGACAAGCGCGCCGCCAGCACCGAACCGGCGGTCCCCCCGCCCACGATGACGTAGTCGAACTCCTCGCTCACGCCGTCTCCTCCTGCTTCTCCGGGTCCTCTGCCCGGTGGTCGTCGAGAATGCCGGTGCGGTGCCGCAACCGGAACCAGTAGTAGGCGAAGCCGAGCCCGGCCACCGCGCCGACAAAAAGCACCGCGCCCCACTGCAGGTACCAGTGGTAGGGCTCGGTGGCGTTGTAGACCTCACGCCGCGGCCAGGCCAGGTTCACGATCATGCCGGCGCCCCACAGCACGCCGAGGATGTTCACCGGCAGGCCGAACTTGCCCAGCGAGAAGTACTTCTTGCCCGGCACCTCCGGCGGCGGCCACTGCCCGCGGAACCGCTTCACCAGCATCGGCACGGTGACCAGCAGGTAGGCGAAGTAGATCATGATGATGCCGATGCTGGTGATCACCGTGAAGATCTGCGGCTGGTTGATGTTGACCACCAGGATGATCACCGCGATCACCCCGGCCACCACCGCCGGGACCACCGGGGTCTTCGTCTTCGGCGAGATCCGCGCCAGCTTCGCCCCGGCGGGAAGCGCGTTGTCGCGCGCCATCGCGAACATCATCCGGATCGCCGCCGACTGCACCGCCAGGATGCACACGGTGATCGCGATGACCACGGTGATCAGCAGGATCTTGCCGACCGTGCTGCCCAGCACGTCGAGCACGATGAACTGCAGGCCACCGGTGGCGATCTCCGGGTTGTCGATGTCGCCGACCGCCATCAGCGCGAACAGCAGGATCAGCCCGCCGAGCAGGAAGGAGAAGATCAGCGCGCGCAGGATGGCCTTCGGCGCGTTGCGGCGCGGGTCGTGCGTCTCCTCACCGAGCGAGCTGGCCGTGTCGAAGCCGTACATCACGTAGGTCGAGGCGAGCGAGGCGACCAGGAACGCGCCGAGGTACCCGCCGCTCTGCCCGGTGCCGATGTTCTGGGTTTCGGTCACCACCTCCGGCCCGCGGGTGATGTTCGCCGCCAGCAGCACGATCAGCAGCACCGCGGCGATCAGCTCGATGAACACCCCGGCGCTGTTGATCCGCGCCATCAGCTGCACGCCCCAGGCGTTGACCAGGGTGGTGAACACGATGAACGCGGTGCCGAGGATGACCGCGTTGACCGCGGGGTTCTCCACGAACTGGAAGAAGTCGAGGATCTGCGGCAGGGTGATCTGGTACGCCAGCGCCACCGAAGCGATCGAGACGATCGACGCGGTGAGCATCATCCACCCGGCCAGCCACGCCACGTGCGGACTGCCGAGGCGCTTCGACCAGTTGTAGATCGAGCCGGCCACCGGGTAGTGCGCGGCCAGCTCGGCGAAGGACAGCGCCACCATCAGCTGCCCGGCGAACACCATCGGCCACGACCACCAGTAGGCGGGCCCGCCGAAGCTGAAGCCGAAGTAGAACAGCTGGAACGTGCCGGTGAGGATGGAGATGTAGGAGATGCCGGCCGCGAAGGTGTGGAAGTTCCCGAGTGTTCTCTCCAGCTCCTGCTTGTAACCGAAACCTGCCAGGCCGTCGTCGGTCTGACTCATCGCCACCATCCTTCTGCTAGACGTGGTAGACGCGGTTAGCGCTGCTCCCCGGAGAACCAGTGCTGCGGGCCGGGGCGGGTGTTCTGGTAGATGTGCTTGGCTTCCTGGTACTCGGCGAGCCCGGTCGGCCCCAGTTCGCGGCCGAAACCGGACTGCTTGAACCCGCCCCACTCGGCCTGCGGCAGGTAGGGGTGGTAGTCGTTGATCCAGACGGTGCCGTGCCGCAGGCGGTTCGCCACCCGCTGCGCCTTGGACACGTCGGAAGTGAACACACCGCCCGCGAGGCCGTAGTGCGTGTCGTTGGCGATGCGCACCGCGTCGTCCTCGTCGGTGAAGGTCTCCACGGTCAGCACCGGGCCGAACGACTCCTCGCGGACCGCGTAGCTGCCCTGCGTGACGCCGTCCAGCACGGTCGGCAGGTAGTAGTGGCCGCCGGTGTACTTCTCGCCCTCCGGCCGCTTCCCGCCGGTGCGCAGCACGGCGCCCTCGGCGATCGCCCTGGCCACGTAGTCCTCCACCTTGGCCAGGTGCGCCGCGGAGATCAGCGGCCCGGTCTCGGCGTCGGGGTCGAACGGCCCGCCGATCCGGATCAGCTCGGCGCGGCGCACGATCTCGTCGACCAGCCGGTCGTGCAGCTCCTCCTGCACGATCAGCCGGGCACCGGCCGAGCAGACCTGGCCGGAGTGCAGGAAAACCGCGGTCAGCGCGAAGTCCACCGCGGTGTCGAAGTCGGCGTCGGCGAAGACCACGTTCGGGTTCTTGCCACCCAGTTCCAGCGCGACCTTCTTGACCGTGGCCGCGGCGGCCGCCGCGACGATCCGGCCGGTGGCCAGCCCGCCGGTGAACGAGACCAGGTCCACGTCCGGGTGCTCGGACAGCGGCGCGCCCGCCTCGGGACCGGCGCCCAGCACCAGGTTGGCCACCCCGTCCGGCACGCCGGCCTCCATCAGCAGGCGCATCAGCATGATCGAGGTGTGCGGGGTCAGCTCGCTCGGCTTGAGCACGAAGGTGTTGCCCGCGGCCAGCGCCGGGGCCACCTTCCACGCGGTCTGCAGCAGCGGGTAGTTCCACGGCGTGATCAGCCCGCACACCCCGACCGGTTCGTAGGTGATCCGGCTGATCGCGCCGGTGTTGCCGGTGTCGACCACCCGGCCGGCGTCCTGCCCGGCGAGCTTGCCGAAGTAGCGGAAGCAGGCGGCGATGTCGTCCATGTCGTACTCGCTCTCGACCAGCCGCTTGCCGGTGTCGAGCGATTCCGCCCTGGCGAAGCTCGCCTTGTCGCGCTCCAGCAGCTGTGCCACCCGGAGCAGGACGTCACCGCGTTCCCAGCTCGGCGTGGACGGCCACGGCCCGTTGTCGAAGGCGTCGCGCGCGGCGGCGATGGCCGCCTCGGTGTCCTCGCGCGTGCCTTCGGCGACCTCGGCGACCAGCGAGCCGTTGGCCGGGCACCGGATTTCCCTGGTGTTCCCCGCCTGCGAGGCCACCCACTGCCCACCGATGAAGAAGTCCGCCATCTGCCCTCTTTCGACCTAGTCCCGTGTTCGCGCGCGTGCGAGGGGGAATCCTACGCCGATCGGGCGATTTGGCTATCCGGGCGCAATGGACCGGTGATCTCCCTAACGCGGCGCGGGCTCCCAGTTGGACAGTCGGTCGAGCTCGGGGTAGTAGTTCCGCGCCCGGCCACCTCCGTCGATGGTGGCGGCCAGCTTCATGCCGACCTTCTCGATCGCCTGGTAGCTGAACATCGCCAGCGGGATCACCACCAGCAGCAGGAAGATCGCGGTGACCACGAAGGCCAGTGGCGTGCCGCGCGCGGGCAGCAGCCCGCTGGATCCGAGCACCCGCAACACCGGTTCGTGCCACAGGTACACGCTGTAACTGGCGACGCCGACGGTGACCAGCGGGCGCCAGCTCAGGAACCGCGGCGGGGCGGCGGTGGTCAGCGTGGTGCTGGTGATCACCAGCGCGCAGCCGAGGCCGACCACGGTGTGCACGAAGGCTTCGGACAGCCCGCCGGTGTGCGCGAGGTAGACCAGCGCCGCGCCGGTCAGCGCGAAACCGGCGCGCTGCCGGCGGGCGGCGAGCCGGAACCCGGAGGCGGACGCGACCGCCATCAGCAGGCCGATCGCGAACAGGTCCAGTTTGGCCAGTGGGCCGAACCAGACCGACCACCGGTCCTGCGGCACCTCCCACCCGTACTTCGCCAGGATCTTGTAACCGAGGCTGAGCGCGATCAGCGTGCCGACACCGGTGAGCAGCACGGCCAGTTTCGCCCGTGTGCCGCCGAATCGCGCGCACAGCCGGTAGGCGAGCGGGCCGAGCACGGCCAGCAGCAGGTAGAAGTGCATCTCGTCGGCGAGCGACCAGGCCGGGCCGTTGGTCCAGAAGATGTAGTCGTCGCTGTACACGTGCGTGAAAGTGAGGTGCAGCAACAGGTCGCGCCAGTTGCCGGGGAACTCGGGATTGGTCATCGTCCAGACCAGCAGCACCACCAGGAAGTACAGCGGGACCAGGCGCGCCACCCGTTTCACCAGGAACACCCTGGCGGGCCTGGGTTCGCTCTGCCCGAGCGCGGCCCGGGCGACCGGGATGCCGAGCAGGAAACCGGACAACACGAAGAACATCGCCACGAACAGGTCGGTGGCGAGCAGGATTTCGTGCCACACCGTGCCTTCCAGTGGCCAGTGCGCGGTGCGGTTGGACTGGTAGGCGTGGAACACCGCGACCGCCATCGCCGCCAGCGCCCGGTAGACGTCGAGCTGATACCGCTGTTTCGAGCGCGGGGGACGACCCCCGGACCCCCGGGAAAAGACGGCGGTCACGCGTTCTCACCCCGCACCGGCACCTGCCGCGGCGTGATCGCCCACTTGCGCTCGCCGCTGAGTTCCTTCAGCTGCGCCACGCGGGCCACGTGGTTCTTGAATTCGGTGTAGAAGAACAGCGAAACCACCAGGTAGGCCCAAAACCACCGCGGATGCCTGCGTACCTCTGGCGCGGACAGCCGCCAGGCGAACAGCACCTGGCTCGGCCCGGCGGAGAAGGTGTAGAGCGTGCACAGCACGAACGTGGGCACGAACCAGTCCATCTCGGTGATTCCGCCTTCGCGCCAGGCGATGTAGGCGATCACCGGGATCATCTGCAGCGCCAGCCAGGGGAACACCTCGCGCCAGCCGAGCAGGAAGGTGATGCCGAGCTTGTTGCGCGCGGTCAGCTCGTCGGACTTCAGCGCGGAGCGCAGGTGCCGCCGCGAAACCTGGAACCAGCCCTGCGCCCAGCGAATCCGCTGCTTCCACAACGCCGACAGGGTGGCGGGCGCCAGTTCCCGGCTGACCAGCGCCGGGTCGTTGCGCACGGTCCGGCCCGAGAGCAGCACGCGCATCGAGGAGTCGATGTCCTCGGTCAGCATCTGGCCGTGCATCCGGGTTTCGTGCAGCACCTGCGTGCGCCAGAACCCGTTGGAACCGCCGAAGATGCCGAACCCGTGGAGCTTGGTGCGGCCGGGGTGGCTGACCGCGTAGATCGACTCGAACTCCACCGCGACCGTGCGCGAGACCCACGACGCCGAGCCGTTGCGGATCACGCAGTGGCCCTGCACCACGTCGGCGCCGTGCGAGATCCACCGCCAGGCCCGGTCGAAGGCGTTGGGCGCCGGGTGGTGGTCGGCGTCGAACACGCCGACGAACTCCCCGGTGACCACCTCCAGCGCGGCGTTGACGTTCTGCGCCTTGGAGGTCGAGTACGGCACCCGCATCACCACCAGCCGCGGGTCCTCGGCGGCCAGCGCCCGCAGGTCCTCCTCGACCGGCAGCGCGTGCGGGCTGTTGTAGGCCAGGATGATCTGCAGCGGGCCGTCGTAGTCCTGGCGCAGGAACGCGTGCAGGGTGTCCACGATGGTCGCGGCCTCGTTCGGCAGGTAGGCCGGGATGATCGCGGACGCGGCGGGCGGCGGGGTGGCGGGGGAGTCCGGTGGCTGGTCCGGATCGAGCGCGTGCAGGTTCTCCACCCAGATCACCACCGAGGTCAGCACCAGCGAGATGGTCACCACCAGGTAGGCGGGCGTGCCGAGGTCGAATCCGGCGCGGTAGGCCAGGATCAGCCCGGCGAACGGCGCCACCACGCCGATCAGCACGGTGGCCAGCGCCTGCAGCACGGTGCGCAGCGGGCCGCCGGAGGCGCGCTTGTGGTGGCGGGCCGGTGGGGCCGGGGTCCACCGGCGCGGGACCAGGTCGACCTGGCTGGTCGCCAGCTCCACCGCCTCGGTGGCGCGGAGCGCGAGCTGGTCGGGATCGGTGCAGGCGGGCCGGTCGGCGGCGTCGGCCCAGCCGATCACCGGGGTGACCGCGAGATGGTCGTCGCCGAGGCGGACGGGCAGCCGGGCCAGCCGGGTGGAGATGCCCTCCAGCCGGGCGCGGACCTGCCAGGCGGCCGCGCCCCGCAGGGTCAGCACCAGCCCGCCGTGCCCGTCCGGGGCCAGGTGCTCCTGCTCGGACAGCTCCGGCCGCAGCATCCAGGCGACTTCTTCGAGCACGCGGTCCACGCCCTTGTGCCCGAAGCGGGATTCGATGCGCGGCGCCTCGACGAACCGGACCACCGCGACCACCGGCGGACGCCGATGTGCGGCGGGGCCGCTGAGCGCACGCGAGGTCTGGTGGTGCCAGTGTTCGGCCGGCGCCAGCGCCGGCAGCGATCCGCGAGCAGCGGGAATCGGCACGGTAAAGCTCACCCCCGAGTGTGAATCGATCGAGCCTTTCGCGGGGGTCACGCTACGAGCAGTGACCGCCTGACTGGCTAGAGCAACCGGATCAAGTGAGAGGCGCTTCACATACTTTCGTTATTGATGGTTTGTTTCCAACCGTTGACGGCTGGGTGAAGTGAACTGCTCCGCCGCAGGCCAGGCGGGGGATCACCCGGTAGTGACGTGACGCCAGCCGCGTGGCGGATCCGGCCGCCGCGTGCCTCCGTAGACTGGGCGGTCGACGGACTTTGTCGAGCGGGCGAGGTGGAGCGTGACGTTGCTGGATTCCGTGCACGGACCGGCGGACCTGAAGCGGCTGGAACCCGGCGAGCTGGAGCAGCTGGCCGGCGAGATCCGGGACTTCCTGGTCGAGAAGGTGTGCCGGACCGGTGGTCACCTCGGCCCGAACCTGGGCGTGGTGGAGCTGACCATGGCCCTGCACCGGGTCTTCGACTCGCCGTCCGACGCGATCGTCTGGGACGTCGGGCACCAGAGCTACGTGCACAAGATCGTCACCGGCAGGCACCCGGAGTTCGACGGGCTGCGCCAGCAGGGCGGGCTGACCGGCTACCCCTCGCGTGCCGAGAGCGAGCACGACCTGGTGGAGAACAGCCACGCCTCGGCCGCGCTGTCCTATGTGGACGGCCTGGCGAAGGCGTTCGAGCTGGGTGGCGGCGGCAGGCACGCGGTGGCCGTGGTCGGCGACGGCGCGCTGACCGGCGGCATGTGCTGGGAGGCGCTGAACAACATCGCCGCCGCGCCGCACCGGCCGGTGGTGATCGTGGTCAACGACAACGGCCGCTCCTACTCGCCGACCATCGGCGGGCTCGCCGAGCACCTGGCCTCGCTGCGCCTGCGCCCCGGTTACGAGCGGCTGCTCGACGGCGGTCGCGAGCTGCTGCGCCGCACCCCGATCGTGGGCAAGCCGATCTACGCGGCGCTGCACGCGGCCAAGGCCGGGCTCAAGGACGCGGTCAGCCCGCAGCGCATGTTCGCCGACCTCGGCCTCAAGTACGTCGGCCCGGTCGACGGCCACGACCTGCCCGCGCTGGAGAAGGCGCTGCAGAGCGCGAAGGCCTTCGGCGGGCCGGTGATCGTGCACGCGGTGACCGAGAAGGGCCACGGTTACCCGCCCGCGGTCAACCACGAGCACGACCAGATGCACCAGACCGACCCGCTGGACCCGGAGACCGGGCTGCCGCCGGTCAAGGGCCCGAGCTGGACCGGGGTGTTCGGTGACGAGCTGGCCGCCATCGGCGAGGAGCGCGAGGACGTGGTGGCGATCACCGCGGCCATGCTGCGCTCGACCGGGCTGCACAAGTTCGCCGAGGCCCACCCGGACCGCTGGTACGACGTCGGCATCGCCGAGCAGCACGCGGTGGCCTCGGCCGCCGGTCTGGCGATGGGCGGCATGCACCCGGTGGTGGCCATCTACGCCACCTTCCTCAACCGCGCCTTCGACCAGGTGCTGATGGACGTGGCGCTGCACCGGCAGGCGGTCACCTTCGTGCTGGACCGCGCGGGCATCACCGGCCCGGACGGCGCCAGCCACCACGGCATGTGGGACCTGTCGCTGCTGGGCCTGGTGCCCGGAATGCGGGTGGCCGCGCCGCGCGACGCGGTGACCCTGCGCGAGGAGCTGCGGGAGGCGGTGGCCGTCGCCGACGGGCCGACCGCGCTCCGGTTCTCCCGCGGTGGCGTGATCGAGTCGGTGCCCGCGGTGGACCGGCTCGGCGTGGTCGACGTGCTGCGCCGCCCGGCCGACGGCGCCGGGGCGGACGTGCTGCTGGTCGCCGTCGGTGCCTTCGCCAAGCTCGGCCTTGCCGCCGCGGACCGGCTGGCCGACCAGGGCATCGGCGTCACCGTGGTGGACCCGCGGTGGGTGCTGCCGGTGCCCGGTGAGCTGACCGCGCTCGCCGAGGCGCACCGCCTGGTGGTCACCGTCGAGGACAACGGGCGCCACGGCGGCTTCGGCTCGCTGCTGGCGGCCACCCTCCGCGACGCCGACTGCGCGGTGCCGGTGCGGGATCTGGCCGTGCCGCAACGCTTCCTCGAGCACGGCACGCGTGACGAGGTGCTCGCCGAGGTCGGCCTGACCGCGCAGGACGTGGCGCGCCGGGTCACCGAATGGGCGTCGAACCTGGTCGGCACCCCGGCTCAGGACGCCGCGGTGAAGTCCCCTCAGGATTGACCGGGATCGACGCAACCTTCCCGAACTCCCCGGTGTGATGCCTTTCGAGGACACCACAAAGGGGGTTCGTTGAAGGACACGGGAGATTTCGAGGGGTTCGTCGCGGCCCGCTCCCCGGCACTGCTGCGTACGGCGTACCTGCTGTGCGGTGGTGACCGGGGTGCGGCCGAGGACCTGCTCCAGGACGTGCTGGAGCGGATGTACCCGCGCTGGCGCCGCATCCGGGGTGAACCGGAGGCGTACGCGCGGGCCGCGCTGGCGAACGCGTCGGCGAACCGGTGGCGGCGCCGTTCGCGCCGCGTCGCCGAGGCCCCGTTGCACGACGCGGCCGCGCCTTCGGTGCGCGGGCCGGAAGAGTCCGTTGTGGACAGAGATCATGTGGTGCGCGCGCTGGCCGCGCTGCCCGACCGGATGCGGGCGGTGCTGGTGCTGCGCTTCTTCGACGACCTGTCCGAAGCGGACACCGCGGCGGCGATGAGCTGCTCGCCGGGCACGGTCAAGAGCCAGACCTCACGGGGGCTGGCCAGGCTGCGCGAACTGCTGGGGACGAGCGACGACGTGCTGAACGGGAGCCGATGATGGAGACCGGGGAACTGGGCCGCGCGCTGCGCGCGGCGACGGGGGAGTTGCAGCCGCGGCCGGGGTTCACCGCCGGGGTGCTGCGGGGCGGCAGGCGGCGGCTGGTGCGCCGCCGGGCGGCGGTGGCCGGTGGGGTGCTGGTGGCCGGAGCGCTGGCCGGCGGGGTGGCGTTCGGGAGCTGGCAGCCCGCCCCGACGCAGGTGTCGGCGGCTTCACTGCTGGACCAGCCCACGCGCGGGGATCTGGCCGGGGACGGCGTGTTCCTGACCAGTGCGACCGGGGCGTGGAAGTCCGGTTTGGACACTTCTCCGTACAATGTGGACGGAATGCTGAACGAGCGGACCGGCGAGCCGCACGTCTACTGGGCGGGCAACACCCCCGACGGGCCGGCCGCGGTGCTCGCGCAGCCGGTCCGGCTGCCGGAGGGCTCGGCCAGGACGCTGTACGGCGTGGTCGGCCGGGATCCCGGTGACGGGACGACGAAACTGCTCGACATGGCGCACCCGGAGATGACCCCGGCGGAGACCGGCGCGTTCCGGTTCGGGCGGGACGACCGCACGGTGCTGGCCATCGACCAGGGCACACCGCTGTACGTGTCGGCGAAGACCACCTTCGGGCCGGACGGCAAGGCGGGCCGGGAGTGGCAGCAGCTGAAAGTGGTCGACGGGGTGGCGATCGCGACCCTGCCCGAGGGCACCGGCCCGTTCGATCCGAGGCTGCTCACCCGCGAGCCCGGCGCCGGGGCCGGGCTGGACGACACGGTCTCGGTTTCGCGATCGAGTGCCTACCTGCGCATTCCGGAGGGGCAGGGCATGCCGAAGGCGCCGGAGGGCCTGCCGTGGCGGGTCGGCGGCGAGCCGTTCGTGGTGCGGGTCGGTGGCGTGCGGGACAGCGGGGTGTTCGAGTTCGGGCAAGGGCTGGCTTCGTCGGGGTTGTTCGACCAGTACACCGCGCTGCCGTTCGAGAACAGCGTGCCGTGGCTGGTGGTGGCCGGGCTCGGTGACGGCCGGACCGCGCTGGTCGGAGAGCACGGGCACGTCGGCAGCAACCCGAGCCGGTTGTACGCGGTGATCCAGCGGGTGGACGGCTCGGTGGAGACCGTGCTGCCGGGCGATCCGGTGGACCCGGCGGCCGCGCTGCCGGTGCGCCTGCGACTGCCGGACGGCCAGGGCTGGGTGGTCGCGGCGAAGGGCGCGCAGCTGAGCTACCGCACCGGGGACAACTGGGAAGGCAACTTCACCGATGCCGCCCTCATCCCCGACACCGCGGTGCAGGTCCAGGTCCGCCTACCGGGCCAGCCTCCGCAGGCCGTCGACCTCATCAAGTAACCCGAGGACACGAATGTGGCTTTCGGGGCGAAATCCGCCCCGAAAGCCACGTTCGTGTCCCTGCTCAGGCGGGGACCAACTCGGGGGCCAGGACCTCTCGTGGTTCCGGGAAGATCCGCAGCAGGACCGGGTAGGTGATCGCGGCGGTGAGCAGGGTGGCGGGCAGGCTGATGTCGACGCCGCCCGCGAGGTCGCGGAACGGGCCGGCGATCATCGGCGTGTTCGCGGTGAGCAGGCCGAGCGCGGTCGCCGGGAGCCAGGCCGCCATCGCCCGCCAGTTCACCCCGCGGGTGAACCAGTACCGCCCGCCCTCGCGGCCCTCGTTGAACACCTGCAGATCGACCGGATCGTAGTAACCGCGCCGGATCAGGTAGCCGATCATCATGATCACCATCCACGGCGAGGTGCACAGCACGATCAGCGTGGCGAAGGCGTTGATGCTCGACACCATGTCCAGCGCGAAGTTGCCGACGAAGATGAACACCACCGACAACGAGCCGATCAGCAGCGTCGCGCGCACCCGGCTCAACCGCACGAAGATCGAGCTGAAGTCCAGCCCGGTGCCGTACAACGCGGTGGTGCCGGTGGACAAGCCGCCGATCAGCGCCACCACGATCAGCGGAATGGCGTACCACAGCGGGGAAATCGCGGTCAGCCCGGCGATGTAGTCGCCCGCGTCGGTGACCAGGGTGGCGGTGGCGATGCCGAAGCCGAACGGCAGCAGCGTCGCCACCTGCGCCAGGAACGGCGCCGCCAGCAGGGAACGGCGGCTGTGCGTGGCCGGGATGTACCGCGACCAGTCGCCGAGGAAGGCGCCGAACGAGATCGGGTTCGCCATCACGGTCAGCGCGGCCAGGATCCACGTCGGCCAGAACGTGCCGAGCGCGTACTCGCCGGTACCCGCGAAGGACGGGTCGAACTTCCCACCATATGCGAAAATCCCCAGCAGCATGATGATCGTGCCGAGGCTGACCGCGATCCGGTTGATCAGCAACATGAACCGGTAGCCGTAGATGCAGACCACCAGCGTGGCCACGGCGATCACGCCGTACGCGACGCCCCGCAGGACCGCGCCGCCGTCGAAGCCGAACAACCGTTGCGCCGCACCGGCGACCGCGTCCCCGCTGACCCACACCGAGATGGCGAAGAAGGTGATCGCGGTGAGCAGCGACAGGAACGAGCCGACGCACCGGCCGACCACGCCGAAGTGCGCGCCGGAGGACACCGCGTTGTTCGTCCTGGTCACCGGCCCGAACAAGCCCATCGGCGCGAGCACGCACGCACCGGCGAGCACCCCGGTGACCGTGGCCGCGGCGGCGGCCCAGAAGCCGAGCCCGTAGGCGATCGGCAGCGTGCCGAGAATGATGGTGGCGAAGGTGTTCGCGCCACCGAAGGCGAGCCGGAACAGGTCGCGCGGCCGGGAAGTCTGCTCCCGGACCGGAATCGGCGCGATGCCGTTGTGCTCCACCGTGGTGATCTTGGGCATCTCGCACCCGTCCTTTGTTGTCTGCGCGTTATCCGCCGCTGTCACAGTGGGAACGGTGACCCGACAGCTGGTGGTGGCCGGTCCGTCCCGCACCGTGGTCGCGCTCGGCGTGGCCGGTGCCGGGCTGGGTACGGCCGTGTCCTGGCTGGACCTCTACCTGCTGTCCTCGGCTCGTGATCTGTGCGTGGTCGGCATGTCCGCCTTCGAGAACTCCGGGCTGCTGGTGTTCTCCGTGCAGCCGGTGCTGTGGGCGGTCAACTTCCTCGCGTTCACCCTGCTCTACGCCGGGCTGTTCCCGTTGTTCCTCAACGGGGACACCGCCGCGGCGCGGTTCGCCGGGGTCGTCGCGTGCCTGCTGCTGACCGTGGTGCTGGTGGCCGCGTCGGTCTGGATCAGCATGGCGGTGTGGTCACCGGAGCAGGTGGCTCCCGGTTGTGCCGGGGGCCATCCGCCCTGGTGGCCGTCGTGGGCCGTGTTGTAGTTACTCGTACCTGGTCATCACGTGCTTGACCCGGGTGTACTCGGCGAACGAATAGGCCGACAGGTCCTTGCCGTGGCCCGAATGGCCGAACCCGCCGTGCGGCATTTCCGCGGCCAGCGGGCCGTGCGTGTTGATCCACACGCAGCCGAAGTCGAGTTCACCCGACACTCGCACCGCCCGTGAGTGGTCGTTCGTCCACACCGAGGACGCCAGTCCGTACGGCACGCCGTTGGCCAGTTCGACGGCTTCGGCCTCACCGCCGAACCGCTGCACGGTGATCACCGGGCCGAAGATCTCCTCCTGCACGATCTCGTCGTCCTGGCGCAGCCCGGAAACCACGGTGGGGTCGAAGTAGAAACCACCGCTGTCGGGGGTGGTGCCACCGGTGTGCACGGTGGCGTGCGCGGGCAACCGCTCGATCAGCCCGCGCACCCGGTCCAGCTGGGCCGCGCTGTTCAACGGGCCGATGTCGGTACCGGGGCGGTGCGCCGAGGCGGCTTTGGCCAGCACGGCGGTGAACTCGTCGTGGATCGACTCGTGCACCAGCACCCGGCTGCCCGCGGTGCAGTCCTGGCCCGCGTTGTAGAACGCGGCCCCGACGATGCCCTCGGCGGCTTCTTCCAGGTTGACGTCCCCGAAGACCAGAAGTGGCGCGTTGCCACCGAGTTCGAGGTGCGTGCGCTTGAGGTCGGCCGCCGCCACGGTGGCCACGTCGATCCCGGCGCGGGTGGAGCCGGTGATCGACACGAGTTCCGGGATCGGGTGGCGGACCAGCGCGCGCCCGGTGTCGCGGTCACCGCAGATCACGTTGAACGCCCCGGCGGGCAGGGATTCGGCGGCCACCTTCGCCAGCAGCACCGCCGTGCTCGGGGTGGTCTCGGCCGGCTTCAGCACCACGGTGTTCCCGGCGGCCAGCGCGGGCGCGATCTTCCAGACGCCCATCATCAGCGGGTAGTTCCACGGCGCGATCTGCGCGCACACGCCCACCGGCTCGCGCCGGATCGACGAGGTGTGCCCCGGCAGGTACTCCGCCGACGCGGTGCCTTCGAGCTGGCGCGCGGCACCGGCGAAGAACCGGAGCGCGCTCACGCTTTCCGGGATCTCCTCCTCGAGCACCACGCGGCGGATCTTGCCGGTCTCGCGGACCTCCGCGTCGGCGAACTGCTCGGCGCGCTCCTCCAGCGCGTCGGCGATCTTCAGCAGCGCCAGCTGCCGCTGCGCCGGGGTGCTGCGGCGCCAGGCGCGGAACGCCAGCCGCGCCGACTCCAGCGCGGCGTCCACATCGGACTGCCCGGACAGCGGGCTGGTGCCGAACACCTCACCGGTGGCGGGATCGGTCAGGTCCAGCGTGCGCCCGCCCGCGGCGGGGACTTCCTTGCCGTCGACGAAGTTCATGCGTTCCCTCACTGGTCGAGGTGGGTGGGTTCGAACAGGCGCAGCAACGCGGGCAGCACCACCACGCCCGGCCCCGGCGTGGCCAGCGCACCGGCCAGGTCCGCCCGCAGTGTGTCCACTGTGGACATCGTGGCCGGGACGCCGAACGCCTTGGCCAGCGCGACGAAGTCGGGCCGCGAAAGCTCGGTGGCGTGCGCCTGCCCGAAGGCGCCGGTCATGTACTCGCGGAGGATCCCGTAACCACCATCGTCGACGATGAGCCAGGTGACGTCCAGCCCGTGCTGGGCGGCCGTGGCCAGTTCCGCGATGCCGTACATCGCCCCGCCGTCACCGGACACGGCCAGCGCCGGGCCACGACGGGCGGCTGCCGCACCGAGCGCACCCGGCAGGCCGTAACCCAGCCCGCCCGAGCCCTGCGCGGTGTGGATCGGGGCGCCGTCGGCGTTCCAGGCCGACCAGGCCCAGTAACCGAGCATGGTCATGTCCCAGAAGCTCGGCGTGCCTTCGGGAAGGGCGGCGCGAACCTCGGCGAGCACCCGCTGCTCCAGTTCGAGCGACTGCTTGCCGATCCGGTCGCGGATCCTGCCCAGCAGGTCGGTGACCACGGCTTCGGCGCGCCCGTCGGCTTCCCTGGCCGGTGCCGCCTCCAGCAGCGCGGTGAGCGCGAGCCGGACGTCGGCGTGGATGCCCAGTGCGGGGTGGTTGGACTCCAGCTTCCCGGCGTCGGCCTCGATCTGGATCATCCGGCCGCGCGGGGTGAACCGGTGGTAGTTGCTGGTCAGCTCGCCGAGACCGGAACCGAGCACCAGCAGCACGTCGGCGTCGGCCAGCAACTCGGTGGAATGCCAGTCCTCCAGCCAGGACTGCCCGGACAGCGGATGGTCCCAGGCGATGGATCCCTTGCCGCCGAAGGAGGACAGCACCGGCGCGCGCACGAGTTCGGCCAGCGCGCGCAGTTCCGCCCGAGCACCCGAACGGACCACGCCACCACCCGCGAGGATGACCGGGTTCTTCGCCGCACCCAGCAGCCGCGCCGCCTCGGTGATCAGTTCCGGCAGCGGGGCGAGCGGCTTCGGCCTGGCGGTCACCGAGGTGATCGGCGGCAGCGCGGCCGGGGCCAGCAGCACGTCCTGCGGGATCTCCACCCACACCGGGCCGTACGGCACGGTGGCCGCCGACTCCCACGCCTCACGCAGGGCGGTCGGGATCTGGCTGGCCGTGCGCACCACGTGCACCGACTTGACCACGTCGCGGAAGCTCGCCGCCTGGTCGGGGAGTTCGTGCAGGTAACCGTGCCGCCCGCCGCCGAGCCCGGCCGACGGCACCTGGCTGGAGATGCCCAGCACGGGCACCGAGGACGCCCGGGATTCCTGGAGCGAAGCCAAGGTCAGCAACGCGCCCGGCCCGGTGGAGACGATCATCGGGGTCACCGGCACCGGTCCGCCGGGGTCCGCGTCGAGCCGCGCGCGGGCGTGGCCGTCGGCGGCGAAGGCGAGGTTGTTCTCCACGCGCGCGCCGACCAGCCGCAGTTCCGGCGTCCGCCGCAGTGCTTCGAACAGGCCGAGCGCGTGCTGGCCGGGCAGCCCGAACACGGTGTCCGCGCCGAGCGCCCGCAGCGTCTCGACGACCAGATCGCCGCCGATCCTCATGCGGACTTCCCGAGCGCGAGCAGGCTGACCAGGTCGTAGGCCACGTGCGAGGCGGCGATGGCGGTGATCTCCGCGTGGTCGTAGGCGGGCGCCAGCTCCACCACGTCCCCGCCGACCAGGTTCAGCCCGCGCAGGCCGCGCACGATCTCCAGCAGTTCCCGGCTGGTCATGCCGCCCGCCTCGGGCGTGCCGGTGCCGGGGGCGTGCGCCGGGTCGAGCACGTCGATGTCGATGGACACGTACAGCGGCCGATCGCCGATCCGCTGCCGCAGCGCGTCCACGGTTTCCGCCACCCCGCGGCGCATCACGTCGCCGGAGGTGACGATGCCGAAGCCGAGACGGCGGTCCTCCTCCAGATCCCGCTTGCCGTACAACGGACCCCGGGTGCCCACATGGGACAGTGCGCTGGTGTCGAGAATGCCCTCCTCGGACGCCCGCCGGAACGGGGTGCCGTGCGTGTACGGCTCGCCGAAGTAGGTGTCCCAGGTGTCCAGGTGCGCGTCGAAGTGCAGCAGCGCCACCGGTCCGTGCTTCTTCGCCGCCGCGCGCAGCAGCGGCAGCGCGATGGTGTGGTCACCGCCGACGGTGACCAGCTTCGTGCCGTCCGCGGTGAGCGCCTCGGCCCCGTGCTGCAGGGTTTCGATCGCCTCGCCGATGTTGAACGGGTTGATCGCGATGTCACCCGCGTCGACCACCTGCGCGGTGGCGAACGGGGACACGTCCAGTTCCGGGTGGTACGGCCGCAGCAGGCGGCTGGCCTCGCGCAACGCGGCCGGGCCGAACCGGGCGCCCGGCCGGTAGGACACCCCGGCGTCGAACGGCACCCCGACCACGGCCACGTCGGCGCGGTCGACCTGGTCCGCCCTCGGCAGCCGGGCGAAGGTGGCGAACCCGGCGAACCGCGGCACCTGGGACGAGTCGACGGGACCGATCGGGGACTGCTGCGTCACTGCGTGAGCTCCTTCTCTGTTTCAACGGTCGCGCGGCCGGAAAGCCGGTCGCTCCAATGGCCGAGCACGGCGGCGGGCGTGGGCGGGGTGACCAGGCTGACCACGACGTAGACCAGCAGGCTGCTGCCGAGGCCCCAGTAGATCGGCGAGTTCGCTTCCATGCCGTCGACGACCATCAGCACGATCGCGGCCAGCGCGCCGACGGCCATCGAGGCGACCGCGCCCTGCCGGGTGCCGCGCTTCCAGGCCAACCCGCCGAGAATGGCCACCAGCAGGCCGCCGACCAGGATGTTGTAGGCGATGGTCAGCGCGGCCACCACGTCGGTGACCACCATCGCGATGCCGATCGCGACCAGGCCGAGCACCAGCGTGGTGAGCCGGTTCTTGCTCACCTCGGCGTCCTCTCCCGAGGGGGCCGCCGTCCCGCGCAGCTTCGCCATCAGGTCGGTGGTGCTCACCGTGGAGCAGGCGATCAGCGCGCCGCTGGCGGTGGACATCATCGCCGACAGCGCCGCGGCCAGCACCAGCCCGCGGACGCCGGCGGGCAGCAGATCCTCCACGATCGTGGCGAAGGCGTCCTGCGCACTGGCGAGCGCCGGGTAGAGCACCTTCGCCGCCGCCCCGATCAACGCGCCCGCGAGCCCGTAGACCAGGCAGTACACGCCGGAGCCGATGCCGCCGCTGGTCGCCACGCGCGGGGTGCGCGCGGTGAACACGCGCTGCCAGATGTCCTGGCCGATCAGCAGGCCGAAGCCGTAGGTCAGCACGTAGGTGATGATCGAACCGGTGCCGATGCTGGTGAAGTCGAAGAAGCTGGCGTCGAGCCGCTCGGCCATGCCGCCGAAGCCGCCCGCAGCGCTGACCGAGACCGGCAGCAGGACCAGCAGGATGCCGATGGTCTTGATGACGAACTGCGCGATGTCGGTCAGCGTGATCGACCACATGCCGCCGAGCACCGAGTAGAGCACCACGATCCCGCCGCCGATGGCGATGCCGGTCCACTCCGGGATGTCCAGCAGCACCTTGAACACCGTGGCGAAGGCCAGCGTCGAGGTGACCGTGAGCATCAGCGTGTACGCCCACATCACGATGCCCGAGATGGTCGAGGCGGACTTCCCGCCGTAGCGCAGGTCGAGCATCTCGCTGACGGTGTAGACCTTCAGCTTCACCAGCCGCCGCGCGAACAGCGCGTGCAGCACCAGGATGCCGAGCCCGATCGAGACCACCAGCCAGGCACCGGAGATGCCCCAGGTGTAACCGAGCTTGACGCCGCCGACGGTGGACGCGCCGCCCAGCACCACCGCCGACATCGTGCCCGAGTACATGAACCAGCCGAGCCTGCGGCCGGCCACCAGGTAGTCGCTCTTGGTCCTGGCCAGGCGCAGCCCGTACCAGCCGATGCCGAGCATGCCGGCGATGTAGAGGGCGATCACCACATAGTCCGCGACCACGGGTTCCTCCTAGGACGGGGGCGTGTTCGGGCCACCGTAGGTCTGGATTCCGATCGCTTGAACGGGATGATCTGTCTCAGTTTGCCGTAATCTTTGGCCATTATGTCCAGGAATTCGGAAACCTTCGGCACGCCGGTGAACATTCCGTTACGGGCCGTTGTCGGCAACTCGGAGCTGGCGGTGGAGGTGGTGCGGGAGACGCTGCGGCCGGGCGCGCTCGACCTGCCGGTCCGGTGGGCCCACGTGTGCGAGCTGCGCGACCCGTCGCCCTACCTGCTGGGGGAGGAACTGCTGCTCACCGCCGGGGTGAACCTGCCGTCCGAGCAGGCCGAGGTGGACCGGTACGTGCGCGGGCTGCGCGCCGCGGGCATCACCGCGCTCGGCTTCGGCATCACCCCGCCGATGCACGAGGAACTACCGGAAACGCTGCGCCGCGCCTGCGCCCGCGCGGGTCTGCCGCTGCTGGTGATCGGGGTGCGCACGCCGTTCATCGCGGTGAACCGGGTGGTCGCGGTGGCGCTGGCCGAAGCCACCCAGCGTGAGCAGCGCCGGATCACCCAGGCGCGTGAAGCGCTGACCAGGGCCGCCGCCGGTGGTCTCGCGGAACTGGCGCGCGAGCTGGCCAAGCACGTGTCCGGCTGGGTCGCGCTGGTCGGCAAGCGGGACGCGCTGGCCGCCGAGCACGAGGTGCCTTCGCCGTTCCCGCCCGAGCTGGCCGGCCTGTTCGCCCGGCTGCGCGGCGGGTCCGGGATCCGCAGCGCCACCACGGAACTGCCCGACGGCACGTTCGTCGTCGCCCAGCCGGTCTATCCGCAGGCCACCGCCTCGCACCTGGTGGTGGTCGGCAGGCGGGAGCGGTTCGAGGGCACCGACCGGGCCATCGTGGCGGTCGGCGCGGCGTTGTTCGGGCTGGCCAGCCGCGCCGGTTCGGACACCGCGGGGCTCGGCGGCGCGGTCACCGCGCTGGTGCTGGCGGAACACCCGCCCGCCGCGCCACTGGCCGAACTGCTCGGCGAAGGCGACTACCGCGTGGTCGCCGGAATGGCCCACGGCGCCGGGCCCGGTGACGTGGCCGCCGGGTACGACTGGCTGCGCACCCGGCTCGACACCCCGCTGGTGGAGCTGAAACCGGGACCGCGCTTCACCGCCGTGGTCCGCACTCCGCCGGACGCGCGCGCCCTCGAGGAACTGCTCGCGGCGGGCTGGCTGGTGGTGGTGAGCGCACCGCATCCGGTCGACCGGCTGCCCGACACCACGGCCGAACTGGCGGCGCTGGAACAACGCGCGCTGGTGCTCGGGCGCCCGGTGCTGGCCGACGGCAGCGGGCTGGCCGCGCTGGTACCGCCGGGCCACGCCGCCGACTACGCCGAGCGCACCCTGGCCCCGTTGCGCGCGCTGGGCGACGAGGGCCTGCTCGACACGTTGCGCACCTGGCTGGCCCACCACGGCGGCTGGGACCGGACGGCGTCGGCGCTGGGGGTGCACCGCAACAGCGTCCGGCACCGGATCGCCAGGGTGGAACGCGTGCTGGGGGTGGATCTCGCGGACGCGGAAACCCGGATGGAGCTGTGGTTCGCGCTGCGGTGGGCGGACTCGTGAGCACGCTCTGTCCGATCAGGTCACTCTCAGGATCGTGTGGGATTGTGTATCCGTGCGGATTCTGGTAGTCGAAGACGAAGAACCCCTCGCCGAGGCCATCGCCAGGGGCCTGCGGCGCGAGGGCATGGCGGTGGACGTCGCCTTCACCGGCGACGAGGGCCATGAGAAGTCCACCATCACCCGGTACGACGTGGTCCTGCTCGACCGCGACCTGCCCGGCATGTCCGGCGACGAGCTGTGCAAGGAGATCGTCGAGTCCGGCGAGCTGACCAGGGTGCTGATGCTGACCGCCAGCGGCACGGTCGAGGACAGGGTGGCCGGGCTGTCCCTCGGTGCCGACGACTACCTCGCCAAGCCGTTCGCCTTCCCCGAACTGGTCGCCAGGGTGCGGGCGCTGGGCAGGCGCGCCACCCCGGCCGCGCCGCCGCTGCTGACCGCCGGAGACGTCCGGCTCGACCCGGCCAAGCGCACGGTCAGCCGCGCGGGCGGGCCGGTGGAGCTGACCCGCAAGGAGTTCGGCGTGCTGGAGGTGCTGCTCTCCGCCGGTGGTTCGGTGGTCAGCAGCGAGGAACTGCTGGAACGGGTCTGGGACGAGAACGCCGACCCGTTCACCACCACCGTCCGGGTGACCGTGATGACCCTGCGCAAGAAGCTGGGTGAACCTGGGATCATCGAGACCGTGGTGGGATCTGGCTACCGGGTACCCGGTGCCGGTCACGGGTGAACCGGCACTTCCAGCTGATCCCGGCGCGGACCCTGCGCGCCCGGATCACGCTGCTGGCGACCGCGCTGTCGGCGGCGGTCAGTCTGGTGCTGCTCTACCTGGCCTGGTCGCTGGTCGGCGATTCGGTGGCCGCGGTGCCACAACTGCCGCCGGGCACCAAGGTCCGGGTGGACGGCGTGAACGTGGACTCCACCGTGCTGGCCGCGCACCTGCGCGAGCACGCGCGGGACAAGGTGCTCATCGCCGGTGCGGTGGCGTTCTGCTGCGTGGTCGCGGCGACGGCGGTGCTGTCGTGGACGCTGACCTCGCGGGTGCTGCGCCCGCTGCGCGAGATGACCAGCACCGCGCGGCGGCTGTCGGTCGAGTCGATGGGGGAGCGGATCGGCGTCCGCGGTGCGCGCGACGAACTCGGTGAGCTCGGCGCGACCCTGGACGCGATGCTCGACCGGCTGCAGGCCGCGTTCGACACGCAGCGCCGGTTCGTCGCCAATGCCAGCCACGAGCTGCGCACCCCGCTGGCGGTGATCCGCACCGAACTGGACGTCACGCTCGCCGACGACCAGGCCGACGAGGCGGAGTTGCGCCGGATGGCCGGGGTGGTCCGCGACGCCACCGAACGCGCCGAGCAACTGGTCAGCTCGCTGCTGCTGCTCGCCCGCACGGACGGTGCCGGGGTCGGCCCGACCGAGCCGGTGGACCTGGCCGCGGTGGTCGGCAGCGCGTGGGACGCGGTGTACCGCGAGGCCGAGCGGCGCAAGCTGCGCACCGACTTCCAGCTGGTGCCGTCGTACTCGGTCGGCGATCCCGCGCTGCTGGAGCGGATCGCCGGGAACCTGCTGGAGAACGCGGTGCGGCACAACGTCGACGGCGGCTGGATCGAGGCGATGACCCAGCCGGGTTCGCGGTGGACCACGTTGCGCGTGCGGTCCTCCGGCGGGCTGGTCGATCCGGCGACGGTGGCCGAGCTGTTCGAGCCGTTCCGGCGCGAGGGCGTGGCTCGCACCGCGCGGACCGGTGCCGGGCTGGGGCTTTCGATCGTGCGGGCCGCGGTGCAGGCACACGGCGGTGTGGTGTCGGCGGAACCCGTGGTGGGCGGCGGTCTTTCGGTGACCGTGCACCTGCCCGCACTGACCAGGACCGGGGTGCCGACATGA
This sequence comes from Amycolatopsis sp. YIM 10, assembly GCF_009429145.1. Taxonomy (GTDB): domain Bacteria; phylum Actinomycetota; class Actinomycetes; order Mycobacteriales; family Pseudonocardiaceae; genus Amycolatopsis. The sequence continues at coordinate 6,535,360 of NZ_CP045480.1, read as the reverse complement.
CCACTGTGGACGCCGTCCCGCTCGCGCGGGCGCACGCGCAGCTGCTCGCCGGGCCACGGGCCGGTGGTGTGGCCGAGGTCGTGCGCCAGGTGGTTGCCTTGCAGGCACAGGACATTCGTGCGAACCGGCTGGGTGTGCGGGCGCGCTCGGCCGGGCTGACCGCGTCCGATGTGGACGCCGCGTGTGCCTCGGGCGCGGTCGTGCGCACCTGGGCGATGCGCGGCACGCTGCACATGCTGGCCGCCGAGGACGTCGCGTGGATCGTCGGGCTGCTCGGACCTCGGTTCGCCGCGGCGGGCCGGTCGCGACGGCTCCAGCTGGGACTGGACGACGAGGTCACCGCGCGCGGGGTGACCGCGCTTGAGTCCATTTTGGCCGGTCGATCGTTGCCGCGTGGTGAGATCGTCGCCGGACTGGCCGACCACGGGGTGGTGCTGGACCCGAAGTCGCAGGCACCGGCCCATCTGCTTGCCTTCGCCGCGCTGACCGGGGTGCTCTGCCGTGGCGCGGATCGTGGCGACGAGCCGACCTACGCGCTGTTCTCCGATTGGGTCGGTCCATTCGAGACACTCCAGGAAGAAGAGGCATCGGCGCGGCTGGCGTCGCGTTATCTGGCCGCCTACGCCCCGGCCACCGCCGAGGATTTCGCGGCGTGGTCCGGCCTGACGTTGCGACAGGCTCGCGCCGGTTTTGCCGCCGCTGATCATTTCGAACCGCCCATCGTGGATGAATTCTCGGTGCGGCTGCTCGGTCATTTCGACACTTATCTGCTCGGTTACCGCAGCCGAGAACTCGCCGTTCCCGCCGAATACGACCGGCGAATCCAGGCGGGTGGCGGGTTCATCATGCCCGCTGTGCTGGTGAACGGCCGGGTCGTCGGAACCTGGCGCCAGGACAGGAAAAAGGGCGAACTCCAGGTTCGGGTCGAACCGTTCGGCGGGCTGCCCGGCGGCCTGGATGCCGCCTTGCTCACCGAAGTCGAGGACCTCGGCCGCTTTCTCGGAGTGCCCGCGGCCTTCCACTCAGCGGGCTGACCCACTCATCCAGCGGTGGTACGCTCGGATTCATCGGCATTGGGGAGATGCCGAATCCGTGAATCCGAGGGGGGATTCTGATAATGCACAGGCATTCCCGGGAAAGTTATTACGTGGTCGGCGAAGGTGATCTTTCCTTCGACGCCGAACGCAATCCGACGAGCGCCCGCCCGTCCGCTCGCTCGGAACTGCGGCGGTTCCGGTTCTCCCGGCTGGGCCCGGTGGGGGAGCCGGTGGATCCGGCGCTCGGCCAGGAGCTGGCCGCGGCGATGACGGTGGAGCAGGACACCGCGGGCCCGGCCGGGCTGGACCCGGTGCCCGCCGGATTCACCTATCTCGGCCAGTTCGTCGACCACGACCTCACCCTCGACCGCACCGCGGTGGACTTCGGCGAGGACGTCTCGCTGGAGGACCTGATCGCCGGGCGCTCGCCCGCCCTCGACCTGGACGCGCTCTACGGCCGCGGACCCGAGCGGGACAGGCACCTCTACGCCGACGCCACGCACCTGAAGGTCGGCACCACCGCGGCGGTGCCGCTGGACGGCGCGAACAACAACCGCACCGGGTTCGACCTGCCGCGCAAGGGCACCGGCGAGACCAAAGCGGAGGAACGCGCGGCGGTCATCCCGGACGCGCGCAACGACGAGAACCTGGCCGTGGCGCAGACGCACCTGGCGTTCATCCACTTCCACAACAAGGTGGTGGACGTGCTCGCCGCCGAGGGCGTGCCGCCGGCGCAGCTGTTCGAGCGGGCCAGGGCCGAGGTGGTGCGGCACTACCAGTGGCTGCTGCGCACCGACTACCTGCCGCGCATCGCCGATCCGGCCGTGGTCACCGAGGTGTTCACCAACGGGCGGCGGTTCTTCGAGCCCGCGCCGGACGCGCACGACGCGGCGACCATGCCGATCGAGTTCTCCGTGGCGGCCTTCCGGCTCGGGCACAGCATGGCGCGCGCGACCTACCAGTGGAACCGGTTCTTCCGCGCGGGCGCGCCCGCCGGGATCGCCACCATGCTGCAGCTGTTCATCTTCAGCGGCACCTCGGGCACGCTGTCGCCCACCGGGAATCCGGCCGATCTCGACGATCCGAACGCGGGCACCTTCCTGCGCCTGCCGACCAACTGGATCGTCGACTGGCGGCGGCTGCACGACCTCCCCGGCGCCGGGCGGCCGGACCTCGGCGTGCCCGAAGGCGAGGGCAACGTCGCGCGGCGGATCGACACGCTGCTCACCAATCCGCTCGCCACGCTGCCCGCGGGCACCTTCGCCGGTCGCGGGCAGAACCTCGCGCCGGACGACATCCAGCGGAACCTGGCCTACCGGAACCTGATCCGGGCGAACATGGTCAAGCTGGCCTCGGGGCAGCAACTGGCCGAGTTCTTCGGGGTCAAGGAGCTGACCAGGGACGAACTGCTGGCCGGTGACGGTCAGGGGGCGAACCTTGGCGCGCTGAGCGAGGAGCACCGGGAGGCGCTGGCGCTCAGGACGCCGCTGTGGTTCTACATCCTGCGCGAGGCCGAGGTGAACGGCGGCAAGCTCGGTGCCGTCGGGGCCACGATCGTGGCGGAGGTGTTCAGCCGGTGCATGGACGCCGCGCGCTTCTCGATCCTGCGCGAGCCGGAGTGGCGCCCCCGCTTCGGCACGCCGGAGGGCCGCTTCGGCATGGCGGACCTGCTCCTGTTCGCCTTCGACGGCGACCCCGCCAAACTGAACCCCCTGGGCGACTGACCCCTGCCGTGAAGGTGGCTTTCCCGGCGCTCGGAAACTCCGCCGGGAAAGCCACCTTCACGCATCGCGCGTCACCAGTAGACCGCGATGCCCACGTTCAGCAGGGCCAGGCCGCCGACCACCGGCAGCCCGGCACGCGGGAGCTTCTCCGGTTTGTGCGCCTCGAAGGCCACCACCAGCACCGCGAGCGCGATGACCAGCTTCACCGCGACCTTGACGTTGTTCGGTTCCACCGCGACCAGGCCGCTCGACGCGATGCCGACCAGCGCCGCGCCGGTCAGCACCTGCAGGCCCGAACTGTGCAACACCAGGGTCGGCACCCCGGTCCGCCTGGCGATCAGCTCACCGGCCACGCCGCCGAGAATGCCCGCCATGCCCACCAGGTGCAGCACCACCAGGGTGCTGTACAGCACGTTCATCGATCCTCCTTCGCTCCCGCCGGGCACAGCCTACTACGCATTGTCGTATGACATCGCGTAGTAGGCTGTGCACCGGTCAGGCCGAAGGCACCGAGGCGATCCCGGGCGCCAGGAACGGCTTCCCGTTGACCTTCTCCGAGACCCCGCTCCGGTCCAGGTAGGGCGTGATGCCGCCGAGCCAGAACGGCCAGCCCGCACCGAGGATCAGGCACAGGTCGATGTCCTGCGCCTCGGCGACCACGCCCTCGTCGAGCATGATCCGCACCTCCTCGGCCAGCACCGACAGCGCCCGCTCCCGCAGCTGCTCCTCAGTGGACGGACGATCGCCCTGCTCCCAGAGCGCGGCGACCTCGGGGTCGACGGTGGCGTTGCCCTTGTCGTCCCACTGCCACACCGCGGACTTGCCCGCCTCGACGAACTTCTTCAGGTTCTGGCTCACGCCGAACCGGTCCGGGAACGCCCGGTGCATCGTCTCGGCCACGTGCAGCGCCACCGGCGGCCCCACCAGTTGCAGCAGGGTCAGCGGCGACATCGGCAGGCCGAGCGGGTCCAGCGCGCGGTCGGCCACCTCGAACGGCGTGCCCTCGTCCACCGCGGCCAGCACCTCGCCGAGGAAGCGGGTGAGCAGCCGGTTCACCACGAACGCGGGTGCGTCCGAGACCAGCACGCTCGACTTCTTCAGCTGCTTGCCGACCGCGAACGCGGTGGCCAGCGAGGCGTCGTCGGTCTTCTCCCCGCGCACGATCTCCAGCAGCGGCAGCACCGCGACCGGGTTGAAGAAGTGGAAGCCCACCACGCGTTCCGGGTGCTCCAGCTTCGCCGCCATCTCGGTGATCGACAGCGACGAGGTGTTCGTCGCCAGGATCGCCTCGGGCTTCACGTGTGCCTCGACTTCGGCGAACACCTGCTGCTTGACGCCCAGCTCCTCGAACACCGCCTCGATGACGAAGTCCGCGTCGGCGAAGGCGGCCTTGTCCAGCGAGCCGGAGACCAGCGCCTTGAGCCGGTTCGCCGCGTCGGGGGAGACGCGCTTCTTCGCCAGCAGCTTGTCGATCTCGCCGTGCACGTAGCCGACGCCCTTGTCCACGCGCTCCTGGTCGATGTCGGTGAGCACCACCGGCACCTTCAGCCGCCGCACAAAAAGCAGCGCCAGCTGGCTGGCCATCAGGCCCGCGCCGACGATGCCGACCTTGTTCACCGGCCGCGCCAGCGACTTGTCCGGTGCCCCGGCCGGGCGCTTGGCCCGCTTGTTGACCAGGTTGAACGAGTACAGCCCGGCCCGCAGCGTGTCGGTCATCAGCACGTCGGCGAGTGCCTCGGTCTCCGCGGCGTACCCGCGGTCGAGGTCGTTGGCCCGCGCCAGTTCCAGCAGCTCCACGGCCTTGTTCGCACCCGGCGACGCGCCCTTGGTCTTGCCGTCCACAATGGACTTGGCGCGGGCGACGGCCCTGTCCCACTCCTCGCCGCGGTCGATCTCGCGGCGTGCCGGGGTCACCTCACCGCGCACCACCTTCGCCAGCCACAGCAGCGACTGCTCCAGGTAGTCCGCCGAGCCGAACACCTCGTCCACGATGCCCAGCTGCGCGGCCTGCGCCGGCTTGAGCATCTTGTTCTGGCTCAGCGCGTTCTCGATGGTCACGGTGACCGCCGCGTCCGGCCCGATCAGGTTCGGCAGCAGCTGCGTGCCGCCCCAGCCGGGGAACAGGCCGAGGAAGACCTCGGGAAAGGCGATCGCCGCGGTGTTCTCCGACAGCGTCCGGTAGTGGCACGAAAGCGCCAGCTCGAGCCCGCCGCCCATCACCGCGCCGTTGACGAAGGCGAAGGTCGGGATCTTCGACTCGGTGAGCCGCCGGAACACGTCGTGCCCGGTCTGCGCGATCTGCAGCGCCAGGTCGCGCCCGGCGATCTGCTCGACGCCGGAAAGGTCCGCGCCGACGGCGAAGATGAACGGCTTGCCGGTCACCGCGATCGCCACCGGCTCGGCCGCGAAGGCCGCGTCGATCGCCGAGTTCAGGCTGACCAGGCTCTGCGGGCCGAAGGTCGACGGCCGCGCGTGGTCGTGGCCGTTGTCGATGGTGATCAGCGCGACCTGGCCGTCCAGGCCCGGCACGGTGATCAGCCGGGTGACCGCGCGGGTCACCACCTCGTCGGGAAAGGCCGCCTCGGCCTCTGCTGCGGAAATCACTTGTTCCCCTCCCAAGCCGGGTTCTCCCAGATGACCGTGCCGCCCATGCCGATGCCGATGCACATGGTGGTCAGGCCGTACCGCACGTCCGGGCGCTCGGCGAACTGCCGCGACAACTGCGTCATCAGCCGGACCCCGGACGAGGCCAGCGGGTGCCCGCAGGCGATCGCGCCGCCCCACTGGTTGACCCTCGGGTCGTCCTCGCTGATGCCGAAGTGGTCGAGGAAGGCCAGCACCTGCACGGCGAAGGCCTCGTTGATCTCGAACAGGCCGATGTCCGAAATGGACAGTCCGGTGCGGGCGAGCAGCTTCTCGGTGGCAGGCACCGGGCCGATGCCCATCACCTCCGGCTCGACGCCGGCGAACGCGTAGCTGACCAGCCGCATGCCGATCGGCAGGCCCAGCTCCTCGGCCACCTCCTCGGCGGCCAGGATGGCGCCGGTGGCGCCGTCGTTCAGCCCGGCCGCGTTGCCCGCGGTGACCCGGCCGTGCGGCCGGAACGGGGTCTTCAGCCCGGCGAGCTGCTCCACCGTGGTGCCGGGGCGCGGCGGCTCGTCCTCGGTGGCCAGCCCCCAGCCCAGCTCGGCGTGGCGGGTGGCGACCGGCACCAGTTCGGGGCCGATCTTGCCCGCCTTCACCGCGTCGGCGTAACGCTCCTGGCTGCGCGCGGCGTAGGCGTCGGTGCGCTGCTTGGTGATCTCGGGGAAGCGGTCGTGCACGTTCTCCGCGGTCTGGCCCATCACCAGCGCGGTCGGGTCGACCAGCTTGTCGGCGATGATGCGCGGGTTCGGGTCCACGCCCTCGCCCATCGGGTGGCGGCCCATGTGCTCGACGCCGCCGGCGATGGCGATGTCGTAGGCACCGAAGCCGATGCCGCTGGCGGTGGTGGTGACCGCGGTCATCGCCCCGGCGCACATGCGGTCGATGGCGAAGCCGGGCACCGACTTCGGCAGTCCGGCCAGCAGGGCCGCGGTCCGGCCGATGGTCAGCCCCTGGTCACCGGTCTGCGTGGTGGCCGCGACGGCGACCTCGTCCACGCGCTCCGGCGGCAGTTCCGGATGCCGCCGCAGCAGTTCCCGGATGACCTTGACCACCAGGTCGTCGGCGCGGGTACCCGCGTAGATGCCCTTGTCTCCGGCTTTGCCGAACGGCGTGCGCACCCCCTCGACAAATGCCACATTGCGCACTGCTCGTGCTGACACGGGTGCTCCTCACTCGGTTCGGGTACTTGGATACCCGCGACCATAGCGCTGGTTACCCGTCGGTAACCAGCGCTATGGTCCGGTCGAGTGGCGGACACCACGCGGGCGGGCGCTCAGCCGAGCATGCTCAGCATCTGCTCGATCTGCGCGGAGCGCGATCTGTCGATCCGGCCGGCCAGTTCCTTCGTGGCCGGGTCCTGTCCGTTGAGCACCTCCTGACGTGCCAGCTGGATGGCGTCGTCCTGGTGGGCGAGCATGAGGTTCAGGAACCGCCGGTCGAATTCGGCGCCGGTGGCCTGCTCCAGCGACGTCAGCTCGGCGGGTGCCGTGCTCGGCCGCTCCTCGTGCTCGTGGTGCCCACTCGGTGGGGTGGCCGGTTGCTCCCAGTCGTCGAGCTGCTTCGACATGGTCTCGATCTCGGCCACCTGCGTCGCCTCGATCGCCCCGCCGAGCAGTCGCACCTCCTCTCGTTCCGACCGCTCCGCGAGCACCGCGATCCGCACCCCTTCCTCGTGGTGCGGCACCATCGACTGCAGGAATCCGACGTCGGCGGCGTTGTGCGGAGTGGGTTCACCCGACGCGGATTCCGTTGCGCCGGAAGGACTGCACGCGCCCAGCAGGACGAGTGCGAGCACCGCGAAGGCGTACCGCATCAGACCGGCAGCCACAGCGCGGGCACGACCGGAGGTTCCCAGCCCGCGATGGTGGTGTGCGCCTGGCGGCACCGGTAGGTCGTGCCGTCGAAGGTGACCTCGTCACCGACCCGGTAGGTGGTGCCCGCAGCCCAGGTACCGCCCGGCTGCGGTGGTTCTGACTGCGGTGGCTGCGGCTGTGGCGGTTCCGGCTGCTGCGGCGGTTCCGGTTCCGGATTCGGCGGTTCCGGCTGTGGTTCGGGTTCGGGGTCTTGGGGCGCCGGGGTGCTCGTGCCACCGCCGAAGTCCACATCGGAACAGGTGTAGAACGCCTCCGCGCTGCCCTGCACCCGCTGCCAGATCGAGTAGAGGAGGTGGCGCCCGCTGCGCTGCGGCAGGGTCACCGTCCAGTCGGTGAAGGTGCTCGGGTTCTGGTTCGGGAAGGACTCCAGCGGCACCAGATCGGCCCAGGCCAGCGGTTTGCCCGGGCTCCAGCCCTCGCGGGTGACGTAGAACTCGAAGTTGCTGTTCGCGTGCGGTGCGGTCGCGTGATAGGTCACCGTCAGCGGTCCCGGCGCGACCTTGGTGGCCGGCCAGTCCGTGCGCGGGAGGTCCAGACCACGGTACTTCGCCCGCCCGGCGCTGCACAGCTTGCCGTCGGGAATGATCTCCCGGTGCCGCCCGCCCGCGTCGAGCAGCGACACCTCGTTCCAGTCGTAGAAGGGCTGCGTGCCGCCCGCGGCCACGGCGGCCTTGCAGGCACCCGATTTCGGCGTCTCCGGACCCTCCTCCTTGCAGGTGTAGACCCGGCTCGGCGGGTTCGACAGCGTGCCGTGCGCACTGGCCGGAGGGGACGGCAGGGCGACAAACAGGGTGGCGGCCGCCGCGCCCGCGAGGGACGCGGCGGCAGTACGTCTAGTGTTCACCTCCCTTTCTACGAAGCACTTTCACGTTGGTTCACTTGAGACCGTTGTCGGTGGCGGTCATCAGCGTCCCGGTGTCGCCCGACATTTCCCAGATCATCGCGCCCAGCAGGCCCTTGCTCTTGATCCACGCGGTCTTCTTCCCGATCGCCCACGCGTCGTCGAAGGTCCACCACTGGCCGCCGTTGCCGGTGAAGCAGGAGGTCGCCACGGCGGCTTCGTCGTGGTGCACGGTGCAGTTCGGCACGCCGGCCACCAGGTTCGAATAACCACGCGTCCCGGCTTCCTCGGCGAACTGCCCCGGTGCGGCCCCGTTCGCCTGCTGCCATTCACCGGCCTTGCCGCCGTCGGTCACGCCCTGCCAGCCGCGGCCGTAGAACGCCAGCCCGACGGTCAGCTTGCGCGGGTTGACCCCGGCGTCGAGGTACGGCTTGATCGCGTTCTCCACGCTGAAGTGGAAGTTGTACGGGTCGTCGGGATCGGTGTACAGGTTGCCCTGGTGCCCGGTCCGGTTCGGCTCCCACGAGTTGTCGCTGCCCGCACCGTGGAAGTCGTAACCCTGCACGTTGAAGATGTCCAGCGAGTTCGCCACCGGCCCGAGTTCCCAGCCCGCTTCGATCTTCGCCGGGTCGGCCGGGGTGAACGCGGTCAGCTGGTACCGCTTGCCCTGCTGCGCGCCGAGTTCGTCGAGCTGCTTGCGGAACTCGTTGATCAGCAGGGTGTTGTTGACCTTGTCCGCCGGGCTGACGTGGTTGCCGGGATGCCCTTCCGCGCCGGGCCACTCCCAGTCGAGGTCGATGCCGTCGAAGATGCCCGCCGCCGTGCCCGGCCCGCCCGCGCCGTTGTACACCGGCAGATTCCCCTTGAGGTAGATGTCCAGGCACGAGCTGACGAACTTCTTGCGCGCGGCGTCGGTGGCGGCCACGTCGGAGAAGTACTTCGAATAGGTCCAGCCGCCGAGCGAGATGAGCACCTTCAGGTTGGGGTGCTTCGCCTTGAGCTTCTTGAGCTGGTTGTAGTTGCCGCGCAGCTTCTCCCAGCCGGTGTCGGCCACGCCGTCGACCGACTGCGCCGCGGACATCGGCCTGCTGTAGTCGGCTTCCGCGTCACCGGCGCCGTCGCCCTGGTTCGGGTCCTGCGGGTTCGGCGAGGTGCCCTTGGTGACACCGTGCAGGCAGGTCAGGTTGACCGGGTCGATGTTGCCGAAGGCGTAGTTGAGGTGGGTCAGCTTCGCGGCCGCGCCATTGGTGTCGAGGTTGCGCACGAAGAACTGGCGGCCGTAGATGCCCCACTGCACGAAGTAGCCGATCTTGGCGTACCCGCCGACGATGTCGCCGGTCTTCGCGGTGATCGCGTTGCTCGGTGCCGAGGTGTTGTCGTAGCCGTCGCGGGCGCGCACCGTGAAACTGTACGAAGTGGACGGTGTGAGGCCGCTGATCTTCGCGCTCGTGGTGGTGACCGTGGCGGCGAGGGTGGTGCCGCGGTAGACGTCGTAGGCGGCGACACCGGTGTTGTCGGTGCTCGCGGTCCACGCCAGGGAAACGCTGCCCGCGTCGGTCCCGGTCGCGTGCAGGTTGCCCGGTGCGGTCGGGGCCTGGGTGTCGTCGGACGGGTTGTTCGTGCGCACGGAGAGCGGGGCGGAAGCGGGGGACGCGAGCCCGGCGGTGTCCTTCGCGACCACGGTGAACGAGTAGTCGGTGTTCGGGGTCAGCCCGGAGATCGTCGCCGTGGGGCTGGTGACCGTGGCGGCTTTCGCGCTGCTGTTGAACACTTCGTAGCTCGCCACCGGCAGGGAGCCGGGTGCCGAGGCGGTCCAGGTCAATGTCACGGACTTGGTGGTCTTCACCGTCGCCTGGACGTTGCCCGGCGCCGATGGCGGGGTGTCGGGGGAGCCGTCGCAGTTGGCGCCCGCCACCCGGCAGGCGGTCGGGGTGGCCGCCGCGCTGAGCTGGAACGTCGGGTTGTACGGGTAGGTCGACCGGCCGGGCTGGAGGGTGTTCAGGTAGTAGGCCGGGGTGAGGGTGACCTCGGTGCCGTTCTGCGTGACGGTGGCGTGCTGGCCGCTGGTCGCGGTGACCCCGGCGGGCAGCCGGAAGTTGATCGTCCAGCCGGTGACCGCGGTGGTCCCGGAGTTGGTGACCTGGTACTGGCCGGTGGTGCCGGTCAGGGTGAACGCCGCGGTCAGCGGACCGGCGGCGGCCGCGGGTCTGCCGAGTGCCGCCGAGACGGTGAGGGCCAGCAGGAAGGCGAGCAGTGCGCTGAGCAACCGGCGAGGGGTGTGCCGCATGGGCTGATCCTTTGCGCGAGGACGGGATAGTGGTCCAGACCATTCCACGCTAGCGGCCGACCGTTGATAGGTATAGACCATTGTTCAACTGGGTCGATCCAGCCCACCCGGTGCGCACCTGGCACCATTCCAGTGTGCGGAATACGGGCAGGGTGGGCAGGCCACGGGCGACCGGAGCGGCGGCGAGCCGGCACGACGCCCGCGAAGCCGTGCTCGACGCGGCCGCCGAGCTGTTCACCACCACCGGCTACACCGCCACGACCACCCGCGCGATCGCCGAACTCGCCGGACTGCGGCAAGCCTCGATCTACTACCACTTCCCGGCGAAGGAGGACCTGCTCGCCGCGCTGCTCGCGGAGACGGTCGACCCGTCGTTGGCGGTGGCCAGGGAGTTGCTGGGTGAGTTCGCCCCGGCCGAGATCCGGTTGTGGGCGCTGAGCTACTCCGACATCCGGCTGCTCGGCCTGGCCAGGCACAACCTCGGGGTGCTGTGCCTGCTGCCGGAGGTCAAGGCGCTGAACCTGACCGGGTTCCGGGTCGCCCGCGCGGAGCTGAAGGACTGCTACCGCGCGCTGATCGCCGAGGCCGGCGCGGAACCGGCGTCGCTGGACATCTGCACCAGCCTCGCGTTCGGCCTGGTGGAAAGCGTCGCCTCGGCCCGCCGTGACGACCCGGACCTGGACGTGGAAGCCCACGCCCGCCACGGCGCGGACGCCGTGCTCCGCCTGGCGGGCCTGCCGGGTGCGAGCGGCTCGGTCCGGGCGGCGGGACTGGACCTGCTCCACGCCGCCGAACTGGAGCGCTCGCGGGTCTAGCCGCCGCCGTGAAAGCCGCCGCCTTCACGGCACTGGGCGGGCTGGCGGGTCAGGCCTCGGGTTTGGCGGTGAGTGCCTTCGCCAGCGCGGGCGCGGTCAGCTCGATCTGCCACGGCCGGGCCCCGCCCGCGCGCAGCACCTCGGCGACCCCGGCCTCGCTGAGGTCCTCCGGCGGGCGCCAGCAGGTGCGCCGGACCAGCTCCGGCAGCAGCAGGTTCTCCACCGGCAGCCGGTGGTGCTCGGCCAGCGCGTTGAGCGCGGCCCTCGCCGCGGACAGCCGCGCGGCGGCCTCGGGGTCCTTGTCGGCCCAGCGGTTCGGCGGCGGCGGGCCGTCGGTGGGCTGGGCGGGCAGCGGCAGTTCCGACTTGGCCAGCGTGCGCGCCACCTGCAGCGGCCGCATCCAGGTCGAGGCGAACTTCCGCTGGACGCGCCCGCTGAACACGGGCAGCGCCTGCAGTTCGGCGGTGGTCTTCGGATCGGCCAGCACGGCGCTGACGATCGCGCTGTCCGGCAGCACTCGGCTGGGCGCGCGGTCGCGCTTGCGGGCCATCTCGTCGCGGATCTGCCAGAACTCCCTGACCGCGGCCAGCCCGCGCGGGGAGCGGATCTTGTGGATGCCGGAGACCCGGCGCCACGGCTCGGCCCGCGGCGGGGGCGGGGGAGCGGTGCGCACGGCTTCGAACTCCTGCCGTGCCCAGTCGAGCTTGCCCTGTGCTTCGAGTTCGGCTTCGAGCTTTTCGCGCAGCGGGATCAGCAGTTCCACATCCAGTGCGGCGTAGTTCAGCCAGTCGACCGGCAGCGGGCGGCGGGACCAGTCGGCCGCGCTGTGCCCCTTCTCCAGCTGGTACCCGAGCAGCTTCTCGACCAGCGTGCCGAGCGCGACGCGGTCGTAACCGGCCAGGCGGCCCGCCAGTTCGGTGTCGAACAGGGCGGTCGGCCGCAGCTCCAGCTCGGCGAGGCAGGGGAGGTCCTGGGAAGCCGCGTGCAGCACCCATTCGGCGCCGTTGAGCACGTCGGCGAGCGGCCCCAGCTGCCCGCTCAGCGGGATGGGGTCGACGAGGAAGGAGCCAACGCCCTCCCGGCGCAGCTGCACCAGGTAGGCCTTGGGCCAGTAGCGGTAACCGGATGCTCGTTCGGTGTCCACCGCGATCGCCCCGGCCCCTTCGGCGATCCGGGCGCAGGCGCGCTCCAGTTCCTCCGGGTCCGCGATGACCCCGGGGGTGCCTTCGGCCGGTTCCCTCAGCGGAATCGGCGCCGGTGACTCCGGCGTGCCGGACGTCGCGCCGTCCTGATCAGCGGTATCCACTCCATGACCCTACGGTAAGGGCCGGCCGCGCCTGGTCGGCCCTTACCGCAGAAGTGTCCTGACTAGCGGATGACGCCCGCGCGCATGGCCAGTGCGACCATCTGCGCCCGGTCACCGGTGCCGAGCTTGCGGCCGATCCGCGACAGGTGGGATTTCACCGTGAGCGCGGAGAGGCTGAGCTCCTCACCGATTTCCTTGTTGGACTGACCGTCCGCCACGAGCTGCAGCACCTCCACCTCGCGAGCGGACAGCTCGCGCGGGGTGTTGTCGGTGCCCGCCACCCTCGTGCCGGTGGCCAGTACCGGTGCCACGCTGGGATCGGCGTAGACGCCGCCTTCGAGCACCCTGCGCACGCCGTCGGTGACCACCACCGGCGACGCGGACTTCAGCAGGTATGCCTGAGCGCCCGCCTGGAACGCCGAACGCACCGCGTACGGGTCGTCCGAGGACGCGAGCACCACCACGCGAGGCCAGCCGTGGCTACGGAGTTCCGTAACCAGCTCGATGCCACTGCCATCGGGCAGGCCGAGATCGAGGATGGCCAGGTCGCACGGCCCGGTGGCCGTCGCCCTTGCCCTCGCCTCGGCCACCGTGGCGGCCTCGTGAACGGTGCCCGCACCCATCTGTGCGAGTCTTGCTGCGATTGCCTCCCTCAACAACGGGTGGTCATCGACCACCAGTACGGAAAAAAGTTCTTCCCGCGGGTGCGGAACCATGCTCGCCGGCAATGCACCGGCTGGCGTGGAACGGACGGCCTGAGATAAGCCGACGGCAGCCACGTCACTACCTCCCTGGAGTCGGTCGTGCCCCCCGACCGGCACCGGGACTTTCGGCCAATCAGCCGCGCCAGCTTTAGACCGAAAGTGGTGTCGTCGAAGGCACTCTAGCCGCCCGAGAGGGTCAGTGGGGGGATCGAACGGGTACGGATCTGGATCGAGTCGTCACTCCATGGCATCGGAGTCACACGATCGGGGTAGTAATGCCCAACTGGCTAACGGATGCCCGGAGACCGGCGATGAACAGAGATTGCTGCCACCCGGATGGGCGTGCATTCGCTACGTGCATCCGCAGAGGAACACTCTCACGGGTACTCCGGCGACTCCGCTACGGCCGGTCGGGGGAGGCGTGCGGCCGGTTGCCAACGGACCACCGGGGCCGAGTTGTCCGGTGGCCAACCGGGCAAATGGGGGCAAAACGGTCATAACGCACGTATCGCGAAGCATCGGTGTGACGGACTGCGGCGTTCCGGCAGTCGGCGGCCGGGGTTGTCCCCCATCCGCCAGTGCCCGTCTCCGGGCTCATCGGTGGCTCTCCGGGCAAACCGCCCACACGGATCCGGACGGCTGGTTACAGTGTGCCCGGTCCGCCGGACGGTGACCGGTTTCGCCGAATTCCCGGTCGCCGGGCGTAATGGGGGTTTCACTCGAATGGTTGACGCACTCGTGGTGGTGCTGCTGGTCCTGATCCTGGTCGCGCTCGTGGTGGTCGGGGTGCTCCTGGCCCGCCGCGGCCGGGCGAAACCGCCGGCACCGGCATCCACCGCGGCGGATCCGTTCAGCTCGGCCGACGTGGACGCGGTGCGCGGGGATCCCCGTGAGCTGGCTCCGGGCGCGCTCGTCGAGATCCGCGGTGAGTCCTACGGGGTGCGCGGCACGCTGCGGCTGACCGAGGACGGCTGGTCGTGGACCGAGCACCTGCTGGAGAACGCCGCGGGCCGCCGGTTCTGGCTCTCCGTGGAGGAGGATCCCGAGCTGGAGCTGGTGCTGTTCACCGAGCTGTCCGACGTCACGGTGGCCCCGGGCAAGACGATCGAGCTGGACGGCCGGACCTACCGCCACCAGGAGTCGGGCACGGCCACCTTCACCGCCGAGGGCACCACCGGCCTGAACTCCGGCGGGACCGTGCACTACCAGGACTACGCCGCCGGGGACGACGCCCGGTTGTCGCTGGAGTCCTACGGCGAGAGCGGCAAGTGGGAGGTCAGCCGCGGCGAGGTGCTGTCGCGGTACGAGGTGCGGAGCTATCCCTCCGGGGACTGACCGGGGCGGACTGGGGAAGAGGAAGACGTGAAATACCGGCTGTGGTTCGTGCTGGGCGGGATCCTGGCGGTGATCGCGCTGATCATCGCGGTGAACCTGCTGTTCTTCGGCGGGACGAGCGTGGCGAACTTCGTGGACAACGAGTTCGACCGCGACACCTCGCAGGACTTCGACGACGACGTGCGCTCCTACACCTCCGGGGAGAAGCCGAGCGCGGTGTCCACGCTGATCGTCACCGACTGGAAGCCGCTGGCGCAGTCGGCCGACAATTCGGGGATCTACCTGCGGTACTCCTCGGATGCCGTGGTCATCACCCCGCGTGGCACCGGCTCGACCATCCAGGTGATGGACGTGGACCGGGCGTACCGCCGCTACGGCGGGCACGCCGGTGGTTCGTGGGGCTGGACCTCCACGCACGGCGGTGACTTCCGCGGCCGCGGACCGGGGGCGGGCAAATGAGCGAGGACAAGCAGAAGAAGCCGGGAGCCGGTTGCGGCTGGTTCCTGCTGGTGCTGATCGCGGTCGGCGCGGTGTGGGCCGGGATCAGCGAGTTCGGCGGTTCGTCGCCGCCCGAGCCGGGGACGTTCCACAACGCGGACACCACTTTGTACTCGGACGGCACCAGGTACGACGGCGGGCTGCTGCCCGCCTTCGCCCCGGACGCGGCGCAGGAGCTGACCGCGGGCCTCGCCGAGCTGGAGAAGGCGTACGGCATCTGCTTCGGGTGGAGCCTGGAGGACGGCTCGACGAAGAAGGTCGCGCTCGGCTCGAGCCGAGGGCCCGGCGTCGCGGCGAACACCTGCCCGCGATGGCTGGAGACGCAGGTCGCGGTCGGGTACACCAGCGACAGCTCCGAATCACCGGATGGCGTGCGGGTCCGGGTCGAAGGCTCGGCCGACTTCCCCCGAGTGCCCCGCGAAGAAGACTTCGCGCGACTCGGGGTGACCGGTCCCGCCCTGGTGGAGGACCCGATCGGCGGCACCGGCCACGCGGCGCTCGGGCTGCCCTTGCTGATGGTGGAGTCGGGCGCGCTGCAGGCCGTGGCCACCCCGCCGCCCGCCAACGCCCCGACCCCGAAGCCCCTCGGCCGGGCGGGCAGCTCCGACTTCCCGCTGAGCACGACGCTGACCTTGTCCGGCCTGGGCGCCGGGGTGGTGGTTTGCGTGGTGCTCGGCTTCTGGATGCGAGCGCGAGCCCGAAAAAAGACCCCGCCGCCGCCCGATGGCTCGGGCGCCACGCCGCAAACTCCAGGCCAGCCGGGACAATCGCAGCCGGGCCAGCCGGGGGTATCGCAGCCGGGCCAGCCGGGTTACCAGGCGCCACAACCGGGGCAATCGCAGCCGGGCCAGCAGCCGCCGCAACCCGGGCAGGCACCCGGTTACCCGGCGCCGCCATCGCCGCCGGGCCAGCAGTCGCAGGCACCTGGGCAGCAACCGCCGCCGGGCCAGTCGCCTGGACAGCACCAGCCGGGTCAATCGCAGCCCGGGTACCAGCAGCCGGGCCAGCAGTCCGGGCCGTACCACCCGGGGCACCAGCCGGGACAGCACCAGCCAGGGCAACAGCCGTGGCCGGGGCAGCAGCAGCATTCGGGACAACCACACCAGCCCGGGCCGCAGCACCCGGGGCAGCAACCCGGGCATCACCAACCAGGCCCTCAGCCCGGCCAGCAGCAGTCAGGCCAGCAACCCGGCCAATATCAGCCGGGGCAGCAGGGTGGGCAGGCGCCGGGGTGGCCGCAGTATCCGCCTCAGCAGCCGCCGGGGCAGTGGCCGCACGGCCGTTAGACCGAACCCGAAAACCAAGCACCGAAAGGCGACCATGTCCGAACTCGTTCTCGGCCTGCTGGCCACGCTGGCCTACGGCGCGGTCGGCACCATCCTGATGGCGCTCGGCTTCGCGCTGGTCGATCTCGCCACGCCCGGCAAGCTCCGCGAGCTGATCTGGGTGCAGGGCAACCGCAACGCCTCCGTGCTGCTGGCCTCCGGCCTGCTCGGCGTCGGCGTCATCGTCACCACGGCGATCATCACCAGCGACAGCGACCTCGTCACCGGCCTGCTGTCCACGGTGGTCTTCGGCCTGGCCGGGCTCGCGCTGATGTCGATCGCCTTCGTGCTGCTGGACCTGGCCACACCCGGCAAGCTCGGCGAGATCCTGGCCCGCCCCGAACCGCATCCCGCGGTCTGGGTCTCGGCCGCGGTGCACGTCGCGGTGAGCGCGATCATCGCCGCCGCCATCACGTGACCACCACCGAAACCGAAACCGAGGTCGCGGCGCCGCGCACGCGGCTGGCCAGGGCCGCGGTCCTGCTCGCCGTTTTTGTCTGCGCGGCCTGCGGCCTGGTCTACGAACTGGCACTGGTCGCGCTCGGCAGCTACCTGATCGGCGACACCGTCGGGCAGGCGTCGATCGTGCTGTCGGTGATGGTGTTCGCGATGGGCGTCGGCGCGCTGCTGGCCAAACCGCTCCAGCGCCGCGCGGAGGCCGCGTTCGCCGGCATCGAGATCGCGCTCGCCCTGCTCGGCGGGCTCAGCGTGCTGCTGCTCTACGCCGCCTACGCCTGGCTCAGCCTGTACGTGCCCGCGCTGGTGGTGATCGCGCTGCTGCTCGGCATGCTGATCGGCGCCGAGATCCCGCTGCTGATGGTGCTGCTGCAGCGGATCCGGAAGCAGGACGCGGGCAGCGCGGTGGCCGACCTGTTCGCCGCGGACTACGTCGGCGCGCTGCTCGGCGGCCTGGCCTTCCCGTTCCTGCTGCTGCCGGTGTTCGGCCAGATCCGCGGCGCGCTGCTGGTCGGCGCGGTGAACGCGATCGCCGGGCTGGGCCTGGTGCTCACCGTGTTCCGCAAGCGGCTGCGGCGCCGCACGCAGGCGGTGCTGTCCGTGGCGGCGGTCGGCGTGACCGTGGTGCTCACCGGGACCTTCGTCTTCGCCGGGCAGTTCGAGCTGTCCGCGCGCCAGGCCCTCTACGCCGACCCCGTCGTGCACGCCGAACGCACGCCGTACCAGGAGATCGTGATCACCGAGTCGGTCGACCTCAGCGGACCGGCCGACGTGCGCTTCTACCTCAACGGCGACCTCCAGTTCAGCTCGGTCGACGAGTACCGCTACCACGAGGCCCTGGTGCACCCGGTGCTCGCGGGCCCGCACGAGAGCGTGCTGATCCTCGGCGGAGGTGACGGGCTCGGCCTGCGCGAGGTCCTGCGCTACCCGGACGTGCGACGCGTGACGCTGGTCGAACTCGACCCCGAGGTGGTGCGCCTGGCCAGGTCCCAGCCCGACCTGCTGGCGATGAACCAGGGCGCGTTCAACGATCCGCGCGTCCAGGTGGTCACCGCCGACGCGTTCACCTGGTTGCGCGAGAACGCCGCGCGCTACGACTCGATCATCGTCGACATGCCCGACCCCGACTCCACGGCGACCGCGAAGCTCTACTCGGTGGAGTTCTACGCGCTGGTCCGGCGGGCGATGGCCGACGGGGGACGCATGGTCGTGCAGGCCGGTTCACCGTACTTCGCGCCGCGGTCCTACTGGTGCGTCGAGGCGTCACTGCGCGAGGTCGGCCTGCGCAGTACGCCGTACTACATGTCCGTGCCGAGTTTCGGCGACTGGGGATTCCACCTCGCGACCGCGAACGCGGAGCCGGAACTGCGGCTTTCGCCCGGCGCACCGGCGTTGCGCGCACTGGACACCGAATCGCTGCGTGCGGCCGGGGTCTTCCCGGTGGACCGGCGGCGGATCCCGGACGTGCCCTCGTCCTCACTGATGCAGCCGCGCGTCCTGGAGTACGCGAAGGACGAATGGCGTAACTACTAGGAGCCCTGCCGCTGCTCGAACAGCGAGACCCCGACCGGCGGCAGCCCGACCACGCTGGACATCAGCTGGACGAACGCCTCACCGTGCGGGCGCAGGCTCGCGTCGTCCGGGGTCCAGGACGCGCGCAGTTCGAGGTCGTCGGTGCGGGACGGGCCGGCGATGTCGCCGAAGCGGGCCGACGAGGTTTCGGTGACCGTGCCGCCGAGCGAGCTGAACGCGGCGCCGTTGTGCTCCAGTGCGTCGGTCAGCCAGGACCAGCCGACGTCCGGCAGGAACGGGTCGGTGGCCAGTTCGCGGTCGAGTTCGGCCCGGACGTAGATGACCATGCGGAGCACCCCGTTCCAGCCCTCCTGGCCGTCCGGGTCGTGCAGCAGCACGAGTCTGCCCGACGCGAGCACGTCGGCCGGGCCGGTGACCTCACAGCTCAGTGCGTAGGCCCAGGGGGCGAGCCGCTGCGGGGCGCGCATCGGCTCGAGAACCACCTCCGGGCGGGAGCGCACGGAATCCAGTGCCGCCACCGCCTCGCGGAAGAGATCTGGCGCATGCGTCATCGCGGTCACGCTCTGGACTGTAGGCGGGAAAGTGCCCGCTGAGCTGGCGGACGCGCCGTCAGGTGCCTGGAAATCGGCCCTGACCTCCTGCGTGGCACGATGTAACCGATGTCTTCCTCAGTTTCAGCGCCCGCGACCGCCACCGCGCGTCGCGCGCTGCCCGACGCCCCCTTCCTGCTGGCCGCGCGGGGTGAGCGGCCCGCCCGCCTGCCCGTCTGGTTCATGCGGCAGGCCGGGCGCTCGCTGCCCGAGTACCGCGAGCTGCGCGCGGGCACCGCGATGCTCGACGCCTGCTTCGACCCGGAGATGCTCGCGGAGATCACCCTGCAGCCGGTTCGGCGGCACGGGGTCGACGCGGCGATCCTGTTCAGCGACATCGTGGTGCCGCTCAAGGCGGCGGGCCTGGACATCGACATCGTGGCCGGCACCGGCCCGGTGGTGGCCGGCCCGGTGCGGGACGCCGCCGCGGTGGCCGCGCTGCCCGAACTGGACGCCGAGCAGGTCGTCCCGGTGGCCGAGGGCATCCGCCTGCTGGTCGAGCGGCTCGGCGACACCCCGCTGATCGGGTTCGCCGGCGCGCCGTTCACGCTGGCCTCCTACCTGATCGAGGGCGGCCCGAGCCGCAACCACGAGCGCACCAAGGCGCTGATGCACTCCGAGCCCGCGGTCTGGCACGCGCTGGCCGGCAAGCTCGCCGACATCGCGCTCGGCTTCCTGCGGGTGCAGATCGCCGCCGGGGTCGACGCGATCCAGCTGTTCGACTCGTGGGCGGGCGCGCTCTCGCCGCGCGACTACCGCGAGTTCGTGCTGCCGCATTCGGCGAAGGTGTTCGCCGGGGTGGCCGACGCGGGCGTGCCGCGCATCCACTTCGGGGTCGGCACCGGGGAACTGCTGTCCGATCTGCGTGACGCCGGTCCCGACGTGGTGGGCGTCGACTGGCGCGTGCCGCTCGACGAGGCCGTCCGCAGGCTGACCGCCACCCGGCCCGGTTCGGCGCCGGTGGTGCAGGGCAACCTGGACCCGGCGCTGCTGTTCGGCTCGTGGCCGGTGCTCGAGGCCGAGGTGCGCCGGATCGCCGAAGAGGGCCGCGCGGCCGCCGGGCACATCTTCAACCTGGGCCACGGCGTGCTGCCCGACACCGACCCCGAGGTGATCACCCGGGTCGTCGAACTCGTGCACTCGCTCTGATCATGACCACCAGGATCGCGGTGGTCGGCGGCGGTGTCTCCGGGCTGGCCGCGGCCTACCGGCTGCGCCGCCTGCTCGGTGCGGACGCCGAGCTGACCGTGTTCGAGTCGACCGGGGCGCCCGGCGGCAAGCTGCGCACCGGCACCCTGGCGGGACGACCGTTCGACCTCGGTGCCGAAGCCTTCCTGGCGCGTCGTCCCGAAGCGGTGGCGCTGGCACGCGAGCTGGGGCTTGAGGTGGTGCACCCGACCGGGGCGCGGGCGACCGTGCGTGCCGGTGGCCGGGCACGCCGGTTGCCGCCCGGCACGATGATGGGGGTACCCGCCAGCGCCGACGCGGTTTCCAGCGTGCTTTCCCCGGAGGGACTGGCCGCGGTGGCTGCCGAAGCCGAGTTGACGCCGGTCGAGTTGCCCGCGGAAGACGTGCCGCTGGGCGGGCTGCTGCGGTCGCGCTTCGGGGACGAACTGGTGGACCGCCTGGTCGATCCGCTGCTCGGCGGGGTCTACGCCGGGGGAGCGGACGGGCTCGGGCTGCGGGCCACCATGCCGGGGTTGGCCGGTGCGCTCGACCGTGGCGTGCCGACGCTGACCGAGGCGGCCGCGTCGCTGGTGCCCGCGTCGCCGAGCAGCGCACCGGTGTTCGGCACGCTCGGCTCGGGGCTCGGCACGTTGATCGAGCGGCTGGTGGCGGCGTCCGGGGCGCGGGTGCGGACCGGGACGACCGTTCGTGAGCTGCACCGGCTGTCCGGCGGCTGGCGCCTGGTGCTCGGCGCCGCGGCCACCGCGCACGCGCCCGAGGAGTCCACAGTGGACTTCGACGCGGTACTGCTGGCGGTACCCGCCCCGGCGGCGAGGCGGCTGCTCGACGGGGTCGCCCCGGCGGCCTCGGCCGCGTACGGACGGGTGGAACTGGCGTCGATGGCGGTGATCGGGCTGGCCCTGCCGCCGGGGACCGAGCTGCCGGACGCGTCCGGCGTGCTGGTCGGGGCGTCGGAGCGGCGCGAGGACGGCAGGCCGTTCGCGGTCAAGGCGTTCACCTTCTCGGCCAGGAAGTGGGCGCACCACGGCGGTGACGAGGTGCTGCTGCGCGGGTCGGTCGGCCGGTTCCGCGAGCCGGGCGCACTGCACGCCGACGACGACGAACTCGTGCGGCTGGTGCTCGACGACCTCGCCGAGCTGACCGGCGTGCGGGCCGATCCGGTGGACTCCGTGGTCACGCGCTGGGGTGGCGGACTGCCGCAGTACGGCGCGGGGCACACCGGGCTGGTCGCGTCGATCGACCGGGCCGTGGCCGAGCTGCCGGGCCTGGAAGTGGCGGGCGCCACGCTGCGCGGCGTCGGCATTCCCGCCTGCGTCGCCACCGCGGACGCCGCCGCCACCAGGCTCGCGGAGTTTGCGAAGATGGACGCATGGCGCGGCTGAACTACAACGAGCTCAACGACACCATTCGCTACACCGCCTGGTCGGTGTTCCGGGCCGAACCGGGCCGGTTGCCCGAGGACCGCGGCCCCGCCGCGCGGGAGACCACCGAGTTCCTCGACGGTCTCGAGAGCAAGGGCGTGGTGGTGCGCGGGGTGTACGACGTCGCCGGTCTGCGGGCCGACGCCGACTACCTGATCTGGTGGCACGCCGAGGAGATCGAGCAGGTCCAGGCCGCCTACACCGGGTTCCGGCGGACGCCGCTGGGCCGGGCGTCGGTGCCGGTGTGGAGCCAGGTCGCGCTGCACCGGCCCGCGGAGTTCAACCGCAGCCACATCCCGGCCTTCCTGGCGGGGGAGGAGCCGCGGAAGTACGTCTGCGTGTACCCGTTCGTGCGGTCCTACGAGTGGTACCTGCTGCCGGACGACGAGCGCCGCAAGATGCTCGCCGACCACGGCAAGGAAGCGCGCGACTACCCGGACGTGCGCGCGAACACCGTCGCTTCGTTCGCGCTGGGTGACTACGAATGGATCCTCGCCTTCGAAGCGGACGAGCTGCACCGGATCGTGGACCTGATGCGTCACCTGCGCGGCACGGAAGCGCGGCTGCACGTGCGGGAGGAGATCCCGTTCTACACCGGCACGCGGGTGCCACCGGCGGAGCTGATCCAGAACCTGCCGTAGATCAGGGGTGGCATAGGCCACTTGTTCGTGGAGAGGGTAGGGTGTCCCGCATGTCTTTTCCCGAGATCGACCGCAAGCAGAAGCAGATGCGCCACGACATCGACGACATCCACGAACTCCTGGACCACACGAACAAGAGAGTCGATGTCATCGACACGAAGGTGGAGTCCATCCTGGAGGTGCAGGAGGCTCACGGCGAGCAGCTGCACAAGATCGACGAGAGGCTGCACGGAATCGAGACCCGCCTGAGCGGACACGACGCCCAGTTCGAGACCCTCAACGCTCGCCTGGACGGGCAGTCGGCGAGGCTCGACAGCCAGGGGGAGCAGTTGAACCAGATCATCGAGCTGTTGCGCGGTCAGCGGCCCGAAACCAACTGAGGGAACGTGATCGAGGAAGAACTCGCCGCGGTGTGGCGGCAGGTCAGCGGAGAAAGCCTGACGCCGGGGGCGGTGACGGTCAGCGGGGACGAGTCCGTGCTGCCCGGGCCGTTCCGGGTGGCGGCGGCCGCGGCGGCGAGTGTGGGGGTGGCGACGTTAGCCGCCGCTGAGCTTCTTCGCCTGCGGGGGATCGAACCGCCGCCGGTGGAGGTGGAGATCCGCCATGCGGTCGCCGCGTTCCACAGTGAGCGCCACCTCCGGGTGGACGGCGAAGTGCCCGGGGAACTCTGGGCGCCGCTGACCGGGGACTACCTCGCCACCGACGGGTGGGTCCGGCTGCACTGCAACTACCCGCGCCACGTTTCGGCCGTCTGCTGGGGGCTCGGCGCCGCGGCCACCCGGGAAGCCGTCACCGAGGCCGTCGCCAAGCGCCGGGCGCGCGAGGTCCAGGAGGCGGTGATCGCCGCCGGCGGGGCCGCCGCGCTGATGCGCACCCGCCAGGATTGGCTCAACCACCCGCAGGGCGCAGCCGTCGCCGGGCAGCCGCTGGTCGAGCTGCACCAGACCGGGAGCGCGCCGCCGAAGCGGCTGTTCGAGTCCGACCGCCCGCTCGGCGGGGTCCGTGTGCTCGAACTGACCCACGTCATCGCCGGGCCGGTGGCCGGCCGGGTGCTCGCCGCGCACGGGGCCGACGTGCTGCACATCGGCGCCGCGCACCTGCCCCGCATCGATCCACTGTGGATCGACACCGGGCTGGGCAAGCGGTCCGCCTTCACCGATCTCACCCAGGACGCCGGCCGGGCCCGGCTGCGCAAGCTGCTGGCCAAGGCGGACGTGTTCGTCCAGTCCTTCCGGCCCGGCGCGCTGGCCCGCTGGGGCTTCTCGCCCGAGGAACTGGCCGACGAGTTCCCCGGCCTGATCACCCTCGACCTGTCCGCCTACGGCCCGAGCGGTCCGTGGCGCAACCGGCGCGGATTCGACAGCCTGGTGCAGCTGGCCACCGGCATCGCCGCGCACGCCGGGCTGGACCGGCCCCATCCGCTGCCCGCGCAGGCACTCGACCACGCCACCGGCTGGCTCGCGGCCGCGACGGTGATGACCGCGCTCCGCCGCGCGGTCACCGACGGCGGTGGCTGGCGCGGTCAGGTCGCGCTCGCGCGCACCGCGGAATGGCTGGAATCCTTGGGGCGCCGCGAAATCACCGACACCGGTTACACCGCCGACGACCTGCTGGCGAAGCTGCCCAGCCCGTACGGCGAACTCACCTGCGTCCCGGTACCCGGCGCGAATCCACAGTGGACGGAGGGAACCCGGCTACCGGGCACGGACCGCCCGTCCTGGTAGCCGCTGCCACCAGCGCGGCCGCTTCAGCTCGCCCCTGGCGGTGAGCCAGTTCGCGAAGTTCTCCGCGTCCTGCCGCATCCGCACCCCTTCCTCACGAGGGTGCGTGGCCGCGTATTCGGTGAACAGCGGGACAAAGCGATCGCCCAGCTCCTGCGGCAACTCCGGCCGCAGGTACGCGACGATCCGGCGCCGCTTCGCCCGCAACGCCCGCACCTCGACCTCCACCCGGCCGGGATCGAACCCGGCCGGGGCGGCGCCCCCGGCGAGCAGCGCCCGCAGCAGTTCCGCCTGCTGTGCCGCCAGTCGCTCCCGGCTCACGCGTCGACCACCGCGCGGATCGCGGCCAGCTCGGCGGCCAGTTCGGCATCGGTGGGGTAGGCGTCGTCGCGTTCCAGCAGCACGCCCGGCGGGTCCACTCTGGACCGCAGCTCGCCGAGCAGGTCGAGCACCTGCGGTGGCACCGCGTGGGCGTGCGTGTCGTGGTAGACGCCGTGGTGTTCCTCGCCGCCGGCCACGTGCACGTAGGCCAGCCGGTCCAGCGGGATCTCGTCCAGGAAGGACACCGGATCGCTGCCCAGGTTCCGCGCGTTCGCGTACAGGTTCGCCACGTCCACGATGAGCAGGCAGCCGGTGCGGTCGGTCAGCTCGGTCAGGAACCGCGCTTCGCTCAGCTCCGGATCGGGCCACTCCAGCAGCGCCGCGATGTTCTCCAGCGCGAACGGCACACCGAGAATGGACTGCGCCAGCTTCACGTTGTCCACCAGCACATCCAGCGCCTCGCGCGTGCGGGGGAGCGGCATCAGGTGACCCGAGTCCAGCCCGCCCGCGCGTACGAAGCACACGTGGTCGCTGGCCACCGGCGCACCGAGCGCCGCGGTCAGCTCGGCCAGGTGCTCGACGCGCCGGGTGTCCAGTTCTTCGGCCCCGCCAAGGGAAAGCGACACCGCGTGCGGCAGCACCGGCACGCCGCGATCGCGCAACGCGGTCAGCGACGCGGGCAGCGCGCCGGGCTGGAGGTTCTCGGCGACCACCTCCACCCAGTCGACACCGGGCAGGCGCGGCACCGAGAGATCCAACTCGGGCCGCCAGCCGATCCCGACGCCGAACCGGGGCAGCTCAGCCACCGCAACCCCCGCAGCCGCCGCACCCGCCGCCTCCGCCACAAGACCCGCCGCCACCGCTGTCCCCACCGGATGAACCACCCGAACTCGGGGCGGCCAGCGCGGTGCGCAGGTCCTCGTCGGGGTACATCATCATGCCGCCCAGCGCGACCGCGCCCGCGGCACCGGCTAGCAGCGGCACCGCGGCCGAAGACCGGGACGGGGCACCGCCCGGCGACGCGGTCTGGCGGGATCGCCAGTTCTTGGCGCTGGCGAGTTGCACCGAGCCCCGCGCGGTCGGCCGGACCGGTGGCGCCGACCGGGCCACCCTGGACGCGATGAACGTGGCCAGCGCGGCCGCGACCACCAGCACGATCAGGAAGCCGACCGGCCGGTCCCGCACGATGCCGTTGACCAGGCGGATCACCCCGAGCGCCAGGGTGAGCAGGTAGAGCACGTGCACCAGGCGGCGCAGGATGACGCGCCCGCGCGTCGGCTGGACCAGGCCCGCGTCGGTCAGGTGCTTGGTCATCCCGCGGATGATCGCCGACTTGCGCAGTTCCCGGCGCAGGTCGGCCATCCGGGAGCTGCCCCGGCGCACGATCACCTCGTACACGGCCTGCTCCACCGGATCGGCGGGCGGGCTGCCCGCTCCGTGCACCCGGCCGGTGCTGTCCGCGCGGACCACCTCGCGTTCGAGCAGCGAAGCCACCGCGGTGTCGACGACCCGGTCGGCACCGCCGGCCAGGAACGCCACCTCGTAGACGTTGCCGGGGGTGTACGCGGTGGCCGCGCGGCTCCCGCCGGAGGCGAGCGCGATGCGGCCCACCACGGCGACCGCCGGCGGCAAGGCCAGCAGGAACAGGTACAGCACCAGGAAATCCGGGCCAGAGATGCCCCAGGGTTCGTCCATCACTCCGCCCTCCAACCGATCGAAGCTGCTCGGAGAGTAAGCCACCGCACCGGCTGCGCAGGGCCGTATTTCCGCCGTCAGCCGCCGCCTCCGCCACCGCCGCCACCACCGCACCCGCTGCCGCAGCCCGAACCGCAGCCACCGCTGTCGCCGCTGTCGCCCGGCGCCCCGTGGAGCACCCCGGCGAGCAGGGTTCCGGCGATCACCCCGGCGCTGCTGGTGGCCGGGTAGCGGCGGCGGGAGCGGTTGAACTTCAGCGCGACCGCCCGCGCGACTTCGGGATCGGGATACGCGTCGAGTCCGCCGTTCAGCGCGACCTCGCGCGTAACGCCGGTCAGCGTCTGCCGCGACGAGCGCAGCACCTGCTTGCCCAGTTCGGTCTTGCGCAGTCGCGGCCGCCGCCGGGCGGGCGCCAGTGCGGCGAAGGTGCCACCGGCCGCGACGAAGATCAGGAAGCTGAGGAAGCCGATCGGCGTGCTCGTGGTGACCACGGCGAACCAGCGCACCAGGCCGAACAACGTGATCAGGCCGTAGAGCACGGTCACGCCGAGCCAGATCACGTGGGTGGGCAGCTCCGGCTCGATCAGCCTGCGGAGTTCGAGTTCACGGCGGATCTCGGCCAGCTCCGGCGACTTCAGCGCGGCGACCGCGGCTTCGTTCGGGGTGGTGCCGAGATAGCCGGTCTCGAAGATGACGCGCTCGAGATCGTCCTCCGGCTCGCCGCCGACCGACCTGAGCGTCCCGGTGCTCTCGGCACGCAGGCTGCCCCGGTCGAGCAGGGCGGCCATGGCTGTCTCGACCGCACGCAGCGGTCCGCGGGCCAGGTAGGCGACGTGGTAGTCGCTGGGCAGCGGCGAGTCGTCCGGTTCGGACCCGTGCCGCCGCACCTGCCGGACCGCCAGCGTGGCCAGCACGCCCAGCAGTCCCGGCAGCACCAGCAACGCCAGGTACAGCCCGAGGAACGCGGATCCGGACAGGCCCCACGTCTCAGTCATCTCAGCCTCCTCCGCCACCACCACCGCACCCGCCGCCGCCCCCGCAGCTGCTGCCACCCGAGGAGGACGACGAACAGCTGCTTCCGCCCGACGACGAGCAACCACCACCCACGATGGCACCACCGGCGTAGCTTCCGCACGAAGAATTCGACCGCCGCGGCCGGGGACGGGGCGGGGTCATGCCGTGCCGCAACGCCGCGGCGATTTCGCGGTCCGGGTACGACGCGAGGCTGTGCTGGGCCACCACGCCCGCCGCACCGGGAAAGCCCTCGGCACGAGCCCGTACGCCCTCCCGGGTGAGCTTGTCATCACTGCGTCCGCGCAGCACCGACGAGATGATCAGCCCACCGGCGACCGCCACCAGCATCAGCGCCAGGTAGCCGACCGGGAAGCCGGCCTCCGCGCCGTCGGCGAACCGGAGCAGGCCGAGCAGCAGCACGGCGCAGTACAGGACGATCGCGGTGAGGCACACCGCGCGGCGTCGCCGGCTGTCGATCAGCAGGCCCCGGGTGACCAGATCCGCCCGCAGCGCCCGCATCGGGCCGGAGCCGACGAGGTAGTTGATCACCGCTCGAGAGGACCGGCCCGTCGCGCTCGCGAGCGCGTGCCGTTCCAGCTGGGTCGTCCCCGCGCGGCCAGTGGCGTGCAGGGTGCCCGAGGAATCGACCCGCAGCAGCCCGCGTTCGACCAGCCCGGCCAGCACGGTCTCGGCGGCACGTTGCGGCCCGCCGCGGAGGAAGGCTGCCTGGTGCACGTCGACCTGCCCGGCCTCGGCACCGCTCGAGCGGAGCCGCAGGAGCCCGGCGATCAGTACCAGCGTGGGCACGGCCAGGCACCCGGCGTAGATGCCGAGAAAAGCCGGGCCGGACAAGCCCCACGGATCACCCATTCGTTGCCTCCCCACCCGAAGCGTGATCGCCAAGGTATCGGGTGGGGGAGGCGCTTGTCCCTGGAACGGGTTACGGCTTGGGCACCAGTTTCAGCGAGATCGAATTGATGCAGTACCGCTGGTCGGTCGGCGTGTCGTAGCCCTCGCCCTCGAACACGTGCCCCAGGTGGCTGTGGCACGAGGCGCACAGCACCTCGATGCGCACCATGCCCATGGTCCGGTCCTCGCGGAGCAGTACCGCGTCGGAGTCGGCCGGGTCGTAGAACGACGGCCAGCCGCAGTGGCTTTCGAACTTCGTGTCGCTGCGGAACAACTCGGCCCCGCAGGCACGGCACTCGTAGACGCCGGTTGTCTTGGTGTCGGTGTACTCGCCGGTGAACGGGCGTTCGGTGCCGGCCTCCCGGAGCACCTGGTACTCCTCGGGGCCGAGCTGCTCCCGCCACTCCTGCTCGGACTTCACCACGCGGGGAGTCGCGCCGACGACGGGTTTCATACCTTTCACGTTCTCCACGTTACTCGGCGAGCCAGGCCAGCGTCCGCAGCACGATGTCCCACGAGGCGACGATCACGCCGATCAGGATCAGGCACACCACGGCCACCGCGGTCCACCAGCGCAAACCGCCCGCGCGGCGGCTGGAGTCGGCGAAGTCGGCCACTCCGTCGATCGAGGCTTCCACGGTGAACGCGGGACCGCAGCGCTCGATCCGGTCGAGGTGGCGGGCGAACTCCTGCGCTTCGGGGTCCGCCGGGTCCAGCCCGACGAGGTCCTCGTGGAACCGGCGGTTCGACTCGTCGCCGGACCTGTTTTTGGCAGCGGCCATGGCCTCACGGTATCGCGTCAGTACCGCCATCGGGTGCGCGCCACGATTTCTTCGGCGGACCGCCCGTCGAACAACGCCACCTCACCACGGCGCACGGTGACCACGGTGTCCACCAGCTCCTCACCGAGCGCCTTGCGCAGCGCGGGGTCCGCCTCGAACGCGGCGACCGCGGCTTCGAGCTGGGTGGGCAGCCGCTGCACGGTGCCCTCGGGCAGGGAGGCCGGATCGACCTGGATCGGCTCGGGCAGGGCCGCCTGCTCGCCGATCCCGGTGGTGCCCGCGACCAGCAGCGCGGCCACCACGAGGTACGGGTTCGCGGCCCCGTCGAACGCCTTGATCTCCAGGTTCGCCGCGCGCTGGCCGTTCCCGGTCACACCGGAGACCAGCCGCAGCGCGGCTTCGCGGTTCTCCCAGCCCCAGCAGCGGAACGGACCGGCCCAGTGCGACGGCACCAGCCGCAGGTAGCTGGCCACCGAGGGCGCACCGATGGCGAGCAGGCCGGGCAGCCGGTCCAGGATGCCGCCGGCGAAGGCCTCGGCCTGCTCGGTGAGCCCGTGCCAGCCGTCGCCGTCGGACATCAGGTTCGTGCCGTCGCGCCACAGGCTCAGGTGCACGTGCCCGCCGTTGCCGACTCCGCCGGCCACCACCTTGGGCGCGAAGGTGGTGCGCAGGCCGTGGCGGTGGCCGACCGCGCGAACGGTCTCCCGCACCAGCACCAGCAGGTCCGCCGCGCCGACCGGGTCGGTGGCCGCCACCGACACCTCGAACTGGCCGACGGCGTACTCCGGGTGCAGCTGCTCGACCGCGATGCCCTGCGCGCTCAGCGCCTCCAGCAGTTCACGCAGGTAGTCCGGCAGATCGGTGATCCTGGACATGCCGTAGGCCGGGCCCGAGCTGGCCGGGACGAACTCGTCGCCGTCACCGCGGGAGACGCACCACTCGATCTCGAAGGCCACTTGCGCGGTCAGCCCGTGCTCGGCGAGCCTGGCGACGGCCTGGCGGGCGAGCAGGCGCGGATCGGCGGGATGGGGCGTGCCGTCCTGCTGGTAGCGGTCGGCGGGCGCCCACGCCCAGCCGGGCTGCGCGGCCAGCGCGGTGAGCCGGTCCAGATCGGGGTGCAGCCGCAGATCACCGGCCGGGCCGCCGGCGAACCGGCCGCTCACCGCGGAGTCGTCGACCAGGAAGGCGTCGAACACGGGAGAGGCGCCGATGCCCCAGGCGGCGGCGTGCCCGAGCCGGGCCGTGGGCACCGCCTTGGCCCTGGTGATGCCGCTGGTGTCCACCCAGGTCACCACGACGGCGGCGATCCCGCGCTCGCCGAGGTCCGCGGCGATCCCGCGGGCCTGCTGGGCGCGTGCCTCGCGATCGTGCTGGTCCATCCCTCAAACCCCTTCACCCGCGGTCTGGACAGAGCACAAGTTTCGCGTGAACGATCAACTTTGTCGTCGGCTATCCGGTCGAGAGAGGACAGATGTACACCGAATTTCCGCTGGTCGATCACCACTGCCACGGAGTGGTGCGCCGAGACCTGGACCGCCACGCCTTCGAAGCGCTGCTCACCGAAGCGCCCGAGCCGAGCGCGCTCGGCGGGTCGCTGTTCGACTCGCGCGTCGGACTGGCGGTCCGCCGCTGGTGCGCTCCCGTGCTGGGCCTGGAAACTCACGCATCCGCTGACGAATACCTCGAGCGGCGAGGCGAACTGGGACATGCCGAAGTGGACCGCCGCTTCCTCGGCGCGGCCGGGTTGAGCGCGTTGCTGGTGGACACCGGATTCGAGCCGGAACCCCTGCTGGGCCCGGCGGAACTCGGTGCGCTGGCGGGCGCGCCCGCGCACGAGATCGTCCGTTTGGAACAGGTCGCCGAACAGGTGCTCACAGACGGCGTTACCGCCGCCGGCTTCGCCGAGACCTTCCGCACGCGACTGGCCGCGCGCACCCGCGACGCCGTCGGCGTGAAGTCCATCGCCGCCTACCGCACCGGTCTCGACCTGGCACCGGAACGCCCGTCCCCGGCCGAGGTCACCGCCGCCGCCGGACGGTTCCTGCGCGCGGGCGGCGGACGGCTCGCCGACGAGGTGTTGCACCGGTTCGCCATCTGGTGCGGAGTGGACCTCGGCCTGCCCGTGCAGTTCCACATCGGCCTGGGTGATCCCGACGTCCGGCTGCGCGACTGCGACCCGCTGCTGCTCATGCCGTTGCTGCGCGCACTGCAACCAACCGGGATTCCGTTGCTGTTGCTGCACAACTACCCGTTCCACCGGGAAGCGGGTTATCTGGCGCAGGTGTTCGGCACGGTGTTCGTCGACATCGGACTCGCCGCGCACAACCTCGGCGACCGCGCGGGCACGCTGCTCGCCGAACTCACCGAGCTGGCGCCGTTCGGCAAGGTGCTCTACTCCTCCGACGCCTTCGGCCTGCCGGAGCTGTACTTCCTCGCCGCGACCCTGTTCCGGCGCGCCCTGGACGAAGTGCTGGCACACGGCACCGAGGCCGGTTCGTGGACCACGGCCGACGCCGGGCGGTTCCGCCGGCTGGTGGCCGGGGAGAACGCGCGGCGCGTCTACTTCCCCGGCTGAGCCGCGACTACTGCTGCGGGGAGGCGCCGTCGAGCTTGGTGTCCGAGTCGATGTAGAGCTGCCCGTTCACCGCGACCACCCGCAGGGTCTTCTCGAGCGAGCCCCCGCTGTGGTTGACGGTGACTTTGATGTCGACCGAGCCGTCGTCGTTGTTCGCCCGCTTGTAGGCGGTGGCGCCCTTGGAGCTGACCGACTTGAACTGCTGCCAGTACTGCGCGAACGCGTTGGCGTCACCGTAGGCGGCCTGCGCGGCCTGGGTGAGCATGGACCAGGTGGGGGCCCCGCCGATGGACGAGTTGTAGAAGTCGATCACCCGGTTGCCCGCCGGACCCCATTCGACCTTGCCGGAGCTGGTGGTGTTCTGCTGCGACGGCTTGGCCGAGCTGGGCGGCGCCGAGGACTCGGCGGGCGCCTGCGACTGGCTGCTCTCCGGCGCGGCGCCCTGCGCGTTGTCGGTGGGGGTGTTGTCACCGTTGGACGACAGCACGATGAACACGACCACGGCGACGACCAGCACCGCGGCACCGCCGACGCTGAGCATGAGCGCCTTGCGCTTGGCCTCGGACTGCTCGGCCGGGGTCCGGCCGGAACTGAGGGCGGGCGGCGCGGCGGCGACCGGCTGCTGTTGCTGCTGCTGCGGCGCGACCGCCGCCGGTCTCTGCGGCGGGAACGAGGAGGTCGGGTTGACCGGCTTGGGCGCGGCGACCGGGGCGGGCCCCGCGGTGGCGCCCTTCTCGGTGCGCTGCCACGGCGTGCGCGAGACCGGGTTGCCCCCGGCCGGGGTGACCGGCTGACGACCGCCACCGGCGACACCGAGCGCGGGGGAGACCGCGGCCGCGCGCGTGTCGCCCTCGCCCCTGGCCAGTGCCGCGAGCCGCTCGCGCGTCTCCGGCATGGTCGGCCGTCCTTCCGGCTCGACCTGGAGCATGCTCATCAGCAGCTCGGTGGCCGCGCCGGACTTGCGCGGCGGCTCGACCTTGCCGTTGGCCGCCTTGTAGAGCAGCGCGAGCTGGTTCGTGGAGTTGCCGTAGGGCGCGACGCCCTCCAGCGCGTGGTAGAGCGTGGCGCCGAGCGCGAACACGTCCGACCCCGGCGAGGGGTCGGCACCGCGCGCCAGCTCGGGCGCCAGGTAGGCGGGCGTGCCGCCGATCAGCCCGGTCTGGGTGAGGGTGAGGTCACCGGCGGCGCGCGAGATGCCGAAGTCGGTGATCTTGGTGGTGCCACCGTCGTCGATCAGGATGTTGCCCGGCTTGACGTCGCGGTGCACGATGCCCGCCCGGTGCGCGGCCACCAGCGCCGCGGCCACCTGCTCGCCGATCCGCGCCACCTGGGGCAGCGGCAGCGTCGGGTTCTCCGCGAGCACCGCGGCCAGGCTGCGCGAGGGCAGGTACTCCATGATCAGGCACGGGTCGCCGTCGTGCTGGGCGATGTCGAACACCACGATGGCGTTCGGGTGCTGGAAGCGGGCGGCGTTCTTGGCCTCCCGCATCGCGCGCTGCCTGGAGTTGATCCGCTCCGCTTCGGACAGGCCCGGCTGGGCCAGGATCTGCTTGACCGCGACGGACCGCTCGAGGCGCTCGTCGATGGCCCGCCACACCACTCCCATGGCGCCGCTGCCAATGTGCTCGACCAGGCGGTAGTGCCCTGCGATCAACTGACCGGTGTCGATGGCAACTACTCCTCGGAAGACGTCCCGCATGGTGGCTGGTCCGGCGCGAGCAACCGCTCAGCGCACCCGATCGAGTGTAGCGGGCGCGGTTGGCGGAGCTGTCACGACACCGCGGCGTCGGGTGCGATGGATTCCGGATTTGTGCGCCGGATCACCCGGTACAGCCCGGCCGCGCCGATGAGCGCGAACCCCGCGAAGCAAGCCAACAGGGCCGGATGTGTGGTGCCGGTGAGGGCGTCACCCAGCAGGACCACCAGCACCGTGCCGGGCAGACTGCCGATCGCGGTGCCCGCCAGGTAGGGACCGAAGCGGACCGAAAGCACCCCGCAGGCCCAGCTCATCGGCGCGAACGGGACGAACGGGATCAACCGCAGCGAGGCCACCGCCAGCACCCCGCCGCCGGCCAGCCGGGCGTCCAGCGCCCGGATGCGCCCGCGTTCGAGGTGCCCGGCCACCCACTCGCGGCCGAGCAGCCGGGCCAGGCCGAAGCCGAGCGCGGCGGAGATCACCGTGGCCAGCAGCGCCACCCCGATGCCGAGCACGTTGCCCAGCAGCAGGCCGGAGACCACGTTGAAGCTGGTGCGCGGGATCGGCGCCACGGTGAGCACCGAGTACGCGCCGAGCAGCAGCACCGGCGCGATCCAGCCGGCGCCGGTCGCCCAGGCGCGCAGCTGCGCCGGTGCCGGGATGTCGATCACGAGTGAAGCCGTGACCAGTGCCGCGAGCAGCACGAGCGCGACGATCAGTTTGGTCCGGCCGGTCATGGCGACCACGGTAATCGGGGTGACGGCGGGCGCGGCGATGTGGTCCAGTACCGGGGTGCTCGATCTCGCACCGCTGCGTGACCAGCCGGAGCTGACCGGTGACCGGGTGACCCTGCGGCAACTCGACGAAACCTTTCTCGACGGTGCCTGGCGCGTGCTCCAGGATCCCGAGACCACCCGCCTGACCGGCACGCACGGCGTGTTCACCCGCGACCAGGTCCGCGCCTACCTCAAGGGCAGGCCGGGAGCACCCGATCGGGCGGACTACGCGGTCGTGCGCACGGCCGACGGGGAGTACCTCGGTGAGGTCGTGCTGATGGACCTCGACGAGGGCAACCGGTCGATGAACTTCCGGATCGCGCTCGGCGGGCACGCCTTCGGCCGGGGGTACGGCACCGAGGCGGTCCGCCTGATCGTCGCGTTCGGCCTGGACGTGGTCGGCCTGCACCGGATCGGGCTGGAGGTCTACGACTTCAACCCGCGGGCGCTGCGTGTCTACGAGAAGTGCGGGTTCGTCCGCGAAGGCGTGCTCCGCGACGCCCTGTGGTGGGACGGCGAATGGCACGACGCGTTCCAGATGTCCGTGATTGAAGGCGATCCCCGGCTAGGTTAGGCGGGTGGCCAAGAACGGTGACCCAGTCGAGTACCAGGTGGGCGAGCGCACGGTGCGGGTGTCCAGCCCGGACAAGGTGTACTTCCCGGAGCGCGGCATCACCAAGCGGCAGGTGGTGGAGTACTACCTGGCCGTCGGTGAGCCGCTGCTGCGCGCGGTCGGCGAGCGGCCGACCACGCTCAAGCGCTATCCGGACGGTGTGACCGGCGAGCTGTTCTACGCCAAGCGCGTGCCCAAGGGCGCCCCGGACTGGGTGCAGCGGGTGAAGATCACCTTCCCGTCCGGCCGGACCGCGGAGGAGGTCTGCCCGACCGAGCCCGCGGTGTTCGCCTGGGCGGCGAACCTGGGCACCTTCGACTTCCACCCGTGGCCGGTCCGCCGCCCCGACGTGGACCACCCGGACGAGCTGCGGATCGACGTGGACCCGCCGGAGGAGGCGCGGTTCGCCGACGCCGTCCGCGTCGCCGGGACCGTGCGCGAGGTGCTGGCCGACGCCGGGCTGACCGGCTACCCGAAGACCTCCGGCGGCCGCGGCGTGCACGTGCTGGTGCGGATCCGGCCGGAATGGGACTTCATCGCCGTGCGGCACGCGGTCATCGCGCTGGGCCGCGAGGTGGAGCGCCGGGTGCCCGAGCTGGCGACCATCTCGTGGTGGAAGGAGGAACGCGGCGGCCGGGTGTTCATCGACTACAACCAGGCCGCGCGGGACCGCACGGTCGCCTCGTCGTGGTCGGTGCGCGGCACCCCGCGCGCGACCGTGTCCACGCCGCTGACCTGGGACCAGCTCGGCGAGGCCGACCCGGACGAGTTCGACGTGCTGACCGTGCCGTCGTGGCTGGCCGAGCACGGGGACGCCCACGAGGGCATGGACGCCGAGGCGTTCGGCCTGGAGACGCTGCTGGAGTGGTACGAGCGCGACGAGCGGGACACCGGCCAGGCCGAGATGCCGTACCCGCCCGACTACCCCAAGATGCCCGGTGAACCCAAGCGCGTGCAGCCGAGCAAGGACCGGGACCGGCCGAAGTGAACCGCCGGGCGGTCGCGCTGCTGACCGTGTTCCTGCTGGTGGTGGCCGCGGTCCCGGCCGCGGGCGCGACCGGTGCCGCGCTGCGGGTGCTGAGCTTCAACATCCACTCCGGCGTCGGCACGGACGGCAGGCTCGACCTGGCGCGCACGACCAGGGTGATCACCGATTCGCGGGCGGAGGTGGTCGGCCTGCAGGAGGTCGACGTGCACTGGTCGGCCCGCAGCGGGTACGCCGACCAGGCCGGGGAGCTGGCGCGGCGCACCGGCATGCACCTGTTCTTCGCGCCCATCTACGACCGGGACCCGGAGCCGGGGCGGGCCGAGCGGCGGCGCTACGGCGTCGCGGTGCTGAGCCGCTTCCCGATCCGGGAGACGGCCAACCACACCATCACCCGGCTGTCCACAGTGGACTCCGCGCCGATGGGCCCGCTGCCCGGCTTCGCCGAGGCGGAGCTGGAGGTGCACGGCCGGGCGCTGCGGTTCTTCGTCACCCACCTGGACCACCGGCCGGACCCCGCGGTGCGCACCGCGCAGGTCGGCGAGATGCTGCGGGTGCTGGGGCCGGGCGTGCTGGCCGGCGACCTGAACGCGGGCCCGGCGGCGCCCGAGCTGCGGCCGCTGTTCGACCGCCTGCCGCCCACCGGCGTGGACGGCGCGACCTTCCCGGCCGACGCCCCGGACCGGCGACTGGACTACGTGCTCAGTTCCCTGGCCCCGGTCGCCACCCGCATCCCGGACGAGCCGGTCACCTCGGACCACCGCCCGGTACTGGCCACGGTGCGCCTGCCCTGAGCCGGGTCAGGCCGGGCAGAGCGTGCCGTCGTTCGGGATCTTGGCGTCGAGCAGGAAGTCCCTGACCTTCTCACCGACGCACGGGGAGGCGCCGACCGCGCCGTGCCCGGCGCCCTGCCAGCCGATCCGCACCCCGCTCGGCAGCTGCTCGGCGGCCCGCACGGTGCCCTGCTCCGAGGTCACCGGGTCACCGGCGGTGCTCACCAGCAGCACCGGCGGCACGCCCGGCTTGCTCAGCGGCGGCAGCGACTGCGTCGGCACCGGCCACGGGCTGCACCACGCCAGCTGCTGGGTGACGAACCCGCCGAACACCGGGTACCGGCCGCGCAGGTCGCTGGTGATCTTGTCGATCTGGTCGGCGGACAGCCGGACCGTGGTGTCGTTGCACTTGGTGGCGATGCCGCCGTCGAGCCTGGTCGGGTTGAGCCGGTCGTCGAACAGCAGCGGGCCGGCGAACGCCGCCAGCTTCGTGCCGTCGCCGGACCGCGCCGCGGCGATCGCGTCGGCCAGCTCCGGCCACCGCTCGCGCTGCGCCAGCCCGGCGGTGATGGCGTGCATCGCCAGCCCTGGGTTGAGCAGTGAGCCGTCGACGGTCGACGGGCTCGAGTTGCGCAGCTGGTCCAGCAACCCGGTCACCACCGTCTTGGCGTCCCCGCCGAGCGCGCAGCCCCGCTGGGCGCAGTCGGCGCTGAACGCCGCCAGCGCGGCCTCCCCGCCCGCGGCCTGCGCGTCGCGCACCGAGGCCACGTCCGGGGACGGGTCCGGCGCGCCGTCCAGCACGAACCGGCCCACCTTGTCGGTGAACCGGACCGCGTAGGCGCCCAGCACCTGCGAGCCCTCACCCCTGGCCAGCGCGTTCAGCTTGGACAGGCCAAGCTGGGAGCGGATCTCGTCGAGATCGCCCGCGGTCCGCCAGCTGTCGAAGGCGCCCTGGTCGTCCTCCAGCGTGATGCCGCACTGCTGACCGGCCTGCCGCGCGGCGTCCAGCAGCGGCTCGACCGACTCCTGCGCCGGATCGAAGCCGACCAGCTCGGTGCGGACCTCGGCCGGGATGCAGCGGACCGGGTCGGACAGCCCGCTGCCGCGCCGGTCCACGCCGATCAGCGAGAACCGCTGCAGCAGCTCGGGCGGCAGCGTCTGGGCCAGCCGCAGTGCGTAGAGCGTGCCCGGCTCGCCGTCGATGTCGTTGAGCACCACCAGCGGGATCGGCCCGGTGCCCGCCTTGAGCAGGTTGATCCTGGCGATGCCGCGGCCGGGCAGCTCGGGTGCGTCCAGCGCGGTGGACACGCGCCCGCAGCTGAACTGCACGCCCGCCGGGACGGGCTGCCCGCCGAGGCGCTCACCGGTGTCGGCGGCGCAGTCCTTCCACTCCACGCCGCTCTCGCGCGGCTCCTCCAGCGGCGGCAGCGGCGGGGCCGCGGGCGGGCCGGTGGCCGGGGAGACCGGTGGCAGCGGCCCGTCGTTCTCGACCACGGGTGGCCGGTTCGACGGCCCGGCGGTGCACGCACCGGCAACGGTGCACATCGCGACCGCGAGTGCGAGGACAACCCGGCGCGTCAAACTGCTTCTCCTCACGCGTGACCCATCGTCACGTCGAGCTTCGCACGCCCTGGGTGAGGCGGGGGTGAGCAGGTCAGCCGACGCGCTTGACCTCGCCGCGGAAGACCGCGTCCAGGTCGTAGCGGGCCGGTTCCTCCAGTTGCGCGTAGTCGCACGAGGACGGTTCGCGGTCCGGCCGCCAGCGGGCGAACTGCGCGGTGTGCCGGAACCGGGCCGGGTGCCCGCCCTCGGTGTGCTCGTAGGCGACCTCCACCACCCGCTCCAGCCGCAACGGCACCCACGGCTGCTCCCCGGCGCGCCAGCGGTTCACCGATCCGGGCAGCCGCTGGCCCTCGACCACGGCGTCGCCGAGCCACGGGTGCGGCCCGTCGGTGATCAGCGGCGTCAGCTCCTCGGCCAGCTCCCGCCGCCGCGTCACCGGGAACGAGCCGACCACGCCGACGTGGTGCAGCACGCCGCGCTCGTCGTGGAGCCCCAGCAGGAAGGAGCCCACCAGCTCGCCCGGCTCACCGTCGACGTGCCAGCGCAGCCCGGCCAGCACGCAGTCCGCGGTGCGTGAGTGCTTGTACTTGAGCATCAGCCGCTTGCCCGGCTCGTAGACCGCGTCCAGCGGCTTGCCGATCACCCCGTCCAGCCCGGCGCCCTCGAACAGCTCGAACCAGTGCCGCGCCACCGCCGGATCGGTGGTCGCCGGGGTGATGAACAGCCCGGGCAGCCGCTCCAGCCTGGCGCGCCGCCGTTCGGTCGGCTCGTCCAGCAGCGACTCACCGTCCAGTTCGAGCAGGTCGAAGGCGACGAACTGCGCCGGGGTCTCGCGCGAGAGCAGGTCGACCCGGCTCGCGGCGGGGTGGATGCGCTCGGTCAGCGCGTCGAAGTCGAGCTTGCCGCCCCGGCCGATGACCAGCTCGCCGTCGAGCACCACCTGCCGCGGCAGCACCCCGGCGAGCGCGTCGAGCACCTCCGGGAAGTACCGGTTCAGCGGTTTCCCGGTGCGCGACTGCAGGGTCAACTCGTTACCGTCGCGGAAGACGAGGCAGCGGAAGCCGTCCCACTTCGGCTCGAACAGCAGCCCGCCGGAGTCCGGGATGGACTTGGCGGGCTTCGCGAGCATGGGTTTGACCGGCATCGTCAGCGACATGGGCGCCATTCTGCTCGACCACCCCTCGCGGCGTGGCCGGTCTGGCTTTTTCCACCCCGGCGTGGGATATCTACCTCCAGGGGCCGCGGTGCACAGCGACGAAAGGCGGCGGACGATGCCTGAGCCGGGGACCACGCGGCCGCTCCGGGTGGTGCTGGTGGAGGACCACAGCATGGTCGCGGAGGCGCTGGAGATCGCCTTCGCCGACGTACCGGACATCAATCTGGTCGCGTCGGCGCAGTCGGTCGAGTCCGGGCTGGCGGTGACCAGGGCGCACCGCCCGGACGTGGTGGTGCTGGACCGGCGCCTGCCCGACGGCGACGGGATCGACGCGCTGCCGCGGTTCCGCGAGCAGTCCCCGCACAGCCAGGTGCTGGTGCTCACCGGCGAGGCGACGACCAACATGGCCGCGCGCGTGGTGGCCGCCGGTGGCGCCGGGCTGCTCGTCAAAACCGGGTTGTTCACCGATCTGGTGGCCGCGCTGCGACGGGTGGCCGCGGGCAGTTCCGCCTTCGAACCGGGACTGCTGGCCGGGGTGCTGGACAGACTGGCCTCACGCGACAGCGCCGAGCCGATGCTCACCGCGCGTGAGCGCCAGGTACTCGCGCTCATCGCCGAGGGCGCGGCCACCGAGCGCATCGCGGCGGAACTGAATTTGGCCAAGAACACCGTTCGCAACCACATTCAGCGCATTCTCGGGAAACTGAACGTGCATTCGAAGCTGGAAGCCGTCGCGTTCGCGCGTCGCAACGGACTGATCGACTAGGCCATCCGTCCGCGCGAAGGTCCATTCTTAAAAAATCACCGACTAGAACTTGGCTGCCCGGCGGTTGGCCGGTGCGACAATGGGGCATCCGAAACCCGGCCCACCCACGAGGTGAGTGACAGGGAGACAACGTCATGCCCGGAACAGGAACGTACCCCCGCACGGCGAACCGGATCGGCCTTTCCGAGGTCCGGCGCGTGGAGGAGGAGACAAGCACCTTTCGCGCGCTCGACTACCGCTACGGCGGCGGCTGGTGTCACGAAGCCGCGCTCGCGCAGCTTTCGTGGGCTTATCGGCTGCTGGACGCGGCGGGCACGGAACGGGTCAAGGCGAGGTTGTGCAGTGCCCTCGGCGATCTGACCAGTCTGGCCGGCTGGACCGCATTCGACGCCGGATTCCCGGATGCCGCGCACGCGCGTTTCGACCGTGCACTCGAACTCGCCAGGGAAGGCGGGGACAACGGCCTCGTGGCGAACATCCTCTATCGCAAAGGCAGGGTGTATTTGCACTATGACGCGCCGAGCCAGGCGCTGGTCGCGTTCACCCAGGGCGAGCGGGCCGCGACCGCGGCCGGTTCGGCGCTGATGCTCAGCGTGCTCTGCGCCAACCAGGCGTGGGCGCACGCGAAGCTGGGCAGGCGCGACGAGGCGATCCGCTCGCTCGGCCGGGCCGACGAGGCGTTCTCCCGCGCCGGTGACGAGTACGTGCCGGTCTGGGTGCGGTTCTTCGACCAGAACGATCTCGCCGCGATGATCGGCACCGTCTACACCGAACTGGCGATCGGGGTGGATCCCGCCTACGCGGTGGCCGCCTGCGACGAGCTCACCTGCGTGGTCGACCGGTACGGCACGGAAATGACGCGCAGCCGCTCCTTCTGCCTGGTGCTGCTGGCCATCGACTACCTGCTGATGGGCGATGTGGACGAGGCGGCCGAAGTGGGCGGGCACGCGCTGGCAGCCGCCGAAGGGATGAACTCGGCGCGCTTCGCCGACCGGTTGCGCCCGCTGGAGACCGAAGCCGTCCGTCGCGCCGAGCACACCGAGGCTCGCGAACTCGCGGAGAGAATAGCTACCTTTGCCGCATGAGCCCAACGCGGCCGGGCACGCTCGGCGAGGAAAGCCTGCAGCAACTGCTGGAAGGGCTGAAGGCGGTTCGCGACGGGGACTTCAGCACCCGCCTGCCCCGCAGCGACGACCTGCTGATGGACGAGATGTCCGCGGTGTTCAACGGCATGGTCGACCAGCTGGCACTGTTCACCTCCGAGGTGACCAGGGTGGCGCGCGAGGTGGGCACCGACGGCAAGCTCGGCGGGCAGGCCGCGGTGCCCGGCGTCTCCGGCACGTGGAAGGCGCTCACCGACTCGGTGAACGCGATGGCGGGCAACCTGACCGGGCAGGTGCGTGACATCGCGGGCGTGGCCACCGCGGTGGCCAGGGGTGACCTCTCGCAGAAGATCACCGTGGACGTCAAGGGCGAGATGCTCGAGCTGAAGAACACCCTCAACACGATGGTGGACCAGCTCTCGTCCTTCGCCGACGAGGTGACGCGGGTGGCGCGCGAGGTCGGCAGCGAAGGCAGGCTCGGCGGTCAGGCGCAGGTTCCCGGAGTGGCGGGCACTTGGCGGGACTTGACCGCGTCGGTGAACTTCATGGCGGGCAACCTCACCACGCAGGTGCGGTCGATCGCCGAGGTGACCACGGCGGTGGCGCGGGGTGATCTGACGCAGAAGATCGTGGTCGACGCGCGCGGCGAGATCCTGGAACTGAAGAACACGATCAACACGATGGTGGATCAGCTGTCCTCGTTCGCCGATGAGGTGACGCGGGTGGCGCGTGAGGTCGGCACCGAAGGGATTCTCGGCGGCCAGGCGCAGGTTCCCGGAGTCGCGGGCACTTGGCGGGATCTGACCGCGTCGGTGAACTTCATGGCGGGCAACCTGACCAACCAGGTGCGCTCCATCGCGCAGGTCGCGACCGCGGTGGCCAAGGGCGACCTGACGCAGAAGATCGCGGTGGACGCGCGTGGCGAGATCCGCGAGCTGAAGAACACGATCAACACGATGGTGGATCAGCTGTCCTCGTTCGCCGATGAGGTGACCAGGGTGGCGCGCGAGGTGGGCACGGACGGCAGGCTCGGTGGCCAGGCGGACGTGAAGGGCGTTTCGGGCACCTGGAAGGGCCTGACCGAGTCGGTGAACGTGATGGCCGACAACCTGACCGAGCAGGTGCGCTCCATCGCCGAGGTGACCACCGCGGTGGCGCAGGGCGATCTGACCCAGAAGATCCGCGTGGACGCGCGCGGCGAGATCCTCGAACTCAAGGACACCGTCAACACGATGGTGGGCCAGCTGTCCTCGTTCGCCGATGAGGTGACGCGGGTGGCGCGCGAGGTCGGTACCGAGGGCAGGCTCGGCGGCCGGGCCGACGTCAAGGGCGTCTCCGGGACGTGGAAGGCGCTGACCGAGTCGGTGAACGTGATGGCCGACAACCTCACCGACCAGGTCCGCTCGATCGCCTGGGTGACCAGCGCGGTGGCGCAGGGCGATCTGTCCAAGAAGATCACCGTGGAGGCCAAGGGCGAGGTCGCCGCGCTCGCGGAAACCATCAACACCATGGTCGACACGCTCTCCGCCTTCGCCGACGAGGTCACCCGCGTGGCGCGCGAGGTCGGCACGGAGGGCATTCTCGGCGGGCAGGCGCGGGTGGCGAACGTGTCGGGCACCTGGAAGAACCTGACCGACAACGTGAACTCGATGGCGGACAACCTGACCAGCCAGGTGCGCTCGATCGCGCAGGTGACCACCGCGGTCGCCCAGGGCGACCTGTCCAAGAAGATCGACGCGGACGCACGCGGGGAGATCCTCGAACTCAAGACCACCATCAACACCATG
Source organism: Amycolatopsis sp. YIM 10 (assembly GCF_009429145.1). Classification (GTDB taxonomy): domain Bacteria; phylum Actinomycetota; class Actinomycetes; order Mycobacteriales; family Pseudonocardiaceae; genus Amycolatopsis. The sequence goes on along the minus strand of NZ_CP045480.1, from coordinate 6,492,904 downwards.
GTCGACCAGCTCTCGGCCTTCGCCGCCGAGGTGACGCGGGTGGCGCGCGAGGTCGGCAAGGAGGGGCGCCTCGGCGGGCAGGCCGAGGTCGAGGGCGTGTCCGGGACCTGGAAGCGGCTGACCGAGAACGTCAACGAACTGGCGGGCAACCTGACCCGGCAGGTGCGCGCCATCGCCGAGGTGGCCAGCGCGGTGGCCACCGGCGACCTGACCCGGTCGATCTCGGTGGAGGCCTCCGGTGAGGTCGCCGAACTCAAGGACAACATCAACTCGATGGTGCAGTCCCTGCGCGAGACCACCCGCGCCAACGAGGACCAGGACTGGCTCAACACCAACCTGGCCCGCATCTCCGGGCTCATCCAGGGCCACCGCGACCTGCGCGTGGTCGCCGAGCTGATCATGAACGAGCTGACCCCGCTGGTCGGCGCGCAGCACGGCACCTTCTACTTCGCCGACCCCGGCCAGGACCCGCCGCGGCTGCGGCTGATCGCCGGGTACGGGCACAACCAGGCCGAGCAGGTGCCGACCGAGTTCGAGTTCGGGCAGTCACTGGTCGGCCAGGTCGCCAAGACCAAGTCGCCGATCGTGGTCGACCGCACGCCGGCCGACTACGTCCGGGTGTCCTCCAGCCTCGGCTCGGCCGCGCCGGTCAACCTGATCGTGCTGTCCATCGTGTTCGAGGGCCAGGTGCTCGGGGTGATCGAGCTGGCCTCGTTCGCCCGGTTCACCGACGTGCACCGCGACTTCCTCGAGCAGCTGACCGAGACCATCGGCGTGAACGTGAACACGATCATCGCCAACGCCAGGACCGACGCGCTGCTGGAGGAGTCGCAGCGCCTGGCCGAGGAACTGCAGGCCCGCTCCGAGGAACTCCAGGCGCAGCAGGCGAAACTCCAGCGGTCGAACGCCGAGCTGGAGGAGAAGGCCGAGCTGCTGGCCAGGCAGAACCGCGACATCGAGGTGAAGAACTTCGAGATCGAGCAGGCGCGGCAGGAGATCGAGGAGCGCGCGCAGCAGCTCGCGCTGGCCTCGAAGTACAAGTCGGAGTTCCTCGCGAACATGTCGCACGAACTGCGCACGCCGCTGACCAGCCTGCTGATCCTGGCCGGGGTGCTGGCGCAGAACTCCACCCGGAACCTGACCGCCAAGCAGGTCGAGTTCGCCAAGGTGATCCAGTCCGCGGGCACCGATCTGCTGCAGCTGATCAACGACATCCTCGACCTGTCGAAGGTCGAGGCGGGCAAGATGGACATCCACCAGGAGCCGTTCCCGCTGGAGCAGCTGCTGGACTACGTGCGGGCCACGTTCCGGCCGCTGACCGCGGACAAGGGCCTCGAGTTCTCGGTGGTGGTCGAGCCGGACGTGCCGGAGCGGCTGTTCACCGACGAGCAGCGGCTGCGGCAGGTGCTGCGCAACCTGCTCTCGAACGCGGTGAAGTTCACCGAGCGCGGTTCGGTGGAGCTGCGGGTGAGCATGGTCGGCGGGGCCGAGGTGGCGTTTTCGGTGGTGGACACCGGGATCGGCATCGAGGAGGAGAACCTCGAGTCGATCTTCGGCGCGTTCCAGCAGGCCGACGGCACCACCAGCCGCAAGTACGGCGGTACCGGGCTCGGGCTGTCGATCAGCCGGGAGGTGGCCTACCTGCTCGGCGGGCAGCTCCAGGCGGAGAGCAGGCTGGGCCACGGCAGCACGTTCACCCTGCGGTTGCCGGTGTCCCGGCTGTCCACTTTGGATGGTGCGGTGGTGCAGCGGCTGCTGGAGCCGATCGAGGCGGGCGAGCGCGCGGTGCTGGTGGTCGAGGCGGGGGAGAACGGCCTGCTGACGCTGCTCGCCCGCGGGGTGGCCAGGGAGACCGGTGACGTGGCCGTGGACACCGTCGCCGCGCCGGACGAGGCGGTGCAGAGCCTGGCCGCGCGGTCGTACGCGTGCGTGGTGCTGGACCTGAGCCTGCCGGGCGCGACGGCGCTGACCTTCCTGAAGCGGCTGGGGGAGCGTGAGGAGGAGCTGCCGCCGGTGCTGGCGCACGCGACGCGGAAGCTCAGCGCCGCGCAGGACCGGCTGACCCAGGCGCAGCTGCGGCACACCCCGGTGACCGTACTGTCCTCTTTGGACCAGCTGCGCGCGGAGATCACCGTGCGGGTCGCCGAGGAACCGCCGGAACCGGAGGCGGCCCCGGCGGTGACCGAGGAACGCCACCTGGCCGGCGGCAAGGTCCTGCTCATCGACGACGACGCGCGCAACGTGTTCGCCATCGCGGGCATGCTGGAACTGCAGGGGATGGACGTGGTGCACGCGCCGAACGGGCGGCTGGGGATCGACGTGCTGCTGGAGAACCCGGACATCGACCTGATCCTGATGGACGTGATGATGCCGGAGATGGACGGTTACGCCACCACCGCGGCGATCCGCGAAATGCCGCGGTTCGCCGGGCTGCCGATCATCACGGTCACCGCGAAGGCGATGGAGGGGGACCGGGAGAAGAGCCTGGCCGCCGGCGCCAGCGACTACGTCACGAAGCCGGTGGACGCCGGCGAACTGCTCTCCTGCATGAGCCGCTGGCTGAACCGGTGACGCCCGTGCGGGTTACTTCACGCGTTGCTTGCCACCGGCGTCCAGGTCGATGCGTACCGCGGTCGGCAGGGTGTCCACGCCGAGCGACTCCCGCGCCCGGGTGAGCACGCGCGAGTCCAGCTCCTGCCACACGGTTTTCAGGTCGGCGCCCTCCCTCAGCGAGATTTCCATGCGCAGCGCGGGCGAAGCGGGGTCACCCACCGCGCGCACCCTGGCCCGGCTCACGCCCTCGACGGATTCCGCGTCGGCACGCACGGCACCGGAGATGGCGGCGGCGGTGACGGTCAGCTCCTCACCCGGCGTGCGGTCCAGTATCAGGTCCGGCCTGCCCTCGGGCCGCAGCGAGCGGAAGAACCACCACAGCCCGAAGACGAACAGCACCACGCCCAGCACGATGGCGGCGATCTTCGCGAGCACGGGTTCCCGGCCCAGCCAGTCCACCGCGATCGGGTCGAGCACCGCCCGTTGCGCGCGGAAGGTGCCCAGCCATCCCTGCCCGACCACCAGCGCCAGCACCCCGGCGGCCAGCGCGAGCAGGCCGACCAGTGAGGTGAGCGTGCGCTCGGCCCGGTAGGACCTGGCCAAAGCCTTGCTGGCGACGGATTTCATCGGCGGTCCTTCGGGGAGTCGACAACCACGGACACCTTCGGCGTGCGCGCCAGCGGGACGTCGGCGACCAGCGCGCGCACCGTCTCCAGCAGTTCCGGGCGCAGGTCGCCCTCGGTGGACAGCCGCGAGGTGGCGCGCACCCGCACCTTCTTCGCGCTGGCCGTCACCGATGCGCCGGTGACGTTGTCCTCGGCACGCACGTGCCTGCCGACCAGCCGCGCCAGGGAGCGCGGGGTGGTGGTCACGCTGACCTCCTCGGCGGGATCGGTCAGCCGGACCGCGCGCCGCCTGGCCGAAGCGGCGAACAGCAACAACACCAGCCCGGTCACCGCGACCAGCGCGGCGACCAGCCGGACCGGACCGCCGGCCCAGTTCATGGTGGACAGCGAGGCCTGCCAGTCGGGCCACGGCACGATCAGCGGCGCGTCGGCCGGGCGCCACCAGTGCCAGCCGACCTCGACCGCGAGCAGCGCGCCGGCGACCGCGACGGCCAGGCCGAGCAGGGTGGAAAGCAAACGGACGAAAACACGCACCGCGAAGCTCCTCCTATCGCACTCGGGGCTGGGGTTCCGGCAGCAGCGCGGAAACCGTCACCGCCAGCGAGCGCACCTTGTACGAGGTGATGTGCTCCACCTCCCTGGTCACCCGCTCCCGCACCTCGCCGACCACGGTGCGGACCGGGGCCGGGTAGTGCAGGGCGAGGTCGAGCGCGAGATCCACGTCGTTGTCCCGGCCGGAGACCTTCGCGCCGGCGCCGTGGCTGCCCAGGCCCAGCCCGGCCACCCTGCGCTCCACCTCGGCCGTGCCGGGCACCTGGTCGGCGGCGCGCTGGGCGACCTTGCGCACCACCGAGTGGTCGATGCTCAGCGTGCCGCGCTCCTCGGCCTCGGCCAGCGCTTCGGCCGGTCGCACGTCGAGTGCGGTCACCGGTCCCGGCCCTTGCCGAACATGTCGCCGAGGTCCAGTTCACCGTCGAGCACCCGGCCGACCACCAGGCCGATCACGCCGACCGCGAGCGTGACGAGAAAGGCGGTGAAGCTCTGGCTCGCCGCGAGGCCCAGTACCAGCCCCGCGAGGATTCCGGTCTGCGTAGCGTTCATTCTTCCTTGGCTCCTTGGGTAAGGGTGACGTCGGTGATCTCGATGTCGACGGGAACGTCCCCGGCGATCCGGCGCACCCGCTCGCGCAGTTCGGCGCCGAGACCGGGCAGCGGGCCGTCGAGCCGGAGCACCACGGCGACCTCGATCCCCGGCCCGTCGGCCCGCACGCCGACCACCCGGCGGCCGGGCAGGTAGGTGACCGCACCCCCGGCCAGCCGGACCACCGACGGATGCGCGAGCACCGCGCTCGCGATCTCGTCGGCCAGCGCGCCCGGCCGGCCGGTGCCGGATCCAGCGGTGGTCATCACTCGACCCGTGAGGTGCTGTCCTCGGTGTCGTCGTCCTCGGGCAGGTGGATGTCGTTGACCGCGATGTTCACCTCGATCACCTCGAGCCCGGTGATCTGCTCGACGGTGCTGATCACGTTGCGCCGCACCGCGCGCGCCACGTCCACGATCCGCGCGCCGTACTCGACGACCACGTCGAGGTCGACCGCGGTCTGCTTCTCGCCGACCTCCACCGACACCCCGGCGGTGGTCACCGTGCCGGAACCGGGGATGCGCTCCTTGATCGCGCCGAACGCGCGGGAGACACCCCCGCCGAGCGCGTACACGCCGGACACCTCACGGGCGGCGATCCCGGCCACCTTCTGCACCACCGCCGAGGCGATGGTGGTTTTGCCCTGAGCCCCGTCCTCGTTGAGCACCGGGGTGGACCCCGTCCGCAGTGCCGGGGTGGTACCCGAGTTCGTCGCGCTGGTCTGCGCCATGTGAATGCCGCTCCTTTCCCAACCGTTGTTCGCTATTCGTACGATGGGCGCGGGCGCGGCGCCATTCCGCAGCGTCCCTCGAACGGGTGAGTGGAGCGGGAATCAGTCCAGGTGGACGTCCACCACGTGCACGTTCACCGTGGGGGCCGCTTCGCCGAGTTCGGCCGAAAGCGCCCGGCTGAGCCCGACGCGCAGCGCTTCGGCCGCTTCGTCGGCGGGCACGCCGTACCGGACGGTGGTGAGCACTTCGAGCCCTTCGCGTTCGAGCGCGACCGCGGCCACGTGCAACCCGCCGATCCGCCTGCCGAGGTCGGCCGCGATGCGCCTGGTGAGCAGCACCAGCGCCGATTCGGAGACGCGGAGCTTGCCACCCTCCTGGTCGTACTCGAACTCGGCGGAGCCACCGCGCAGCCCGCGCACCGAGCGCAGCACCCGGTCGACCAGTCCCGGCGGCGTCGGCACGGTGGTGCGGGCCGCCGCCCGCACGAGGTGCCAGTCGGGGTCCTGCCGGGGGTCCTCGGCCGGTGCCGTGCTCATCGCAGCTCCTTGAGTTTCGCGAGCAGGGCCACCCTCGCGCGGTGCAACCGGGAACGCAAGGCCGGGACGCTCACTTCGAGCACCTCGGCCACCTCCTCGTAGCTCAGCCCTTCCAGTTCGCGCAGCACCAGCGGCACGCGCTGGCTGACGTCGAGGTCGGCGATCGCGCGCAGCGTGGCGTCCACCTGTTCGGCACGCACGACCTGGCCCTCGGGGTTCGCGTGGAGATCGGCGAGCTGGTGACCACCCTCGAGCCCGTCACCGGTGTCCAGCGACACGGTCGGCTTGCGGCGGCGCACGTACGCCAGCGCCGCGTTGGTGACCACGCGGTAGAGCCAGGTGGACACCGCCGACTCCGCGCGGAACCCGGACAGCCCGCGCCAGGCCGAGATCCACGCGTCCTGCACCACGTCCTCGGCTTCGGCCGAGTTGCCGGTGATCCGCAGCGCCACCCGGTACATGCGCGGGGTGTGGCGCCGGACCAGCTGGTCGAACGCGTGCGGGTCACCCGCCGCGGCCCTGGCCAGCAGCGCCTGGTCCGGTCTCTGCTCCTCCGCCATGGTCAGGGTCGCCGGTACCGGAACATGGTGAACCCGTCCTCGTGCAGGATCGAAGCCAGCGCCAGCTCTCGCGGCACCAGCGTTTCGCGCCCCTCGGCGATGCGCCCGGCGCCGGCCCCGGCCAGCAGCGGCGCCACGGTCAGGCACAGCTGGTCGACCAGGTTCTCCGAGATCAGCGCGCCGAACAGGTGCGGCCCGCCTTCGCAGTTGACCCGGCGCAGCCCGCGGCGGCCGAGTTCCTCCAGCGCGGCGGTCAGGTCCACGGTCAGCGGACCGGCGATGATCACCTCGGCACCCGCTTCGGCGAGCGCCTCCCGCCGGGCCTTCGGCGCGCCCTCGGTGGTCAGCACGATCGGCGGGACCTTCGCGTCGGTGAACAGCGCCGAATCCGGTTCGATCGAGCACCGCGCGGTGACCACCGCGATCGGCGGGATCTCGGCCATGCCGAGCTTCCGGCGGGTTTCGACGCGCTGCTCGCCCAGCCGCACCCCGCGGTAGTTCTCCGCGATGACCGTGCCCGCGCCGACGAGAACAACATCACACAGCGCGCGGCCGATGCCGAAGATGCGCTTGTCCGCCGGATGGGACAGGCCCTCCGACTTGTCCGCCACGGTGACCGCACCGTCGGCCGAGGTGACGAAGTTGACCTGCACCCAGGGTTTCGACAGCTCTTCGGGGTAGCCGTAGAGCCGTTCGAGATCGGCCGTGGTGAGGTCGTTCCGGGAGCCGTTCTGGGGCCAGAGCTGTCGCACGCCCCCATCCCAGCACGGGTTACGCTCGCCCGCATGCCCCCACGCCTGATCGATCGCGACCCCCAGCTGGGCGCGGAGGAGCTGATCGGCTCGCTGGTCCCGCCGCCGCGGTTCGACGGCGTCCGCTTCGAGACCTACGTGCCGAACCCCGACGAGCCGAGCCAGGCCGCCGCGGTGCGCGACTGCTCGGCGTTCGCGGCCAGGGTGACCGCCGCGAGCAAGGCGAAGAAGTCGAAGTGGCGCACGCTGTTCGGCGGCGACGGTGGCGCCGACCATGGCAAGCCGGGGCTGTACCTGGACGGCGGCTTCGGTGTCGGCAAGACCCACCTGCTCGCCTCGATCTGGCACGACTCGCCCTCGCCCAAGGCGTACGCCACCTTCGTCGAACTCACCCACCTGGTCGGCGCGCTGGGCTTCGCCGAAGCGGTGCGGCGGCTGTCCGCGCACCGGCTGCTCACCATCGACGAGTTCGAACTGGACGATCCCGGCGACACCATGCTGGTCACCCGGCTGCTGCGCGAGCTGACCGACGCCGGGGTTTTTGTCGCGGCCACCTCGAACACGCTGCCGGACAAGCTGGGGGAGGGCCGGTTCGCCGCCGACGACTTCCTGCGTGAGATCCAGTCGCTGTCCGCGCGGTTCGGTGTGGTGCGGGTGGACGGTCCCGACTACCGCCACCGCGGCCTGCCCGAAGCCCCGCCGCCCGTCTCGGATGCCGAGCTGGACGCGTCGGCGTCGGCGGTGCCGGAGTCCACTGTGGACGACTTCGCCGAGCTGTGCGACTACCTGGCGAAACTGCACCCGTCGCGGTACGGCCGGCTGGTGCGCGGGGTGCCGATGGTGCACCTGCGCGGGGTTTTCGCGGCCCCGGACCAGAACGTGGCCCTGCGGCTGGTCGCCTTCGCCGACCGGCTCTACGACAGCGCGATCCCGGTGATGGCCTCGGGTGAACCGCTTTCGGCGCTGTTCACCGAGGAGATGCTCCAGGGCGGGTACCGGAAGAAGTACCTGCGGGCGGTGAGCCGCCTGACCGCGCTCGCGCGGGACGCCGAGTCCGCGTCGCGGTCGTGACCAGCGCGGCGACCACCGGCACCACCGCGACCGAGAGCCCGGCGCCACCGGCCACGTCCGTGGCGTAGTGGTAGTGCAGGCCGATCATGCCGATCCCGGCGCCCGCGGTCAGCACGACGCCCGCGAGTGCCACCAGCAGCGCTGTGCGCGCGGTGCGGATCAACAGCACCACCACGGCGAGCGTGGTGACCAGGCTCACCGTGTGCCCGCTCGGGTAGGCGAGGTGGTCGTCGTAGTACCGGCCGAACCACGGCTTGAGCACCCAGCTCGACAGCATGACCGCGATCGACGGCGCCGCCAGGGTCAATGCCAGCCCGGTCCAGTGGCGCCGGACCGCGCAGGCGGTGGCGAGCAGCGCCAGCGCGGGCAGCAGCACGTACGGTTCGGTGGGCAACACCAGTAGGCGCAACAGGAACTCGTTGCCGCCCAAGGTGTTCTCCACCGCTCCGGCGATCCGCGCGTCCGGTGCGGAGAAACCGCGGTCACCGGCGAGGAGCAGGCCCAGCAAGGAGAACACGGCGAACCCGGCCAGCGCCGTGCCCAGCGTGACCCCGGTCCTGATCCTCGTCGCCCGTTCGATGCCACCGAGGATAATTCGATCGCCTCCGCGCCGGTGGTCGGACACCATGCGGGAGTGGGTTATCTCGAAGCGAGCGCGTTGTCCTACCGGCTCAGCGACGGCAGGCAGCTGTTCGAAGACGTGTCGTTCCGCGTCGGACCGGACCACGTCACCGCGCTGGTCGGCGACAACGGCGCGGGCAAGACCACGCTGCTGCGGTTGCTCGGCGGTGAGCTGACCCCGCTCTCGGGCGCGGTGCAGGCGCAGGGCGGGCTCGCGGTGATGCCGCAGTTCATCGGCTCGGTACGGGACGAGCGCTCGGTCCGCGACCTGCTGCTCGCGGTGGCCCCGACGGCGCTGCGCGCGGCCGCCGCCGAACTCGACGCGGTCGAGCTGCTGCTGATGGACACCGACGACGAAACCACCCAGATGCGGTACGCCGAAGCGCTTTCGGCGTGGGGCGAAGCAGGCGGGTACGCGGCGGAGGTTCTGTGGGACACGGTGACCGTGGCCGCGCTGGGCGTGCCGTACGACCGCGCGCGGTTCCGCGAAGTGCGCACGCTCTCCGGCGGTGAGCAGAAGCGCCTGGTGCTCGAAGCGCTGCTGCGCGGGCCCGAGCAGGTGCTGCTGCTCGACGAGCCGGACAACTACCTCGACGTGCCCGGCAAGCGCTGGCTGGAGGAACGGCTGGCCGAGACGTCCAAGGCGGTGCTGCTGGTCAGCCACGACCGCGAACTGCTGGCCGCGGCGGCCACCCACATCGTCACTCTCGAGGGCGGCACAGCCTGGGTGCACGGTGGTGGGTTCGGCCGCTGGCACGAGGCCCGCCTCGCCCGCTGGGAGCGGATGGCGGAGCTGCGGCGGCGCTGGGACGACAAGCACGAGCAGCTGATCGAGCTGGTGCGCTCACTGCAGCGCGCCGCGGCGATGAGCGACGACATGGCCTCGCGCTACCGGGCGGCGCAGACCCGGCTGCGCAAGTTCGAGGAGGGCGGCGCGCCACCGTTGCCGCCCAAGGAGCAGAAGGTCAAACCCCGGCTGCGCGGCGGCCGGACCGGTCTGCGGGCGATCACCTGCGAGAACCTGGAGCTGACCGGGCTGATGCGCCCGTTCGACCTGGAGGTCTTTTTCGGCGACCGGGTGTGCGTGCTCGGCTCGAACGGTTCGGGCAAGAGCCACTTCCTGCGCCTGCTCGGCGGGGACGACGGCGTGGCGCACACGGGGGAGTGCCGCCTCGGCGCACGCGTGGTGCCCGGCCTGTTCGCGCAGACGCACCAGCATCCGCAGTGGCTCGGCCGGACCCTGGTCGACCTGCTGTGGCGCGGCGAGGACACCCGGCCCGGCGTGGACCGCGGCACGGCGATGGCCGCGCTCAGCCGCTACGGCCTGGCCGCCGCCGGGGACCAGCGGTTCGAAACGCTCTCGGGCGGGCAGCAGGCGCGGTTCCAGGTGCTGCTGCTGGAACTGAGCGGGGCGACGCTGCTGCTGCTCGACGAGCCGACCGACAACCTCGACCTGATCTCGGCGGAGGCGTTGCAGGAGGCGCTCGCCGAGTTCACCGGCACGGTGGTCGCGGTGACGCACGATCGGTGGTTCGCGCGCTCGTTCGACCGGTACGTGTTGTTCGCGGCATCGGGCGAGGTCAGCGAGGTGGACGAGCCGGTGTGGACCGAGGGAAGGGTCGACCGCGTGCGCTGACTTGTGGACTGGGCCACCCGTCGGCTAGAGTGGCATAGTCCACTTCGAACGGCGGCTCAGGAGAGCGGGTAGGGATGCAGTACCTTCCACATCTCGGCGGGGAAGACGGACTCGTCGAAGCGGAAGGCGCTGCCCTCGGCATCGAACACCACGAGGTGCTCTTCGAGCACGGCCGAAGCGCCGGGCAGCTGGAGCCGCTTGCGCTCGGTGGCGGTGGCCAGCCGGGCACGGACCTGGTCGCGGCCGAAGGACGGCTTGGGCCCGGCCCGTTCGGTGACGTACTCGTCCACCGCGGCCGGCGCCAGGCCGGTGTCCAGCAGTTCCGGCGCCCGCTCGGCGACCTGGCCGCCGAACCACGAAGTGCGCAGCTCCGCCGGGGTGCCGTCGGCGTCGTTGATCAGCACCTGGCGGCGGACCCCGCGGTGACCGGCCGCCGTGCCGAACGCGTCCGCCACATGCGGTGGCACCACGGCTTCCTCGGCGAGCAGCACCACCAGCCCGGCGTCGGCGGGAAAGCTCACGTCGATGGTGCGCGAGGGGGCGAAGCGGTGGCCGTGCGCGCCCGGGAGGTCCTCGCGCACGAAGGTGCCCGAGCCGTGCCTGCTCACCACGTAGCCCTGGTGTCGCAGCAGGCGCAGCGCTTCGGCCGCGGTCGGCCGCACGACGCCGTGCTCCTCGGCGAGCTGCCGCTCCGACGGCACGCTCGCGCCGGGCGGCAGCTCGCCGGAGACGATCCGGCTGCGGATGCTGGCCGCGATCCGGTGGTACTTGGGTAAGTCCTTGTCTGTCTCCGGCATTCCACTCCGTGTTGTCGCGGTGGCCTAGGGCACATTAGCAGGGTGCTCAGTCGTCGGCTTCGATCTCGGCTTCGACGCGCCCGCTCGCCACGGCGGCGGCCAGTTCCGCGTGATCGGCCTCGGTCTGGTCGGCGTAGCGCACCGCGTACCGGCCCACGGCCTCGTCCATCTCCTCGTCCTCGTCGAAGTAGCCGGCGAGCAGGCGCGGATCGATGGAGCGCACGTGCGCGCGGGCGAGCAGCGCCCCGGCCAGCCTGCCGTAGTCGTCGAGGTGGTTGCCCTTGAGCGCGGTCGGGTCGATGTCGCCCTTCATGTTGCGGAACTGGCGCACGATGAAGGACCGGCCCTCGATCGTGGTCCAGCCGAGCAGGATGTCGGTCTCCGCCTGCACCAGCCGCGCTCCGTGCACGATCCGCTGACCCTCGTGCTCGGCCGGCGGGCAGTCCAGATAAGGCTCCAAAGAGGACGGACGGGCCTCCTTGACCTGCAGCACCAGCGATTCGTCGGTGTTGCCACGCAGCAGCGCGACGTAGCTGCGCAGGCCGACGCTGCCGGTGCCGACCACCCGGAAGGCCACATCGGACACCCCGAACCGGGTGATCAGATTCCGCCGCGACTCGCGCAGCGTGTCCACATAGGACACCAGGCCGCCGGTGACCGCCTCGGCGGTGGCGTCGTCCACCCTGGTCAGCACGGGCGGCTCGGTGATGAACCGGTTCTCCCGCGTCCACTTCGCCACCACCTTGGCGCTGGTGTTCTTGCGGGCCTTCGCCGCCGCCTCGGCGAAGTCGTCGATCAGCTCGTCGGCCTTGACCCGGCTCAGCGCGGACGCGTTGGGCAGCGCGTTCCACGACTGCATGAACGGCAGCTCGGCCAGGCTCCGCACGGTCCGCCGGTAGGACTTCACCACGTCCTCGGCGGCTTCGAGACATTTCGACGCCGAGACGCCGCCCTCGCGGCCCGCCAGCACCAGGCTGGTGGCCAGCCGCTTGACGTCCCACTCCCACGGACCGGGCACGGTCTCGTCGAAGTCGTTGATGTCCATCACGATCTCGCCGTCCGGCGTGCCGTACAGGCCGAAGTTCGCCGCGTGCGCGTCCCCGCAGATCTGCGCGATCAGGCCGCTCCTCGGCGCTTCGGCGAGATCGGCGGCCATCAGCCCGGCCGCGCCGCGGAAGAAGGAGAACGGCGACGAGACCATCCGGCCCATCCGCAGCGGCACCAGCGACGGCAGGCGCCCGGCGTTGCTGGATTCGATGAACTCCAGCACGCCGGGCCGCCGGGCACCGGCCGCTTCGTGGTCGTGCGCGGAGGGCGGCGTCGCCTCACGCAGGGCCTTGCCCTCCGCCCGGACCTCGTCCGGATCCTGGACCACTCGCAGTTCCGCCGCTTCGCGCCGCCCGCTGACCATTTCGGCTCCCTCCGCCACTTCTGGGGGGAGCTAACCAGATCCGGCCTACCGCGCGCCGATCACCTCGGCCAGCGCTTCGATGCCACTGTCCAATTCGTCCTGTTCGATCACCAGCGGCGGGGCCAGGCGCAGGGTGTGGCCGTGGGTTTCCTTGCACAGCACACCGAGCCCGGCCAGCGCCTGCGAGGCCTCACGGCCGGTCGGGCCGCCGGGCGCGATGTCGATCCCGGCCCACAGCCCGCGCCCGCGCACCGCGGACAGGCCGTTGCCGACCAGCTTCGCCAGCCGCTCGTGCAGGTGCGCGCCAAGGTCCTTGGAGCGTTGCTGGAACTCGCCGGTGGCCAGCAACCGGACCACACCGCGGCCCACCGCGCAGGCGAGCGGGTTGCCGCCGAAGGTGGAACCGTGCTCGCCCGGCCGCAGCACACCGAGCACTTGACGCGAGCCGACCACCGCGGACACCGGCAGGATGCCGCCGCCGAGCGCCTTGCCGAGCGTGTACACGTCGGCGCGGACGCCCTCGTGCTCGAGCGCGAGCAGGGTGCCGGTGCGTGCCAGACCGGACTGGATCTCGTCGGCGATCATCAGCGTGCCGGTCTCGTCGCACAGCCGCCGCGCTTCGGCCAGGTAGCCCTCCGGCGGCACGATCACGCCGGCCTCGCCCTGGATCGGTTCGAGCAGCACGGCCGCGGTCCGGGGGCCGATCGCCGCGCGCAGCGCGTCGGCGTCGCCGTAGGGCACGGTGACAAAACCGGGGGTGAACGGGCCGAAATCGGCGCGCGCGGTCTCGTCGGTGGAGAAGGAGACGATGGTGGTGGTGCGGCCGTGGAAGTTCGAGCCGGCCACGACGATCTCCGCCTGCCCGTCCGGCACGCCCTTGACCTGGTAGGCCCACTTGCGGGCGATCTTGACCGCGGACTCCACCGCCTCGGCGCCGGAGTTCATCGGCAGCACCAGCTCGGTGCCGGTCAGCTCGGCCAGCTCGCGGCAGAACAGGCCGAGCTGGTCGTGGTGGAAGGCGCGGGAGGTGAGCGTGACCCGGTTCAGCTGCTCGGTCGCCGCGGCGACCAGCGCCGGGTGCCGGTGGCCGAAGTTGAGCGCGGAGTAACCGGCCAGGAAGTCCAGGTACCGCTTGCCGTCGACGTCGGTGACCCAGGCGCCTTCGCCCTCGGCGATGACCACGGGCAGGGGGTGGTAGTTGTGCGTGCCCCAGTGCTCGTCGAGGGCCACGTACTCGGCGGCGGAGTATCCGGCGGCGGAGGTCGTCATGCGATCAGGTTAGGTGCTGCTCGCGGAACCTTCATCCGGAAATCATTGCTTCTGCCCGGCGTTCGTTGCGCAGTTGACCGGCCTCGGGCACGAATCGTTGTGAGCCGGGCTGGGTGACCACCGATGCGCGCCCGCGATCACTGTTCTAGTGTCGCCGGATGACCGTGCGTGACGTGTTCCGGGCCGCGAGCGACGGCCTGCCGGACCCCGGCGACCGGCCGGCCGGGCCCCGCAAGAAGAGCAAGGCGCTCGAGGAGCTGCCCGCGCTCGGCGCCGAGCTGGACGACCTGCAGGAGCGGCTGTTCGCCGAGGGGGAGCGCAGCGTGCTGCTGGTGCTGCAGGGCATGGACACCTCGGGCAAGGGCGGCACGGTCCGCCACGTGCTCGGCATGGTGAACCCGCAGGGCGTGCGGTACCAGGCGTTCAAGAAGCCGACCCCGGCCGAGCGGCGGCACCACTTCCTCTGGCGCGTGCGCAAGGTGGCGCCCGCCGCCGGGCAGATCGGCGTGTTCGACCGTTCCCACTACGAGGACGTGCTGGTGCCGCGGGTGCTCGGGCAGCTCGCCGGGGCGGAGCTGAAGCAGCGCTACCGCGAGATCAACGCCTTCGAACGCGAACTGGCCGACTCCGGCACCACGGTGCTCAAGGTGTTCCTGCACATCTCCCCGGAAGAACAGCTGCGGCGGCTGCGCGCCCGCCTGCTCGACCCGGCCAAGCGCTGGAAGTACACACCGGACGATCTCGAAGCGCGGGAACGCTGGCACGACTACCAGCGCGCCTACCGCGGGGTGCTGCGGCAGACCGCCACCGCCGCCGCGCCGTGGTACGTGGTGCCCGCGGACCGCAAGTGGTACCGCAACTGGGTGGTCGCCGGGCTGCTGCTGGAAACCCTGCGCGAGATGGCGCCCGGTTACCCCGACCCCGGTTACGACGTGGCGGCCCAGCTGGCCGAGCTGGACGCGGCGAAAGCACTGCCGTAGCCAAACCGCCGGGGCGTCTGACAGAGTTGCTGCCCGTGAGTGACGACGTCTCCTTCCTCCGGAAACAGGCCCGCACCCAGCGGTTCACCCTGGGCGCGCCCAAGGAGTTCCGGATCTCGCCGGACGGCGCCCGCGTGCTGTTCCTGCGCGCCGAGTCCGGCGTCGACCGCCGGAACAGCCTGTGGAACCTCGACCTCGGCACCGGCACCGAGACCAAGGTGGTCGACGCCGCTCAGCTGCTGCCCGGCGAGGAGGACCTGCCGCCCGAGGAGCGGGCCCGCCGCGAGCGCAGCCGGGAGACCTCCGGCGGGGTGGTCGGTTACGCGGTGGACGCCGCCTTCCGGCTGGCCACCTTCAGCCTGTCCGGCAAGCTGCACACCGTCGACCTCGACACCGGGGCGATCACCACGCTGGTGGACACCTCGGTGATCGATCCGCGGCCGAACCCCGGTGGCACGCACGTGGCCTACGTGCGCGACCGGCGGCTGCGCGTGGTCGAACCGGCCACCGGGACCGACCGGTTGCTGGTCGACGAGCCGGGCGAGCACATCGCCTGGGGGCTCGCGGAGTTCATCGCGGCCGAGGAGATGGGCCGCGCCCGCGGGTACTGGTGGTCACCCGACGGCGACCGGCTGCTGGTCGAGCGAAGTGACGGCCAGGCGGTGCCGGACTGGACCATCGCCGATCCCGCGCACCCGGAGACCGGCGCGCACACCGTGTCCTACCCGGCCGCCGGATCGGCCAATGTGGATGTTTCGCTGGCGCTGATCGGCCTGGACGGCAGCCGGGTGGACGTCGAGCGCGGGGACTGGGAGTACCTCGCCGCGGTGCACTGGTCGGCTGGTGGCCCGCCGCTGATCGCGGTGCAGCCGCGCGACCAGCGACGGCTGGAGATCCGTTCGGTGGACGTGCGCGACGGCTCGACCTTCCTGCTGCACGCGGAAACCGACGAGCACTGGGTCGAGCTGGTGCCGGGTTCGCCCGCCTGGACCGCCGACGGCAGGCTGGTGCGGGTCGGCGTCGCCGACGACACCTACCGCCTGTTCGTGGACAACCGCCCGGTCACCGAACCGGGGTTGCAGGTGCGCTCGGTGCTGCACGTCGGCGACGAGGTGCTGTTCAGCGCCTCGGCCGGGGACCCGACGCAGATCCACGTGTTCCGCACCAGCGGCGACCGGGTGGAGCGACTGTCCCTTTCGGACGGTGTGCACATCGGCGCCGGTTCGGCCGCGGTCACCGTGCTGTCCTCGTGGAGCCTGGAGCACTGCGGTCCCGAGGTGACCGTGCTGGCCGACGCGAAGCCGGTGGCGAAGGTGGTCTCGTCCACAGTGGACCCCGGACTGGAGCCGAACCTGACCTGGCTGACGCTGGGCGAGCGCGGCCTGCGCGCGGCGCTGCTGCTGCCCACCGGATACCGGCCGGAGCAGGGCAAGCTGCCGGTGCTGCTCGACCCGTACGGCGGGCCACACGCGCAGCGCGTGCTGCAGAGCCGCAACGCCTTCCTGAGCCCGCAGTGGCTGGCGGACCAGGGTTTCGCCGTGCTGGTCGCGGACGGCCGCGGCACCCCGGGGCGCGGACCGGCCTGGGAGAAGGAGATCTCGCGCAAGCTCGCCGAGGTCACCCTGGCCGACCAGGTCGACGCCCTGCACGCGGCGGCGGCCGAGCACCCCGCGCTGGACCTGGGCCGGGTGGGCATCCGCGGCTGGTCCTACGGCGGGTACCTCTCGGCACTGGCGGTGCTCCGGCGGCCGGACGTGTTCCACGCGGCGGTCGCGGGCGCGCCGGTCACCGACTGGTCCCTGTACGACACGCACTACACCGAGCGCTATCTGGGCACCCCGCAGCAGGACGCCGAGTGCTACGAGCGCAATTCGCTGATCGCCGACGCCGGCGAGCTGAGGCGGCCGCTGCTGCTGGTGCACGGACTGGCCGACGACAACGTGTTCGTCGCGCACACGCTCCGGTTGTCCTCGGCGCTGCTGGCCGCCGGGCGCCCGCACACGTTCCTGCCGCTGGCGGGCGCGACGCACATGACCCCGCAGACCGAAGCCGTCGCCGAGAACCTGCTGCGCCTGCAGGTCGGCTGGCTGCACCGGGAACTCGAAGCCCACCGACAGGAGGAGAACGCGTGAACCGCTGGGGCATCACCATCCCGTTCACCGGCGTGCCGCTCGCCGCGCACCGGGAACTGGTGCAGGAACTGCCGGACCTCGGCTACACCGACGCCTGGTCCGCCGAAACCGCGGGCACCGACGCGTTCTCCCCGCTGCTGCTGGCTTCGCAGTGGGCGCCCTCGCTGCGCCTCGGCACCGCGATCGTGCCGGTGTACACGCGTGGTCCCGGCCTGCTCGCGATGAGCGCGGCGACGCTCGCCGAATGCGCGCCGGGGCGGTTCGTGCTCGGCATCGGCACCTCGTCGCCGGTGATCGTCGAGGGCTGGAACGCCGCCGAGTTCGACGAGCCGTTCGCCAGGACGCGCGACACCCTGCGCTTCCTGCGGGCGGCGCTGGCGGGGGAGAAGGTGACCGAGAAGTACCCGACGTTCTCGGTCAGCAAGTTCCGCCTGGAGCGCATCCCGGACCCCGCGCCGCCGATCATGCTGGCCGCGCTGCGCCCGGGCATGCTCAAGCTGGCCGCGAAGGAGGCGGACGGCGCCATCACGAACTGGCTCGCGCCTTCGGACGTGCCGAAGGTGCGTTCGGTGCTCGGCCCGGAGCCGGAGCTTGCCGCGCGCATCTTCGTCTGCCCCACCGAGGACGCCGACGCGGCGCGCGGCCTCGGGCGCCTGCTGATCAGCAGTTACCTGACCGTGCCGGTGTACGCGAAGTTCCACGACTGGCTGGGCCGCGAAGAAATCCTCGCGCCGATGCACCAGGCGTGGGCGGCGGGTGACCGCAAGGCGGCCAACGCGGCCATCCCGGACGAGGTGGTCGACGACCTGATCGTGCACGGCAGCCCGGAGGCCTGCCGCGAACGTGTCCAGTCCTATGTGGACAACGGGCTGACCACGCCGGTGATCGCCCTGCTGCCCACCGGCGGGGACCCGTTCGAACAGGTGCGGGCGCTGCGGCCCGCCTGAGCAGCTGGGCGCGCTAGGAGAACAGCTGCATGGTCAGCGCGGCTGTGCCGAAGCCGGCGGCCAGGGTGGCGGCCATGTAACCCAGCGCCCGCGCGCTGTGGCCCCGCCTGAGCAGTTCGACGGTTTCGTGGCCGAAGGTGGAGTAGGTGGTGAGGGCACCGCAGAGGCCGACGCCGAGCAGTGCCTGCACCGCCCCCGTGGTGCCGGTGAGGAAGCCGAGCAACGCGGAACCCGCGACGTTGGCAACGAACGTGCCCCACGGGGAGTTCAGGGCGCGGGAGACGAGATAGCGCAGCACCGCACCGGCCGCACCGCCGAGGGCGACGAGCAGCGCGGTCATTCTTCGCCCGATCGGGTGGGCCGGAGCACCGGGGCGAGCCGCATTCCGGCCGCGACGGCCAGCAGGCAGGCGGCCAGGGTGCCGAAGGTGTACCCGAACGCGGTGAGCCAGTGCCCGGTTCGCGCGGACTGCAGCGCGTCGAGCACCGCGGTCGAATACGTGGTGTAGCCGCCGAGCACGCCGACGCCGAGGAACGCTCGCCACAACGGGTTGGCGGTGACCGTGTACAGCACCCCGATGCACAGGCAGCCGGTCACGTTGACGAGCACTGTGGACACCGCGAAACCGCCCGGCGGGTGCGGAAACGCCACGGAAAGCCCGAATCGGGCGAGGCTGCCGAGCGCACCGCCGAGCGCGACCGCGCCCAGTACCCGCACCGGCAAGATCGTCACCTCCGCGGGCGAATCTACCTCGCCCGGCGGGACGTAGACCGGATGGCGGAACCGCCGCGCGCCCGGCCCCCCACATGATGAGGCGGGGAACGGGAGTCCGTACCCTTGCTCAGGGTAGGCATACCTAAGGAGGACGGGTGGCGAACTCGCGTGGGGAACCGGGTCCGGCACTGGCCGGCGGGCCGGCCGGGCACGAGCGGCTGGCCGAGCTGATTCCCTTCGCGTTGCGGGGTTTCGCGCGGGGTGCGGCCGAGCGCGGCGGGCCGGCGCCGAGCGGGGGCCCGGCCGCGGTGGCCGCGGAACTGGCGTCCGCGCTGCCCGGCGGAACGCTGCTCGCCGACGGCGTCGGCGCGGAACGCGCGCTGACCGAACTGGGCGCGCTGCTCGCCGCCGGTTCGGTCGATCCGGCGGATCCGTGGTGCGCCGCGCACCTGCACTGCCCGCCGCTGGCCGTTTCGGTGGCCGCGGACGTGGTGGCCGCCGCGCTCAACCCGTCGATGGATTCCTGGGACCAGGCGCCGGTGGCCAGTGAGCTGGAACGCGAGTTCACCGCCGCGCTGGCCCGGGTCTGCTTCCCCGGCGAGGCCGCTCCCGACGCCGTGGTGACCAGTGGCGGCACCGAATCGAACCTGCTCGGCCTGCTGCTCGCGCGCGAGCACGCGCCGGGCAACCGCGTGGTCCCCGTTTGCGGGGCCAACGCGCACCACAGCGTGGCGAGGGCGGCGTGGGTGCTGGGCCTGCCCGCGCCGGTGGTGGTCGCCTGCGACGGCGACCGGCTCCGCCCCGACGCGCTCGCCGAAGCACTGGCGGCGCTCACCGAACCGGCCGTGGTGGTGGCGACCGCGGGCACCACGAACACCGGTGAGATCGACCCGCTGGCCGAGATCGCCGCGGTGTGCCGGGCCGCGGGCGCGCACCTGCACGTGGACGCCGCGTACGGCGGCATGGCCCTGTTCAGCCCGGCGCACGCCGAGTTGCTGACCGGGCTCGCCGAGGCCGATTCGGTCGCGCTGGACATGCACAAGTTCGGCTGGCAGCCGGTCGCCGCCGGACTGCTGGCCTGCCGCGACGCCGACCGGCTGAACGCGCTGAACGTGCGCGCCGAGTACCTCAACGCCGACGACGACACCGAGGCCGGGCTGCCGGACCTGCTCGGCCGCTCCATCCGGACCTCACGGCGGCCGGACGCCTTCCGCATGGCGGTCACCTTCTACGCGCTCGGGCACCGGGAGATCGGCAGGCTGGTCGCGCGCTGCTGCGACACCGCCACCGAGGTCGCCGAGGACATCGCCGCCGATCCGGCGCTGCGCCTGTGGGCCGCGCCCTCACTGTCCACTGTGCTCTTCCGCCCGCGCGGGTCGGACGAGGTGGTGGCGGGGGTCCGGCGGACCCTGCTGGAGGCGGGTACCGCGGTGCTCGGCCGGGCCACCATGCCCACCGGCCCGGCCGGCGCCGAGCAGGTGTGGCTCAAGCTGACCCTGCTCAACCCGGAGGCCACCGCGGCGGACTACCGGCCGTTGCTGGCGCTGGTGGGGAAAACGGCCGCGGAGATGACCGCCGCCGGAGAGGAGCGGGTTCTTTCGTGAACCGCCCGGTGGACCTGGCCGGCGTCGGGATCGGCCCGTTCAACCTGTCCTTGGCCGCACTGGCCGCCGGGGTGCCCGGACTCGACGCGGTGTTCTTCGAGCGCCGCCGGAGTTTCCACTGGCACCCGGGCCTGCTCATCGAGGGCACCACCCTCCAGGTGCCCTTTCTCGCCGACCTCGTCTCGCTCGCCGACCCGACCAGTGAACTGTCCTTTCTGAACTACCTGCGCGCGAAGGACCGGCTCTTCCCGTTCTACTTCTCCGAGCGCTTCCACATCCCGCGCGCGGAGTACGACGACTACTGCCGCTGGGCGAGCGAGCGGCTGCCGTCCTGCCGGTTCGGGCGTACGGTGACCGACGTGCGCTGGAACACCGCCGAGAACGCGTTCACGCTTTCCTTCGAGGAGGGCGATCCGGTGGCCGCGCGCAACGTGGTGCTCGGTGTCGGCACGTCCCCGCGCGTCCCGGAACCGCTGCGAGAACTCGTCGGAGATCCTGAGGTGCTCGTCGTCCATTCGGCGGATTACCTGCGTGCGCGGGAAGAACTGCTCGTCGCGCCGTCGGTCACCGTGCTCGGGTCG
This sequence comes from Amycolatopsis sp. YIM 10, assembly GCF_009429145.1. GTDB lineage: Bacteria > Actinomycetota > Actinomycetes > Mycobacteriales > Pseudonocardiaceae > Amycolatopsis. The sequence goes on along the minus strand of NZ_CP045480.1, from coordinate 6,472,243 downwards.
GGGCAGTCCGGCGCCGAGGTGTTCCTCGACCTGCTGCGCGCCCGGCCGCACGGACTGCGCTGGCTGAGCCGGACGCGCTCGTTCGCGCCGATGGAGTATTCGAAGCTCGGGCTGGAGCAGTTCACCCCGGACTACACGGACTACTTCCACGGCCTGGCCGAACCGGTGCGCGACAGGCTGGTCCCGTCGCAGTGGCAGCTGTACAAGGGCATCGATGCCGAGACGATCGCGGCCATCCACGACGAGCTGTACGAGCTGGGCATCGGCGGCCGCTGGCCGGACGTGACGCTCACCCCCGGGGTGGAGGTGATCGGCGCGGGGCGGGCCGGGGCCGGGGTCGAACTGCGCGTGCGGCACGTCGAGCAGGGCACCACCGCGACCGTCCACACGGGAGCGGTGGTCGCCGCGACCGGGTACACCGAAACGCTGAGCCCGTTCACCGGCGACTGCGCGCGCGACGGCAGCGGGCGCCCGGTGGTCGGCCGGGACCACCGGCTCGAGCTGCCGCCCGAGGTCACCGGCTCGCTCTTCGTGCAGAACGCCGAACGCCACACCCACGGCGTCGGCGCCCCTGACCTCGGCCTGGCGGCGTGGCGCTCGGCGAGCATTCTCAACGCGCTCGCCGGGCGTACGGTCTACAGGTTGCCGGAACGCACCGCGTTCACCAAGTTCGGACTGGAGGGCTCGTGACCGAGACAGCGCAGGTGTCCCTGGCCACCGACGATCCCGCGGACGCCGCCGCGGCGTGGCGGGCGGCCGGAGCGCTCATCGTGCACAAGATGCTGGGGGAGTTGTCCTACGAGGGGCTGCTGCGGCCGGAGCCCGCTGATCCGGCGGACTCGGACGCGGACCACCGCGGCTGGGTGCTCACGCTGCCGGGCGCGCGATACGAGTTCCGCGCGCGCCGGGGCGCGTTCGACGCGTGGACCGTGCGGGCGGGCAGCGCGGTGCGCATCGCCGACGGGGCCAGCGCGCCCGCCGACGATCCGCGCACGCTGGTGGTGGACGCCAGGGCCGCGCTCGGCCTGAGCGGGCTGCGCCTGGCGGACGTGCTCGCCGAGCTGACCGCCACGGTGGCCAACGAAGCCGTCCGCATCGCCGGCGCGCCCAGCGCGGCTGTTCTGTCCACTATGGACTACAACCTGGCGGACGGCTACCTGACCGGGCATCCGAGGCTGGTGCTGAACAAGGGCCGCGTCGGCTTCTCGGCCACCGACCGCGAGCGGTACTCACCGGAGTCCGGGGCGGACGTGCTGCTGCGCTGGTTCGCCGTGCACCGCGACCACGCCCAGTTCCGCTGCATCGACGAACTCAGCGAGGAACGCCTGCTCGCCGAGGAACTCGACCAGGACCTGCGCGCCGATTTCACCGCCCAGCTGGCCGAATACGGCGATCCGGCGGACTACCTGCTGGTACCGGTGCACCCGTGGCAGGCCGACGAGATCATCGGCACGCTCTACGCCGCCGAGCTGAGCACCGGCGTGCTGGTCGACCTCGGGCCCGGTCACGACCACTACCGTCCACATCAGACAGTGCGGACACTGGCGAACGTGGGCAGGCCGGAGCGCCGTGACGTGAAGACGGCCGTGTCGGTGCGCAACACGCTGGTCTACCGCGGCCTCAACTCGGCGGCCACGCTGGCGGGCCCGGCGATCACCGCCTGGCTGAAGCAGGTCAGCGACGCCGATCCGATGCTCACCGAGCAGTACCGCTTCGAGCTGCTGGGCGAGGTGGCCAGCGTGTCGGTCCGCCACCCGCTCTTCGGCGCGCTGGACGAACTCCCGTACCGGTTCCACGAAACGCTCGGTGCGCTCTGGCGCGAGCCGCTGCGCGAACGCCTCGCGGACGGGGAGCACGCGTTGTCCTTCGCCGCGCTGCCGTATCGCGGGCCGGATGGCGCGTCGGTGCTCTCCATCTTGATCCAGCGGTCGGGGCTGGGCGTGGAATCCTGGTGCGCCAAGGTGTTCGACCTGCTCCTGACGCCGTTGCTGCAATGGCTGCTCCGCTACGGCGTGG